>JBDKFK010000019.1:0-28884 GCA_039798745.1 Candidatus Parcubacteria bacterium
GTCCGAAGGATAACATAGGCGAGAATTTCGCCGTCCGCCTCGCCCACTTGCTGAGCTAGCACAGACAGAAAATCATCACCACTCTGTGCGCAGGATCGAGCCAGAATGCCCGGCTCAATCGTCTTCTGCGTCAGCAAATTCGCGTGGACGTGTAGCAGGGTCTGATGCGCATTCCAATGCGCATCAGGGACCCGATGCCGAACCAACATTGACTGGCTAAACGTATCGAGGCACATCTGATGTGCGCCGATCGTGAGCCATGCCATGTAATCCGGGTGGCTAGTCACATCGACCGAACGGGTGTCGTTGTGGATCGGTAGTAGCTGCTTCATTGAAAAGTCTCCTTTCGCTAGCGAAAACACTCATTCTGCGATATCTTGGGAAATATCACAGACACAAACTCCTTTAAGGCAGGAGGGAGCCTTTCCCCTTTCACAGGGGTGTGTCGAGCTAAGCTCGAATTCCATACAAGATGGATATCAGGATACTCTTGGGAATACCCTCATATCCACCTTATATGGACATTTTTTCCTCTCCTGGTTATCAATGTGCAAAGCAGGCCTTTCAAACAATCTATTCATGCTTATAGAATAGACTGTCAAAAAGGCAATAAAGTACCTATAGTATATCAAAAATATGTATATTTTACTAGCTATAATGTGAGTGACAATCGGAAGAGATTATAGCTACGCACCCACGCCTGAGGCGTGGGTGCGTAGCTTCCAACGTTAGTGATGCGGTATCATCAAAGCTAGGATCATAACAAAAAACCACGCTCCGCTCAGGATGCGGTACCTAAGGCGGACTGCGGAGTCCAGTATGATCGTTGCCAGGATAACCCCCGTGATGAAGAATACCTGCCCCATACCCCACCTCCTTAAGGCTAGATGTTAACCGTAAAAGGTTAGGACGTGCGGTGCAGATACCTTGAGCGTGGCGTGCAGCTCCATGCGGAACTGCCGATATGCCGTGCCCCGGGAGACCCCGGGATGCTTGAGCAGGCTCGCGAGCCGCTCGAACAGGCTGTCGTCAGCCACGACGTGGTCGAGGAACTTCTCACCGTGCTCCACGCAGTATAGGGCAAATGGCGCGTCGGGCGAGGTTTGAGCCTCGCAGATGAGGCACTTGCCGCTCCAAATGCGTGCTTGAATCCGGCTCTTGAGGCTAAAATACAGCTCAACAGCCGCCGCATAGGCTCGCGGCACGTCAAAGTCGAAGCGCGGCAATTCCCGCAAAACTGCGGGAATCCAGGCAAAATCGGCGTTTATCACCGTGAGGTACCGCTCAATCAGAGCAGTGTACATCTCGGTCTTCAACACCGGGCCCAGGACGTCGCGCGAGATCCGACGTTTCTGGAAAGCTCCAAATAGAAACATCAGATCCTCCTCGGAGACAGGCTTGTACATATGTAGCTCCTTTCCATTGTTGGGCTGCCTTTTTGGGGATGCAGGCAGCTATTTTTGGGGTACATGACTAGATATACCTATAACCGCTCGTCAGACGGCATAGGTCCATACAAGATGGCAGAAAAAACACATTAACTATGTTTTTACTGTCATCCTGTATGATACTCTTCCGATTGTCAAAGAATGCCTATAGTATATCAAATGTATGTATTTTTTACTAGCTACGAGGAAGTTGAGGCTATTCTAATTCCTTATTATTTCAAGAAGTTAAGCGGACTGAGAAGTGTTCCGCCCGAGCGGATTTCAAAATGAAGATGCGTGCCCGTGGATCTGCCTGTAGATCCCATTTGTCCTACCTGCCCGCCTTTGGATATTACTTGCCCGGCAGATACATCGATGCGGGAAAGATGTCCGTAAAGGGTAGTGTACCCATTCCCGTGGTCTATTATTACATGACATCCATAGCCGTATCTCAAACAACCAGAATATACCACTGTACCCGTGTCGGATGCGATCACTAGAGGAGCCGCGGAATTGGCGATATCAAGCGCCATATGGTACCAGATAGGATACTGCGTTATGATACCTGTTGTAGGCCAGATGAATGAAGACGAGCCCTTTACTCCCGACTGTACCTGAGCGAACATCTGCTGCTGAGCGATATACTTCTGCTGCTCATTTTCTATGATGCCATCAGGTACATAAAGTGCCTGTCCCGGGGTAAGCGCGAATGTGTCGAGATCCGCAAAATCGTTGAACGGAAAATTTACTATCTTCTGAGCGTCAGTTTTGTATTTCTTGGCGATTGTATATATGTTTTCACCCGAAACAACCTTGTGTACCAAGCCTGTTACGGGAGGAATTTTAAGCGCGTTTCCCGGATGAATCACATCATCTTTTTTATCATTTACCCATTTAATGCTATCAACAGACACGTCAAATTTTTTGGCGATGGAGGCTATGGTATCACCCTCCTGTACTTTGTACTCAATAACTTTGTCACGTGGTTTAGACGAAATAATGGTAGTAAACGAATTCTCAGTAGGACTGTAGGCAACGATAGCACCCTGAACATTGTCATCGCTGGTTTCAAATGAGCTTATAAAAGGATTATTTTCGGCTATAATAGGGCCGCCGATTATGGCTGCTATCGTGAGCATAAAGAACGAGGTATTCAGAAATGAACTCGAATATTTACCTCGTTTCACGATAAGAAAGGCCACAACAACATCCTTTACCCCCTCAAATCCGCGACCTATTTGAAGAAGGCGTGATTTAATATATTGTCGGAAAAATAATAGAAATTCCTGCAGATTCTCCATAAACGAATACTACATTGTACCATACTAGCTCAGCGCGGCGACTATGCGCTGTACCGCTACCTCAAAAGCCGCTGCCTTCAAAGGAATCTTTTTTTCTTGTGATTTTTCCCAGATCGGAGCAAAAGCTTTTGCGAGCATGGCCTCTAGTTTGTCGTTTACCTCAGTTTCTGTCCAGTAGTATCCCTGTTTCGACTGTACCCATTCAAGATACGAAACGGTTACCCCGCCGCTATTGGCTAATACATCAGGAATAATAATCACACCCTTGGATGTAAGATACTCATAGGCTTCTTCAGTAACAGGACCATTTGCCATCTCTACGATTATTTTTGCCTTAATATTTTTCATGTTGGAGGCATTGATGACATTCTCAAGCGCGGACGGTACAAATATATCTACCGGCAGCTCCAGCAGCTCTTCGTTAGATATGAGTGTTCCTCCTCGTGTATCACAGACTCCTCCGGCACAGTAACATCCGTTAAGGCTGCCTTTTTCCTGTTTGCAGTTCATCACCAGCGGAATATCCAGAGGCAGGTGCTTTGCTGTTCCGTTGCCCTTTGAACTTCCGTGTTTTATAATACCACCCTTGCTGTCCGATACAGAGACTACCTGAAATCCTTCCTCCTGTGCAATTTTGGCAAAGTAATAGCCTACATTCCCAAATCCCTGTACTGCGATAGTCGTGTTACTATAGTGGGATTTTTCCAGTTTAGCCATCTCGCCCTTGCCTTGCTGGGCAAGATACGCCAGCAGTGCTTTGAGTACAATTACACCTCCGCGTCCGGTTGCTTCGGTTCGTCCAAGGCTTCCCCCTTTTTCCACCGGCTTGCCCGTGAAAACAGCCGGACTTTTGTGACCAACAATCTTTTCATATTCTTCAAGCATCCAGGCCATAATCTGAGGGTTTGTATTCACATCAGGAGCAGGGACATCTTTATCAGGACCTATGAAAGCCGCAATTTTTGAAGCAAATGATCGGGAGACCTGTTCAAGTTCTGTTTGATTAAGTTTCTTTGGGTCTACCACAACTCCGCCTTTTCCACCCCCATAAGGCAACCCAACCACCGCGCACTTTATTGACATAAGGGTAGCCAATGCCTGTACTTCCTCACGACTCACATTTTGATGAAAACGGATACCTCCCTTATACGGTCCGCACGCATTATTATGCTGTATCCTGAAACCCTTCAGAGTCTGCAGCTCACCTGAGCTATTCTTATAATTGACTGCGAACTCATATACCATTTCCGGTTCAATGAGACGTTTTGTTAATGACTCAGAAACCCCCAATGACTTTGCTGCCTTTTTTATAATTGCTTGAGCAGTATCAAGCATCTGCTGTCCTGTATTACTCATAGAGATAGATCATCACAATTAATAATGATTACTCATGCGTTTCCAACCAACGCTCTACTTCCAGACCTGCCGCAACACCCATGCCCGCGGCTGTGGCTGCCTGCCGGTATACATGATCAACACAGTCACCTGCGGCAAACACTCCAGGGATACTTGTCATATACTGAAAACCAAAATCAAAAGTCTGAGAACTTTCTTTTGCTCCCGTTGCCATAGCCAGAGCTTTTACCGCGCTTGTTACAATATATCCTTTACTGTCAAGTTCTATATGATTTTTGAAAAGCTCTGTATCAGGCTTATGACCGATTGCCACAAAAACGCCCTGAAGAGCAATTTCCCGCGCCTCGGTACCGTTTATTAAGAGCTTGATACCCTCGACTTTCTGCTCTCCCAAAATCTGCTCAACTGCAGCATTCCAGATAACCTCGATCTTGGGGTGGTTCAACACTCGCTCCTGCATAATCTTGGAAGCCCTGAATTCACCGCGACGATGAATAACATATACCTTTTCAGCAAATTTGGTCATCGTCATAGCGTCTTCCATAGCTGTATCGCCGCCTCCAATAACCGCGGTAGTTTTATTACGGAAAAAGAACCCGTCACAGGTCGCGCAGGCAGAGACACCTTTACCGCGTAGTTTCTGCTCCGAATCAAGTCCAAGCCAGAGAGCTTTGGCGCCTGTTGCGATAAGGATAGCTTTTGAAGTATATACTCCACTCGTTGTTTTTACGGTAAACGGTTTGTGCGTAAAATCTAGACTGAGAACATTTTCATCTTTCATAACGGTGCCGAATTTCAATACCTGCGCGCGTATCTTCTCTACCAGTTCAGGTCCCATTATGCTTTCATGTCCGGGGAAATTTTCTACATCAGACGTAAGCGTGAGCTGTCCACCAGGAGGAGATCCCGCGAATACCAGTGGCTTCATATTAGCCCGCGCGTTATATAATGCGGCTGACAGGCCTGCGGGGCCACCGCCAATAATAATTACTTCATGATTATGTTGTGTGTCGCTCATATATATATACAACTATTAATAGTGTTATTCAGGGTGGTAACAGTATAACTAATCTGTAAAAAAAGAAAAGTTATCATACTATATCATATACTACAATTTTATAGCTTGTTCTACCATATTTTTCACCGCCTCAGTCTTTTCTTTAGGTACATATTTACAAATATCTGAGACCACGAGCTCTTTTGTAAGCCCATCAATTGCCTTTTTTACTGCGGCAATCTGTTGAAGAACTTGTGTGCAATCGCGCTCCTCACTAATCATCTTCGCGATACCCTTCAGCTGACCAATCACTCTGTTTATCCGAACTTCTGCTGAATCCATATATTATGGGGATAACTGATAACATCATGTGGACATATACCCCATACCCCTATACAGTATATCAAATTTAATTATCCACAACTACAACGGTTCTATCCACATCCCGCTGCGGTAATTATTCTCAGCCTGTTTGCTATACTATCTATGGCCTTATACGTATGTATCCAAAAAAGCACAGATGCATGTACTTCATATGGAACACAGGGCCTTTATGAACCTTAATAAATGAGAGCGAACACCAAAAGACCACTCTATGATGGAATCAAGAAGGACTATAACTCTATAGCCTTCTGGATTCCCCCATAGAGTGGACGCTCATAGAACTGACTAAGCTATGAGAAAGACCTCAGTCAAAAGGTAGTATAGCCACAGAGAATCACTGAAGGAGGAACCCGTGAAAGCTTTTGAGCTGGAATCGCGGCATCGCAAGGTTGTGCAAGGTATCGCACTTGTTCCGAATGTCGGACTGAAAACACAGTGTATCCGCTTAGGACGAGCCCTTCATGCCCGTTGGATTAAACGTAATAACAATGAACAGAACTCAGCACTGTACGATGAAGGCTATCAACACGTACTGGAATGTGGGATCGAAGAGTTCATTACAGAAGGAGTAGCCTATCACTCAATGGTTGATGCCCAGCCGGGCGACGACCGTGCCCTGCTTCGCATCACTACTATGCCACTCAAAACAAAGGCAGTACCTGATAAAGGTTATACAAGCCCCTTGTTTGGCAATCCTTTTCGAGGACTGACTGGGTATGGCATATCAGGAACAAAAGATCACCCCGGCGCAACGTGGGAAGAAGCACTCTATGTGCTTAAACCTGTTTCGCTGCCGGACCGTGTGCTTGACGCCGTCCTTGTGCATACACAGGGCAGTTCAAACGCGGACGATACCGTGGTAGTATATAGCGACGGAGAGATTCTTCTCCTAAGCTACGACGAGTTCCTGTCCCACTATGTACAAACATGGATCCTCAGCGCCTCTGAGGAAGAATTTCACCAGGCGTTTACCCTGGCCAATCAACGTAACCATCGTGAAATGGCAGCGTTTCTTCGTGAAACATATGCCACCTTCACCAGTCTATGATCTCGTCTCTTGCAGACAAAAGACACCAGGTACAGAATTGTACCTGGTGTCTTCCTTTAAGCAATGTTCGCTCTCATTTTTTCTATCATCTTGACTTCTTCATAAATTACTATATTATGTAATATTAGCTTGTGGACTATAGTCTACGAGTTGCAGCTATGAATCGATTTAGCCTCAATCTTCAATCTTCTTATATTTTTGTGCTGTTCAAAATTCCCCAAAATACATACTTATGATATACTATAGGCACTATTTTAATCGATCGTCCCAGATATACACATAAAGCAGTGTCGTTCTGGACTGTAGTATAAAAGGTCTGTGCACCTTAATAAATCGAGAAAGGTAATTGTAAATCTCTTCCACATAGGGTGGAAATGAACCTGTAGCCACATCTGCAGGCTGATTTCCATCTTATGTGGACCCGACGTTGCAGTGACGCGCAACCCAAGGGAAACCTCTGTCAAGCCCTCATGTTCCTCTATCTACCTCTTGCCCTCCCCAGACAGGGCACACCGAACTCCGGTCGTGAGACCGGGGATAACCATTGTATCGTGCTATCGAAAGGGGGCTCGTACGATGTGCCTGAAGAAACAAACCCTCGGGTACTATGGCGCCGTCGTGAATCTCTCGATTCACGGGCTCTTCGCGTTCGTAGCTGCGGTCGAAGAACGGCAAAAAGAACTGAGCACGCATGATGTACTCATGGATGCCGAGCTGAAAACAACATTTCAAGCTTACTTCCATGACAAACCCATCTGTGCTGCAGTTCAGTCGTCCGGCGGCCTGCTCGATGGATTTGAGAGAGCAAAAGATACTGTTTTTCGACTGGTCGATGACCTGATCGATGAGCTGTATCGGCCCGGCACCTTCATACCGGGGGATTTTCTCGACACGTTCTACCCTGCCATCCGTAAACGGGTGGCCGATCAGTTCGGCCTCGAACTACCCATGTTGCCATACACGGCGAGAAAGGCAAGCGAGGTCGAGTTATTGGCCGCCTGAACAGGAGGTCATTATGACAAGCGTTAGACTATCACATGAAGTGATGCAATTCATCGATTCCCTGGATGTCCCAGGGCTCGAAGCTATCCAGAATGCCTGCAGTGTCAGGCTTTTGGAAATGCGAAGAACAGATCTCCCACTGTCACAGCTCCTGGAACTTCTTGCCGAGATCAAAGCAAATCTAGAAGATCAACGCAAGCACTACCATGGCTTAGACTCTTGGCAGTGGATGGACGGTTGCATGAAGTTCTGGCTCAACCCTGTTGAGCAGGACATATATCAGAGCGGTTGGTTTTCGATCGATGAACTGCGCTTATGGTTGAAAGACCAGGGGCCAGTTATGATCGAAGAAGAGGATGAGGGTGAGCCAGATCTCCATGCCGAGATCCGGTGGCTCCCAAGGAACCACGAGGAACCCATCCTCGTTTAAGGTTCGCCACAGAAGGCCAGCCCTCCGATTCGGAGGGCTGGTCTTCGCAATTCAAAACAGGAGAAGGGAGATGATTCTCAAATTGAGAGAAGATATTCCTCCGCCTCATGAAATAAACATGCGGTGGATCAACGATGTTCTCATGGCCTGGTGCAACCATGGCTGGGTAGCCAAAGTGCGGCCCTGGAAAGCTCCGAATCAAACTGCGGTGCTCTCTCCGGGAACAGATGATCACGCTGAACTGATTATATGCTACCGCTACGCGTATGCTCATGAAGTTCCACGCTATGTGGAACGAATGGCGTATGCCAACGATCTTCTGCCGGCAATGCCGGAAGATGTACCACCATATACACCAATCATCGTGCCCGACACGTTGCGGCCCTGGTTTAAACTGCTCCTTTCGCTATGATGATACATCTATCCAACATTACCTTTCTCGACCACAAAAAAAGGCCGCTTATCTCGCCCGTAGGGCGGAGGCGGCCTTCTTTACTCTCCATTGAGCGCTTTACTTATTCAGCGTCTCAAGAAAATCTTTATTTGTTTTGGCTTTTCCAAGCTTATCACTCAAGGCTACGATTCTCTCCTCTGCATTCAATAACGAAAGCATACGACGTAGTGTATTAATACGTTTCATGGTTTCTTCATTAAACAGAAGCTCTTCATGACGTGTTCCTGATTTCTCAATATCGATAGCGGGGAAGATACGACGTTCAGCGAATTTACGATCAAGATGAATCTCCATATTGCCGGTACCTTTGAACTCTTCGTAAATAAGATCATCCATACGTGATTCTGTGCCTACGAGACATGTCCCAATAATGGTAAGACTCCCACCCTCTTCACAGTTACGGGCAGCGCCTAAAAATTTCTTGGCTGGAAACAGTGCTGAAGGATCAAATCCTCCGGACATTGTTCTTCCTGAACCAGTGACTGAAAGATTAAAAGCACGGGCCAGACGGGTAATAGAATCCAGAAGGATTATAACGTCATGACCCATCTCTACCATTCTTTTAGCACGGTCAAGGGCCAGATTGGCTACTTTTACTTGCTGACGTGGCGATTCATCAAAATGTGAAGCCGCGACTTCTCCTTTAATTGATCTCTTAAGTTCGGTGACTTCTTCCGGACGTTCTCCGATAAGAATAGCCATGAGCTTTGCTTCTGGATGGTTGATCGAGATGGCCTCTGCAATCTCTTTGAGAAAGGTTGTTTTACCTGCTTTAGGCTGTGAAACGATAAGCGCTCTCTGACCAAATCCGATCGGCGCAATAAGATCAATCATGCGGGTTGATAATATATCCTGCTTCGTCTCCATGATTATCTGACGATTAGGATGAAGGGAAGTAAGCTGATCAAACTGTTTGCGTTGACGGCTCTGTTCTTCAGTCATTTCCATATCATTAATTTTTTTAATAAGTAAAAGGCTATGAAAGCGCTCACCCTCTTTAGGCGGACGTGCTAATCCTTCAACCTGGTCGCCGCGGCGAAGCCAGAATCTACGGATCTGGGATGTTGAAACATAAATATCTCTATCTGGGTTAATAGCATAATCCTGACGAAGAAAGCCGTAGCCTCCAAATGTTACGTCAAGAATACCTTTGGCAGGATAACTGATTTTAAGATCTTCTTTGAGCTTTTCTCCAATAGGTGGATCTTGAGGTAAAGGAGCACTCCTGACTTCCTCTTCTGCAGGGGTATCGTTTAAAGGCATAATTGGTTTTTCTTCGTATTTCTCAAGAAGAGAACTAACATCTAAAGAAGCTCCATCCGCAGGCTTTGAAGACACGGGACTGGTTTTTTTACGTAGCATAAGAATGAAATAAATGATTAATGAATAACGGGCACAACGTCATGGATTGATTATACATATGAACTTTTTAGGCACGACATCATAATAGTACAGTCTCGATACGTAACGAAGGTGATGTTTTCATGGAAAAGTAAAGTTTACAATAAGTGGTTTCGCAAACCGGATACATTATTAATGTATCAATAATTTCAAGAAATAAAAAGGGATAATGAAATCCGGATAATGCGGGGTAAATAAAGATCCCCCACAATGAAAGTGAAAATAGAAAGTTTTTTCCCTGAAGGAAAAAGCCGGGAGAGATGTGTACCCGATACTGTCGGGTAAGTCCCCATCTCGTTTCCGTCCGAATGGGACGGTTACCCACATATACAAAAAGTATACAGAAAAAGCTTTCTACTGCACTCCTCATCAAGGAGGATCCAATATGAAGTATACAATATCATCTTTCCTTTTGTCAAGCATATCCTTTCCTAACAGGACAGAATGCTTATCTGATAAGTATATGGTAGACTATATTATATGTCTATGCGTCTGGGCCCTTACCTGCTTCTGAGCTTTCTTCTATGCGTCCTATTGTTCATAGTTGGCGTAAAGTACGGAACCTATGTGGAGATGCAGAATAAAATTGTGGCCAATATGCCAACACAGGCGCCAACACAGATACCCGAGGCTACACCTACCGAAATACCGGCTATAGAGTTTGTTAAAAATGCTAAGAATATCTGTGGGGTCTCTTTCCTGTATCCCTCATTTATGCAGCTAGAATCTTCAGCGTCTAGCGAAGCTGAATTGGTATCCAAAACCAATATCATACGCTATACATGCGATATTCAAAGTCCGTTGTTCGACAGTGCCCGTGACACCACACTCCCTACAGAAACCGTGACATTGAAGGGTAAAAAAATTACCGCACGTGTACTTGTATCTCAACAGATACCCGCATATATTTTTACGACAACAAATACACTCACCGGCAAGCCGTTGGTATTTATGATAGATAAAAAATTGTTTCCTCTGGTTGAAAAGTCATTAGAATATACCCGTTAATATGCGTATAGCTTTTTTTGGAACTCCCCCGTTCGCCGCGCACTTACTGGAACGAATACTAACCCAGCTCAGCGGGGTGGAAGTTTCGTTGGTGGTCACTCAACCTGACAAAAAAGTTGGAAGAAAACAGATTCTTACACAGACACCGGTAAAGCAGCTTGCTCTGCAACAGAGTCTAGAGGTTTTTGATCAAAACAAACTCAACGATCTTCCACAACTACTGCTCAACAAACACATCGACCTTGCGATACTCTACGCCTACGGCAAGATTATTCCTGCAGGTCTTCTCGAAACACCTACACATGGCTTCTGGAATATTCACCCTTCACTTTTACCACTGTATCGTGGAGCGTCTCCTCTTACCTATCCTCTATTGCTCGGTGAATCACACACAGGTGTCAGCCTCATGCAGATGGATGAGTTACTCGATCATGGCCCGATACTAACAACCGCGCAGTACACAATCCAGCCGACGGATACGCATCACGACCTGGAAAAAAAACTTACGGATATAGGTTTTGATCTCCTGAAACAGACTCTGGAACGTCTCGAAAAAGGAGAGATTGATAATAAGCCCCAAAACCATATTGACGCAACATATACCCGACTTATACGCAAGGAAGATGGCTTTGTACCCTTTAATATTATTGCCAGCCTTGTACGCAACGCTCCACTTCAGGCTCATTATACGCCGCCCATTGTGGAGGAATACTATAAAAAAAACGGTACCGCTCAGAAGCGCAGCCATACGCTTGGTGAGGCTATCTACAATATGTATCGTGCATTGAAGGGGTGGCCGGGGTTATGGACTCTTGCTCCTATAGGAGGTATAGATACACGACTCAAAATAACAGAGATGACGAACACCTCAGGCATTGTTAGCATCTTAAAGCTGCAGCTTGAAGGCAAAAATGAGGTGCCTTTTGAAACATTCAACCGGGCGTACTCTGTTTTCACATCGGCGGCACCTTGAACAGACTTCCTATAAAGTAACCCACAAGTGCAGACACCATACCAATAATCATCATTTCCATTCCCTGTTTCAATAACTGCCGACCCAGTGTTTTTTTTGCTTTATAAAAGCCTACACTAAAAAGAGTGAATGCTGAAATAATCAGTCCCCATATCGTAGCCTGTTCAATAGGAAGGAAAAAATAGGGAGTGAGAGGGACAAAAGAACCAACAAGCGCCGATACTCCAACTATTAAGGCGGCCGATAACGCCTCTGATCTACTAACCGGCTCCAGTTTGAGCTCCTGCTCCATCATTACCCTAAGCCATATTTCGGGGTTTGAACAAATTGTCTCAACAATGTCTTCCAGTATTTTGCCTTTGAATCCATAACTCCGGTACAACACGCGTACTTCCTCACGCTCTGCGTCTGGTACGTGCTGTATCTCCCATTTTTCCCGCTCATACTCAGACTGATAATAATCCGCCTCAGCTATAGTTGATGTGTACGCCACAGCAGCCATAGAAATACTCTCTGCAAAGGTAGCTGCCAGTCCGGCTATAATAACCAACTGAGTAGACGAGGTAGCTGCGGCAATTCCGAGTATTACACCAAGAACGTTAACCAGACCGTCCTGACCTCCAAGAATAATTTCAGGAAGATTGAACTGAGTCTTATGATGTTCCTTATGACTCAATGATTTTTGAATTATAGCTTTGGTATGATGACGTTTCATCTCATCAACATCTTGCTTGAGATACGCTTCTCTTACTTTCTGAGTTCTATCCATTTCAATATATTACACGATTAGCTAATAATCAGCTGTGATCTTAGTCGCTCTTATTTATAATACGATTTGACTTGGAAGAGGATATACATAGACACAAGAGTGCCTACAATGAGGCCGCCGATGTTGAACTCTATAAGGCTTGATACAGCCCCTAGCAGAGTTGAATAATAAAGGAGGTACCAGGCTTTTCGACTGCGTTTAAACAGTCCAGGAATTGCCATTGCTTGAAGAACAAGTGAAACAACGCTGACAAGCAATGAAAAGGTGTAGTTAATGCCATTATTTACACCACCCATATAACTTACCGGAGCAAGTACGGCACCGAGGCCAAGAAGTGCCAATAAAGGCGGGACTACCAGGATCATAAGAATCAGTGTGATCCATGGAGAAAACTGAACGATTACTTCTTTCCAGGCGGTTGGCAACGGAGGTGCTTTATGCACGAGGAGTTCCTCGAGCTTATCTTCAAGAGTTATTAACACCGATTTATTTTTTGTTGCCATAAGTTTGATCATAGTGGACGCTTAATACTTTGTCAAGAATGATATGCTCAGTTATTTTTCCAGATCTACGAACGTGTAGTGTAATGTATCCGTTGCGCCTTTCTTTCGGAATGTTTCTTTTGTAAATGACGCGTAGTCTGGGAAAAACGCGTCGGCGTCAAACGTGTGATCTACAATAGTTAGGTACAACTTATCTACATAGGGCAACGCCTGAGTATAAATCTGAGCACCGCCGATAATAAAAATTTCTCCATAATCAAGAGATTTGGCCATATCAATGGCACCTTTAACAGAGTGAGCAACCATGCACCCTTCAGCGGTGTACGTAGGATCTCTGGAGATAATAATATTTGTCCTGTTTGGCAATGGTTTACCTATAGATTCATATGTTTTACGTCCCAGTATTACCGGGTGGTTACTCGTGAGCTCACGGAATCTCTGCATATCTTCGGGGATACGCCACATGAGCTTATTATGTTTACCTATTCCTCTGTTATTATCGATAGCGGCTATGATACTGATCATATAAGTATATTATGCTTGCGCGTGTGCGTTTATATATTCGCTGAGCTTGGAAATGAGGTCTACGGGGCTTCCGTACTCTATAAAATCATGTGAAACCACGGTAAGAGATGATGAAATTTTAGCTCCCGTCATATATACGCAGACAATTGGTATATGAAAAACATCACTCCAACCCAACTCTATACCCTGCCCGGTCGAAGGGTATGATATCTCAGCAATAATAAGATCACACCCTTTGTTGAAGATAAGGTTTTTAGAGTCATATGGTTCGTCGTTGAACTCATGGGGAAGAAAGAACTGATGGTTTACGTTTAATGGTGAACTCCTAAGAGGTTTATACAAATCTTCGTGGAAGTTAAATTTTTTTGAATGTGTTACGTAAATATTCATAGTGTGGATGTATATTCATTATAGTACGTTATTCCTGTGAAATAATTCTTTTCTTTATCAGTGTAGCTATTATTTTCTTATGAATCTCCTCCATAGGCGCTATGGTACCGTTTTCCGTACAGTCAATCATCACCCAGTGCGAATGTTTCTTTGCCAGTTCCAGGTACATTGTCTGCGCGTTCGTCCGATGGTTGATATCTTTCTCATGGATATCCTGCACTTCTCCTTTTAAATACTTCTGTGCTCCTCTCTTTTTTACAAGAGTATCGCTTATCTGCCATGGAACGTATAAATATATTACGATATCCTCACGCGGAATTTTGTGAACCTTATACTCCAAATCCTGCTCCCAGGTTATATAGTCTTCGCGTTCCTTTGGATCGTCAAATTTAGCTCCCTGATGAGCTAAGTTAGAACTTACGTATCTATTCGCTATAATATATTCACCCCGCTTTAGAGCTCCTTCCATCTCATGCTTTACCGATGCTCTATCCAGAGCATACGCGAGTGAAGCAAGGTACGGAGAAACTTCCTGGACATTCCCAAACTCACCTCTAAGATACTTAGCTACCGTCTTTCCATGAAATGACTGATAATACTGGGGGAAATCAAAATATGTGACAGGAATCTTTTTCTTTTTAAGATAGGTTATAAGCATCTTTGCCTGTGTCGTTTTACCTGAACCATCTCCTCCGTCTATGACCACAAACTTACCTTTTTTCTTATTGGTGGTCGCCACGTGTTGAAGAAACTCCTTCATTTTGAAATGTCCGTTATCACCGTTGTAGTACTCGAGGAACAACCTGTCAGACGGATTGCCTACAATCATCGGCGAAATAACATCCTCTTCTCCCGCGTGAACAAGTGCCAGAACAGGTTTATTCTGAGTCAACGCGTATACAATTTCACCGCCCACTCCGTGTGAAGCGTTGGTTACCTCGGCAATTACCGCATCGGCTCCGTCAATATGCTCTTTCTGGCGTAGAAATATCTCCTCGGCGGTAAGTGTTTTATCTTTCTCTAGTAGCTTTGGATTCACTACCTGCTCACCGGACACTATTAATACATTGAGGCGTTTTAAGGCCTGATATAGTTTCTTGTATCGTTTTATTACCTCAGGAGATACTGATGTTGAGGCAGTAAAGTATATTTTTAACATATGTTATACAGCAACCGGTGCTTTTATCGGCGGATGAGGCTCATAATTTTGTAATGTGAAATCTTCGTACGTAAAATCATTTATATTCTTGACTGAGGAACGTATATTCATTGTAGGCAGTGGACGAATATCACGCGAGATCTGTAGCTTTGCCTGTTCAAAATGGTTGCTGTACAGATGAGCATCAGCCATAGTATGTATATACTCTCCAACCTGCAGGCCTGTAACCTGAGCCACCATCATCGTTAAGAGACTATAACTGGCAATGTTAAAAGGCGCGCCTAAGAATAGATCATTACTGCGCATATACAGCTGACAGGAAAGTTTATTGTCTACAACATAAAACTGAAAAAGGGTGTGGCAGGGAGGCAGGCCTCCATGTTTGACAATATCACCAATCTCAGCAGGGTTCCATGCCGTGACTATGAGCCGTCGTGAAAAAGGATTTTTCTTTATCTGGTCTATGACATCGGCTATTTGATCAATCTCTTTCCCATCGGGGGTTTTCCAGTGTCGCCACTGAACTCCATACACAGGTCCCAGGTCTCCCCACTGAGCGGCAAACGACTCATCCTCTTTAATCTGTTTAATGAACTCCTCCTGAGTCATAGCAGTTTTTTTATCCTTTTGGGCTTCACGATAATGTTTGTATGGCCAATCGTCCCAAATATGAACTCCGTTATCAACGAGGTACTTAATATTAGAAGAGCCCTGAAGAAACCAAAGCAGCTCATGAATAATTCCTTTTATAAATACTTTTTTTGTTGTTAGTAAGGGGAATCCTTTAGAAAGATCAAACCGTATCTGACGACCGAATAGACTTTTGGTACCTGTATTGGTCCGATCATCCTTATATGCGCCGTTTGTCAGTACGTCCTGGAGTAAATCGAGATAACCCTGCTCGCCTGTTGCTATCATATGTATATAAACAAACTTATCACAGAGCCCCGTTACTTTCCTGTTGAACCAAATCCGCCACGGGATTCTTCGTTCATAGACTCAACCTGCTTGAACTGCTCAACTTTCTCTATTTTTACAAGTATTGCCTGCGCAATACGTTCACCCCGTTCTATATGTACATCTTCCTGAGAAAAGTTTAACACCTGCACACCCAGCTCGTCTTTGTCGCCGCAGTAGTCATGATCAATAACGCCGATACCATTAGCCAGCATGAGATTTTTTTTCAGAGGAAGAGAGCTGCGTGATGCTAGCATGAGAAAGTACCCCTCAGGTATCTTTACAATAAAGTTGGCAGGGATGATCGTAGGTTTGAATGGTGGAACAACCATCTCAGTTCGCGCGTAAAGATCAAAGGCAACCGATCCGTTGGTTTGGTATTTGGGCAAAGGAAGAGTTTTATCGACGAGTTTGATAGTAAGATTCATGGCTTTTATCCTAACATCTTCTCAAATCACCTACAAGAGGACGAACTATATCAATACTAAGTTAGGGTGAAACCGTGCCCATATCTTCAAGTTGGAACGTACCGTCGTCTTTAAACTTTACGGAAAATATAGGAAGCCCTCCCGCAAGACGCTTGGCTGTTTCCATGAGATGATCGTCTGATACCTGCGAGACTGATTCATACAGATACTCTTCACCCAACCCCTCCGCAAGTTTAATCACCCCTTCTGCCACCAATCGCTCGCATAGCTCCACATGACGCGCGTCAACAAGCGATTTATGCGCAACAAAAGCCTGTACAGGTAATGACCCATCATCTGTCTGTAACTGTGCCTGTGGCAGGATACCGTACGGTCCATTTACGATAAATACCGCGGCTTCGTGGTGATCACCCTGTAATACCACCTCTTTTGCGCCTTTCTTGAGAGATTTTTGAACAAGGTTGTTTATGGTTTTTATGTTATCCTCAGTAAGATTATATGTTGCCGGATCAAGACGCATCTGCTTAAGGTGACCACATCCTGCGCACCCAACTGCATCTTTCGCGTGAGTGTCTGTATGGAATCCCAGATGTTCATATCCGCCAACAATATCTGTCAGTATGTTCATACACTTCTCCGCGTCGATCTCAAAGCCGTATATGTTTGAGGCCGCAATAAAGATAGCTAATTCTCCGGCATCTCCGCCGGCAATAGCCATCGCGGGAAGGGTGTTATTACTCTCATACCGTCCATCAATACAGCGACTGTAATACTTTGTACTATGATTCAGATCATAGGTCGCGTTATGAATATACTCCTGAGCCTGGGTTAGTGTTAATATAAATTTATCCATACAGCGATTATTATACACAATCGATTATTTTTCAATACGACATATGGTTATATGTTCCTTAATTAGGCATAATCTATAACTCATAACAATTTTTTGACAACTGCTCACATTTTTTGATATAGCGTAAGTATGCTAGAATAAATCCATGAACACTAAGGTTTATGCCTATGACCCCACCTTAAACGACTCATTAAGTGCCGTGCGAGGCATTGGCAGGTATCTTGCAACCTTACGGCAATCGTTTGATAGTACGCTAACATTTACGGGAGATATAAAGAGCGTTCAGATGAATTCTATATTTCTCAACCCGTTCTATGATTTTCTCAAGCCGCCACTCACCTATAGACGCATAGCAAACTGGCAGCTTACGGTTATACACGACCTTATCCCTCTCAAATATTCCCGTAAATTCCCCGCAGGCATACGGGGTAACTTACATATTATCCTAAACAGTTTTCTGCTGAAACATTATGACGTTATAATTACCGACTCCTACGCGAGTCAGCACGATATCCATATGCTTCTGCATATTGATAAACAGCGCATTCATATAGCCTATCCACCGCTCTCATCTTCATTTCTTGACGCAGTCAAACAAAAATATAATGAAACCATCCTTGACGCATTCCGGCTGCCTAAAAATGGCTATTGTATCTATGTTGGCGATGCAACCTGGAATAAGAACCTCATTCATATCGCGCAGGCGGTAAAAATAGCTAATATTCCATGTGTCTTTGTGGGTAAAGTATTCGAAAAACGTAACGGAGGCAACTTAAACCATCCATGGATGAGTGAGCTCAGGGAGTTTATCAGAATAACCCGCGGTGATAAACGGTTCATCTTTCCCGGCTTCGTAACTGATGAGCAGCTTGTGGCATTGTATGAACATGCTAAACTGAACATTCTTGTATCTCGTGATGAAGGCCTCGGATACTCTTTTATAGAGGCTGCCGCTTGCGCGACACCCTCCGTACTTGCTGACATACCTGTATTTCATGAGACGGCTCAGGATGCCGCACTATTTGCGGACCCTGAGGATCCTAAAGATATAGCAACCAGAATATCAACGCTCTTTAATAGTCCTGCCATGGCACGTAACATAGGTGTACTAGCCAAACAGAGATCGGGATTTTTTTCTATCGAAACATTTAAACAAACTCTTTCTGATCTGCTATATAATGGATATAATCCATGAAGAACGTCACTCATAAAGCCACTGCTACATTTGGTTTTGCCCTTATCTGTTTATATGTCCTCGCCTCTACATTGATTGTGAAGCCAATTCTTGCTGCACTTTCTGAAAGTAGTCAGTACCAGTTAACCACCCACACCCTCAGCCCTGCCGGCGTAACGGGAGTTTTTCAATGGATTGTTATGGACTCAAACGGCAAAAGTCATGTGGTATATCTTAACCAACTGGGCAATACCGACTCAAAGATTGAGTACGTTAATAACCTGACAGGATCGTATGGGGCAGTACAAGATCTTGCTGTGGATGGGAGTATGGCAAGTCGTCCTTCAATTGCCATCTCAGGGAATACTCTTCATGTCGCGTACACAGCCGTAAACACAACTCAGCTTTTTTATCAGCAAGGGACCATAAACGGAACGACAGTAACGTGGTCGGCCCGCCAAGTTATATCAACCGGAACGGGCTTGTATGATGGTCGAGTCGCGGCAGATAGCCAGGGTAATGCGCATATAGTATGGTTGAGCCGTAAGTGCGGAGCTACATCAACTGTTTCCAATGTATATTACCGTGAACGCTTCGCGAATGGTACGCTCGGTCCAGAAAGTGCGCCTATCGCTGATTGTTTAGGACAGGATAGACCTCATGTTACTGTTACAAGCGGTGGAACTGTTCATGTGGTGTTTCAGCATGCCGGTGAAGCTTACTACGGACGCAAAGAAAGTACCGGATGGACAACCCAAAATATCTCTAACAATGCCAGTAATTCCACTAATCCAAGAATCGCCACCAACGGCACACAACTTTTTTTGAGCTGGGATAATGATATTCCTGGAAATGTTCATGATGTTTTTGTTAAGTACTCAAATGACGGTGGTAACACCTGGTCTTCCTCCATAGGAATCGGTCAACGGGTTGGCAACGAGGCCGACGCGTTTATGTCCTGGAACTCTAGTACAAATAGAATGTATGTAGTATGGGATGATAATACTGACGGGACCGGAGGAAGAGCGGATATATTTGCGCGAGAAATGGATACATCGGGATCACTTAGTGACCCTATCAGATTAACGTGTGACCTCGGCAGTTCCAAGTCTCCTATAATAGCAACATCAGGTACTCAGGCAGAAGTAGTATGGCAGGCGCTGGTTAACGGCACCTGGACAGTATATGGCATCAGTGCACAGATAGGAAACGGTCTCAGCACTACAGGCTGCGCTCCTGTTGCACCCGGCGTTCCCACAGCCACACCTACCCCAGGTGGTCCTGCCCCCACGAATACACCCACTATAACACCACTTCCTACCTATACACCCATCCCAACAGATACTCCAGCTCTCACTGCGACACCCGGTTGTACAAACTGTTATTTCAGACCACCCTATCTGTTAGACGATGAACCAAAACAGGAAGATTATATTTTTTATATCGTCTTCGCTGCGGTATATATAATGACTATTCATTTCGCCATCGCCATAAGTAAAGAGTTCAAGATTCACCTTATGGTGGCGTGCTTTGTTCTGGGCTTTGTAGTGGGTTATTTCATGAAATCTCTCACCGTAGGATTTGTAGTCGCTATAGTTCTTTCTTTATTCCTGTGGTAATGAATCGAGAGCGAATAAACGCATACTGTTGGCTTTAGTGACCTCGATTAGCTGTTCCACACTTACATTCTTTAGCTGCGCAACCAACTCGGCCGTGATACGTACATTTGAAGGTCTATTGGGGTATTTCTTTTGCGACCTCAATGGTTCGGGCAGCAAAAATGGAGCATCCGTCTCAAGTACTAACATTTCCAGGGGAACGGTTTTGATAAAATCCTGTTTCTCTGGTACATAGGTAACATCGCCATCTATACCAATAAACATCTTATGTTCCTTGGCAAACGTCAGCAACTCAGCATCTGGCTCACAACAATGAAAAACAGTGCGGTGCTCCAGGCCTCTGTTCCACAAATTTTTGAGAATCGGGAGCATCTCTTGCTTGGCTTCGCGATTGTGAAGAATAAGGCTTTTTGATTTGCGAACGGCAAGTTCAACCTGACGCTGAAACAGCTCCACCTGTAGTGAAATGAACCGTTCATCAACATGGTACTCAACATACTTCGTCTCTTCGTAGATGTGCCTGTCCAATCCCACTTCCCCAACAGCCAGAACGTTTGTCTCATCCAAAAGTGTTTCTATAGCAGCTAAATCACTCTCAATGTTTGGGGGATTTGGCTGTTGTTGTACATTCGGAAGCAGGTATTGATATACATGATGGGGATGAATCCCGACCGCAGCATACAGGTTATCATATTGCCGGCTCAACTCAATAGCTCGCTCTGATGTTTTTACATCAGTGCCAGGCATCATGATATGAGTAACGCCTGCTGTGTGAGCTTCTGCAAGAGTCTCCTCGACTGTTTTTTTGAACGCCTTAAAATTGAGATGGCAATGAGTATCAAACATACTGAAATAATTATATCGTGTGCTATACTAAAAGTATGACGATCTTCATCGGTGCTGACCACCGGGGTTTTGATCTTAAGAATAAATTAATGGAGTATCTCCAGGAGAAGAATATTCGTATTGAGGACATGGGCGATTATGAATATGTAGCAAACGACGATTACATTGACTACGCGCAGAAAGTTGCCCAGGCAGTATTACAGAAACCATCCGAGTATGTGGGAATTGTGGTTTGCGGCTCAGGAATAGGCGTAGCTATGGCTGCAAACAGATATCATGGCATACGCTGTGCACAGGCTTTTAGCCCGGATCAAATTCGGCATGGAAGAGAAAATGACCATGTTAATGTTCTTTCACTAGCCGCAGACTATACTGATTTTGAGACAGCAAAAAAAATTGTAGAAACATTTCTTAACACACCGCCTAACCTTGAAGAAAAATATCTGCGCCGCGTACATAAGCTTGATCAGACATAAACTCAACACAGCTCATACTCACCCGCGATATTCTGCCGTACTACACCTTTCATCTCCAGCTCAGACAACGTCTGCAGTACTGTCGCAATGGAGACCTCCAACTTATGCGCAATATCGTCCGACCTTAAACATTCCTGCTGTAACAATCGGTAAATATCCTGCTCCTGTTTGTCGGTAAAACTATGAGACACCTCGCCTGTACTCCGCGCCTGTGTTAGATTGTACGCGTCCAGAATATCATTTCCACAAGTTACGACGATCGCTCCTTCCTTAAGAAGAATATTAGGCGCCTGCGATTGAGCAGAGGTAATAGGTGCCGGCGTTGCAAAGACGTCGCGTCCCTGCACAGCTGCGTATCGCGCAGTTGCGAGAGCCCCTGAAGTACCACTCCCTTCAATTACGAGAACTCCTCTCGATAGTCCTGAGATGAGTCTGTTTCTGCTTATAAACATACCTCTTTTTACCGTCATATCGGGAGGAAACTCAGATATGATGAGTCCATTGAGCTCTTTCATGCGGCGGTATAGATCTGCGTTCTCATACGGATACATTATGTTTACACCACAGCCTAAAAAAGCGATTGTCTTGCCGCCGTTATCAAGTGCTGTGCGATGCGCTGTTGCGTCTATTCCTATGGCTAACCCCGAGACAATAACCCACCCTTCAGCCACAAGTTGTTCGACAAGCATCTTGGTGACTTGTACACCATATGATGTTGGTTTTCTTGTTCCTACAACACCCAACAAGCGTGCCTCGTTCAGACTGAACTGGGAAATATCTCCTTTTACATACAAACAAATAGGTGCATCCTGAAGGGTTAGCAATGTATGCGGGTACAGGATACTCCTACGCGATAGCACGAGTACATCCTTACTCTTATACTCCTGAAGCTTCTTATGTGGATGAAAAACCGCTCTGAACTTGAGAAATTCACGCGTAAGAGCTTCTCCTATAACTGCCCTTAAGTCTTCGGTGCTGGCATTGTATGCTTTTTCCGCTGTCGCGAATCTATCAATAAGGAGTGAGTATGTCATAGGGCCTATACCAAGACAATGAGAGAAACCAAGGTCAGCAAGAAGAGGGTCCATCATATGATGGTAACCGGCGAGTAGGCTGGAAACAATCGTGTATAAGCTACAAACAATAGGTTATGTTTTGCTGGGTGCGGCTTTATTGTAGATAGGACCAGGATAGTATCCTCTGTTAGACCGGATAAGGAATATAAATCCGGCAATGACAACCAGATACACCACGAGGAACAACGTTGTCATAACAAATGTTGCGAGTCCCCATAGGTATCCTCTTTTAACGCCCAGGTAAATGGCAGGGCCGAACATAAAGAGACTATACACTGCAAAGGATATGATCGTCACAAAAATCATTATCACAAAATTAAATTCGCTGTAGTAATAGGAGTTGAACTGGGTTACACCTATCATAACGATGACCGTATACCCCGCGACCATGATTGAGGCGATAAAAGATGCTATTGAGCCTTCCAAGAATGCTCTTCCATGATCTACCATATCAGACTGTTTGTCAGCTGTACTCTTTGGTTTATTCAGTGCCTGTGTTCTGAAATGAAGAACCATCTTGCGTACAAAGAATACCAATACGCCTAATACAAGAAGTACTCCCAGTGTAACAAAGAACAGTTGGGTTCCATAAAGGGCATATGTTGATGGTGCATAAGCACCTTTTACTTTATAAGACTCAAGCGGCTGAAGATTGGAAGCCGTCTTCACGATTGAACCACTCCCTATCTGTTGATATGCCGAATCAAGCTGGCTGTTCGCCATTGCTGATTTTCCCGCGGCCATACCCAGGTCCATTGCCGAAGTTGATGGTTTTACATAGTCAACTGCACCTTGTGCATCTTTCAGAACAAGATCAGAGTCAGTACTTATACCTACCTGTAATGTTCGTACTTTATCTTCCGCTTTCAGCGTTTCAAAATTATAGCTATACGCTCCGAAGATATTCTTTTTTGTAAAACCCATTGCGCGGTAATACAACATGAAGCTCGCTGAACTATCCGGCTGTACTTCGGCAGGAAGACCAACAACTATAGTATCACCTTTTACTTCAACAGCGGCTTTCTGATATTTGGTTACTCCGTACCAGTACTGATAATAATCAGGCGCCTGATACTCAGCGCATTTACTTACAGGATACGGCTTCATATACTCAGCCCCATTGTTGTCCGGCAGTATCATTGGCTGAACTGTAGGTGTAGGATACTGCTCGTATCGCATACATTGAGGTTCTCTCATTACCTGAAAACCCAACACGTCCTGAATCTCTGCCTTAGGCATGCGGAGAGTGATAGTAGATATGGGATCGGGGGTAAGATTGGAAAAAATAACTTTGAGGGTCACTACTGCCTCACCATTTCCCCTGAATGTAACGGTGTAGTACTGATCCTGACCAAGAAATGTTTGTGAGGTAGATGTAGTCGGATATGTTGGAGGTACCATCATGCTCTCAGTTGCCACTCCTACCGATGAACCTGAAGAGCCTGACTGCGCAAATACAGAATAGCCGGCATTAGATAAGAGAACCAGAGATATGACAAGAGCTGCAAGATATTTTTTCACTAAAATTATTAGACCATACTTAAAAATATTTGTCAATCGTTATGCGAAAATGTGATAATATACTATATATGAAAATCTCATCCATTAAAGCTCTGGAGATTCTTGATTCCAGAGGTAAACCAACAGTAAGGGCATTTGTACAGCTTGAAGACGGTTCAATTCATAGCGCTTCAGTACCTTCAGGAGCATCGACAGGCTCGCATGAGGCGGTTGAACTGCGCGATGGCGATGAAACTCGCTATATGGGGCTTGGTGTACAGAAAGCTGTTAAGAACATTGAGTCAGTAATAGCTCCTGCACTGAAAGGTATGGATGTACGGGAACTCGAGGCGATTGATACAAAAATGATTGAGCAGGACGGAACAGAAAATAAATCAAAACTCGGTGCCAACGCACTCCTTGCAGTTTCTCTTGCCGCAGCACGTGCAGCCGCTCACGTTGAAAAAATGCCTTTGTGGAAGCTCATACACAAACATTACTTTCATGATGTTGCACCTCAGTTTCCACGGATAATGGTAAACGTTGTAAACGGCGGAAAACACGCAGGATGGAACTTTGATATCCAGGAATTCATGATTGTACCAACCACTGACAAGCCATCCGAATCTATCCGCACAGCGTCTGAAATTTTTCATCAGATAGGAAAAAATCTCAAAAAGAAAGGCCTGTCCACACTCGTGGGTGACGAGGGCGGCTACTCACCACTCCTTTCCTCTAATGAAGCTGTAATAGACCTCATTCTTCAGTCCGCAGATGAAACCTCTTACCATGATAAAGATGACTTTAACCTCGCTCTTGATGCCGCCTCGACCGAATTTTACGAGAACGGTACCTACATCTTAAAAAAGAACAACCGCCGGCTTTCACCTGACGAACTGCTTGCCTACTATATGAAGCTTGTTGAAAAATACTCTGTACTTTCGTTCGAAGATCCTTTTGCTGAAGATGACTGGGACAATTTCCGCAAATTCACCGCGGCCGCGGCGGGTACTTTTATAACGGTTGGTGACGACTTGTATGTTACCAATACAAAACGTATTCAGAAAGGCGTGGCAATGGAAGCAACCAACGCGGTGCTTATAAAGGTCAATCAGATCGGCACCCTCAAAGAAACAGTTGAGGCAATCAAGATGGCGAGAAGCGCCGGATGGAAAGTTGTGATCTCTCATCGATCGGGAGAGACTGAGGATTCATTTATCGCAGATCTCGCATATGGTTGTGCCGCTGATTTTATCAAGACAGGTTCTATGTCACGTTCTGAACGACTTGCCAAATATAATAGACTTCTCGAGATCGAAAGCGCAATAAGAATATGAGAAAACTTGCCCTCATTATCATGGATGGCTGGGGTATTGGTGAACCAAAGCTGAATAATGCTATCTATGTGGCCAAAACACCATTCTATGATTACCTTTGGAATAACTTTCCTCATACTATCTTACAGGCGAGCGAAGAGTATGTCGGCCTTCCTAAAGGACAAATCGGCGGAAGTGAAGTAGGACACCTTACCATCGGTGCTGGTCGGATTTTATACCAGACTCTTGTCAAGATAGACAGAAGCTTTGCTCATAGAGATGCAGATGAAAGCATACTCAAGCGATCAGGCTTTCAGAAACTGTTGGGTGAAGCCAAAAAAAAGCAGATACACATAATCGGTCTCGTGTCCCCCGGCGGCGTACACAGCCATGAGAATCATCTTCTACAACTATTGGAGATAATGAAGATGGAAGGATGTAAAAGTCCATATATCCATTTTGTGTCCGACGGAAGAGATGTGCCCCCGACATCAGGCATTGAAAGCGCGAAGCGTCTTCTTAACAAAATTGAGGACCTTAAATTTGGATCAGTAGTAAGCCTCGTGGGAAGATTCTACGCTATGGACCGTGATCACAATTACGATAGGACAAAAAAAGCTCTTGATCTCTTTACCAATACTTCAGCTCATCATGACGTGCACCACCATGTACCGCATAAGGCACTTGTTCACGCATTCGAAAAAAGCTATGCGCGCGATATTACCGATGAGTTTGTTGAGCCGGTAGCCATTGATCCCGAACATACCGGTATACAAAACGGTGACACTCTTTTCCTCTTCAATTTCCGGAGCGACCGTATGAAACAGTTAGTAACCGCAGCCATAGAAAAACATCCGGGCTGCAAAATATATACAATGACAGAGTATGACAAAAGCTATACCTATGATGTCATCTTCGATAAGGAAAACATAACCGGTACACTTGGTGAGGTACTCAGTAAACACAATCTTGTACAGCTACGCGCTGCTGAGACTGAAAAATTTCCCCATGTGACTTACTTTTTTAATGGAGGAACAGAGATTGTATTCGACGGTGAACTTAGAAGTCTTGCTGAAAGCAACAAAGTCAGACATGATACCATGCCAGAGATGAAAGCCGCGGAAATAGAGTCAAATGTGGAAGCGACAGTTAAAGGAAACCACCCCGATTTTATTCTCATCAATTTCGCCAACCCAGACATGGTCGGACACACGGGTAATTTTAAGGCTGCCGTTAGAGGTGTCGAAACAGTAGATGCTCAGATGAAGAAAATCTGTGCGATGCTGACAGAAAATAAATATATATGCTGCATTACAGCGGATCACGGAAACGCGGATATCATGTATGATTTACAAACACTTGAACCACACACAGCACATACCCTCAATCCCGTGCCTTTCATCATATATGACCCTCACGACAAACATAATCAACAACTCAAGCTCGACCAGACAGTTTCAAACGGACTCAGTAAAATAGCAGGTACCGTGATGGACCTTATGAAGATACCTAGACCGCAGACCGACTTTGAAAGCCTTATTCTATAATATACATTATATGAAAACGCCACTCATACCCCTATACACCACGGACGAACTTAAGAAGATCCGTGAGAACTTCATGAAGGAACTTACGGAAGCGTCACAGGGAACCACAAACAGTCTCGCCTTTCTCAAAAATACGTTACCTCTTCACGAAATGGTAAAGGATGGAGAGATATATCAGGCCATAACTATCGGCGGTACTATATGTAAAAATGCCCTCTGCAAGCGTAATGGCAAGAGCGCAGAAATTATTGAACTAAGACAAACTAACTTGCCCCTTATCACAACACGCGGTATTTTCCTTGAACTCATGCGCCAGCAAATAGATCAACACGCAAACGTAATAGGGTTGAGTTTTGCGTTTCCTCTCAACCCGATAGTTCGTCAGGAACGGCTTGACGGCATACTTCTCAAATCAACCAAGGAACATACCTGCGAGGGCCTCATCGGTAAAACAATTGGCGAAGAGGTTGAACAGGATATGAGGACTACTCTTCAACGAAACATTAAAATTACGGTAGCCAACGACACCGTGTGTCTTGTACTGTCAGGGCTTATTCAGGCTGACTCATCGGCAATAGTCGGGGGAATCGTGGGGACAGGAACCAATATGGGCATTTTCCTCGACGAAAAAACGGTAGTAAATCTTGAATCGGGAAACTTTTCTGATCTTAAACAAACAGCAACGGGAATTCTGATAGACAAAGACTCGGCTAATCCGGGAAGTCACATCTTTGAAAAAGAAGTCTCGGGAGCGTATTTGTACAAACATTATAACCTGGTAGTCCAGCAAAACCACCTTCCTTTCCCCTTGCTGAATTCTAGTGAAGATCTTTTTAATGTAGCCGCTGATGCTCCACAGGAATCCATGACAATCGCCAGAGCACTCTTTAAAAGATCGGCGGGTCTTGTAGCTGCTCAGATTTCTGGAATGTATGATTACAAAAAACAACCAAAACTCATATTTATCATGGAAGGAACGTTGTTTTGGTCAGGATATGAGTATAAGCAGCTAGTCGAAGACTATCTGAGGGAGTTTGGTATTGGTGGAGATGCGATATCCTTTGTAAAAATCAATAATAGTGATATTATCGGTTCATCTCAGTTACCATTAATATAGATATGTATTGACATCATGATTTTTCATAGGTTACAATGAAAAGATAAATACGTATCCGTTTTCAGCGTATCGTTATTCCAACAAGCATGAGACAAAACAATCAACTTAATTTCATCCAACGGCGCAATAAAGCGTCGGTATCTACATATGTTTTGACCTTCATTGCTGTATTTCTTACTATCTTCACACCTGTGAAAGATGCCTACGCCGCAACCGTTGTTACGCTTCCCGTTTCTGGTGACGCTATGGTACGACAAAGCTCACCAACCAATAATTATGGAAGTACAACACCTCTATCAGTCCAGGGAAATGATCTTCGTGTAAGCTACCTTAAATTTGACCTTTCGTCATTAGCTACTAAAACAATAACTTCAGCAAAACTAAGAATTAAAACAGTCTCTGATGGAGGCTCATCCGCCTTACAAACAGTAAAGCTCGTAAGCGATGGCTCATGGTCAGAGAGTTCGATAACATATAACAATAGCTATAACGGGACAAACGCTAACTTAAAGCCATCGACACAGATAGCTTCTATAAGCGGCGGCTCTTCCAGTGCATGGATCGAAGTTATACTGAACGCCAGTACCGTTAACTCCAAAAAAGGTACTGTCTTTTCTCTTGCGATTATGCCTGCCAGTCTTTCCAATACCGACGACCTAAAGTTTAACTCTAAAGAAGCCTCTGCCGACAAGCCTGTGCTTGTTGTTGAGTATACTGATAGTACAGTTGCTTCCCCGACCCGAACACCCACAAGAGCGGCTTCTCCAACTCGTACACCAACGAGATCTGCGTCACCTACGCGTTCAGCTTCTCCAACTCGTACACCTACAAGAGCAGCCTCTCCCACC
>JBDKFK010000020.1:0-28206 GCA_039798745.1 Candidatus Parcubacteria bacterium
GTCGAGGAAAACCTCAGAGCACTCGTCGTGCAGTTGAATGCAGTGATGCATTTGACACTTCCGCCACGTGAAGACGAGGAAGAAGATTCTGAGCAGACACTCGACGAAGACGAAGCTCTGCCGGGGGATGGGATAACGAGCGTGGAGGAAGTGATAGCTGAAGAACTAAGTTCAGCCCAGGGCAAAACGGTAAGTGTGCAACCTCAAGGAGCACGCTTCATCACCCTGGTCGGTGAAATACATCGTATCACCGATATTCCACGCACGTTCGGAGACGCGGCCGCGAGCATTTATGAGTCCAAAGGCGGGCTCGATGCTCCGATCCGCATCGCAATGGGCGGTCAGCGTCAATGGGCCCACGTTCCGCTACGTTTTGTTCTTGCCAGAGGCGGCGGGTTTTTGTTCTGGAAGAATATCCAGGCGGCCCGACGCACACTGGGCGAGCTCTACAAAACCTACGGTAAGAATCAAATAAGAAAGTCCGACCCGGTTTCACCGGCGGCGCGTAAGATGCATAATCGAACGCGTGGTCGCGGACTGGATAGGGTTGACGTGGTTCTTGCTCGTTGGGAAGCCTCAATCGAGAGTGACGCCGCGAGATTCAGGATAGAGGTAATGTCGGAGCTGATAGTCAGATTTCTGACTGCTGTTTTCGACGATGCCGACATTCCTGAGACCCGCGACGAGGCTTTCGTGCATGCGTTTGATGCGTGGCAGAACGTGCAACTCATCATTGCGCAGTATGGCGAAGAGAGCGAGCCGCCAAAGACCTTCCTCCGGTCTCTGGAAGCTGACATTGATATGCAGACAAGCCACTTTGTCGATTCTCTCGGCTGGGTCATCACCCAGATCGAGATAATGCGGCAGGGTGGTTCGCCCGCAGTATCCGACTATATTCAGCAGCATCTGCAAACCGCTTTTGCGGTGATGCATGCTGATGAAGCCGACCGCTGGGTGGATGCGATCAATGTTCTATGGCGCAGGTATAAGATCCTGGAAGCCGAAGTTGCCAACAAGGTAACTAAGTTCTAAAGGAGCTGATATCAGCGCTTCACTATCCCGCCCTCCGAATCGGAGGGTGGGATAGTGATCAATATCTTCTCTCACAATCTTGATTCTGCTGTTAAGTAAACTTAACGTCAGTGAGAGATTTTTATCTTCTTCATTTTGGTATAATAACTCAATTTTTCGAGAAATCTTTTATATGCTAAAAGAATTCTCTCGTAGAACCTTCACAATATGAGAGAAGCAAGAGTGATTAAGAGGGATGAAAGGAATGAATTTATTTTTATTTTTTTCACCCCTCTTAATCATGAGATCATAGATCTCTTTTTACTACCTCTCCGTCCTCCGGAGTAAGCACAACCACCCTGGTTGCGTGTATCGCCGTCACTCTGACGGCCTAGTGAAAACGAGGTGATACGTGGATCAAAATCATAGCACTGTCGTGCTTGGGCGGACCGTCGTCAGTATGAGAAAGGCAAGATCCCGCTACGATGATTCCATCCTGTGGGCGGAAGAAGCAAATCTGCTGATGCTGCATGTGTTTGATCGGATTCTCCGTATAAAACAGGCGGGTATCGGTGGATCTTGGGAGATGATGGTTAAAGAGCTACGTGAGGCGTGCGACCAGATGTTGGTCGAAAATCCTACGCTCATGGCTAAGATCAAAGCTCTTGAGCCGCTTATACTCCCTGATGGGGAAGATGATGAAGCCGAATCGACGGCGAGTAGCGGTAAACGAACCGCAGCTCCTGTTGAAAAAAGAACAACCTACGGGTTATTCTTCGCCTCAGTGAAAGCGTTACGTGACGCTTTTGCACGTAATGCACAGGAGTCACCTGCCGCAGCTTTGAAAAAACTGGAAGGGAAAGCTGTCGGAGGAATGCAGGCAGTTGTGTACAAACTTTGGTATATGCGACATGATGTCGCATATCAAGGCATGCTTCCCAACCAACGCTCACGAGAGGTTGGTGAGGATCTGGCAATCAAAGATGATACACGCTGGCAGGCCATCGTAACTGCTTGTGTTGAGGCTGGGTATCTTGACGAGACACAGGGTCAAACCCTGCTCGAGACAAAACCGTCAGCAACATAGCAATCCGGCAATTCCTTTTAGTAACCGAGTCCCCGACAGGTCGTATGCACCTGTCGGGACTCTTGAGGAGGTTGTATGGAACTACACGAAGTTGCCATCTACACGGATTATCTCACCAAGTCGCTGATCGAACGGTGGGTTGAAGCCGAGGCACAGACAGAAGATCAGGGAGGGAAAATTTTGTCGGTACTGGATCATCTTGAGGCGATCGAACGAGTATGCCAGACAATGGCAGATGTTTCACGACCGCTCAAGGTGCATCCGACCGCTATTCTCCCTCCCCGGGCCGAACACATATTCGCCCGCGTATTTAATCGGTCAACAGAGGAGTGGCCAGTAACTCTAAAGGAGCTGGTCGCCCTGGCCTACGGAAAACAGTGGGAGGGACGTTCGATAAAATGGCACAATCTTCACCTGAGCTTTGCAGAAGACCTGCAACGAGGTGGACGGATATTCTTAAGCGACCTCTTCCTGGCATGGAAGATGCTGGAAGAGCTTGTTCCTTTATCCGACAGTGTCATCGATCGTAAATCTCGCGCGGGGAGTAACGTTTGTAACCTCTTTCTCAGGTGGAACTATCGTTCCAAGAGGAGGAGAATCTTCGAGTACTTGCAGAGGTTGGGAGCAATCCCAACGTCTGTACAGTTTCAGGAGGATTAATAATGCAGATCCAGGATCTTACTGTCGAGACTATGCATACATTGCAGCGTCTCATACTTCTATGGGCACACGTGAACGCTTCGGGATTCCCCGGTGAAGAAATTCCCGGAGAGATCTTCGACGCACTTGATAGCGCTCAACAACTCAATACCCGTCTGATGGAAATCAACGGATGGACGGCTGGGTGGCAGGAGATGGTCTCAACCATACCACCTTCCCGTGAGTTTCCCCGTCGCGCGACCAGAGTTTTCGAAAAAATTCTGGCGCTGCCTGAGGCAGACTGGCCAGAGCTCCTTGCGGAAGCAATAGCAACGGCTTACGGAAAGGGATGGGAGAGTAGAGTGATTCAGATTGGCGATAGATTTCTCACGTTTGGCAGTGATGTGAATCACGGCAACGTGGTTTTTAAAGCCGATCTGTATCGGGCGTTCCATATGCTCAACCAGTTCTGCCAGCTGAGCGATCACGAGATCAAAACGCTGCTCTACAAGAGACCATATATGGTCTTTACAGCAGTCAGGTTCCGTGAGCGGCGCCACCGTATTTTTCAGCGTCTGCAAATGTGGCACGTAATCCCGCCGGACGAAGAAATGGAAGACTGAAGCAGCTGCTTCTCTCATAAAAAAAACCTACGTCCTCTCCGCTTGCGGGGAGGACGTAGGTTTACTATCTTTGTGTGAGTCCAGTGGGACTCGAACCCACAACCAACAGCTTAAAAGGCTGCTGCTCTACCAATTGAGCTATGGACCCAGATGACGGATGGATCAAATTGTATCAATTAATAACGGGTAAATCAACTCAAGAGCAAGTCCTGGAGTTGAGAAATCGTTCAGATTCAGATATCATTGGAGTATGAAGTATCACTCTCACATATTGAAAAATAAATTAAATGTCCTTCTAGTAGATACTGAGGCATTTCCTTCACTCACAACACTGCTACTCATCGGAGCAGGATCACGTTATGAGAATAAAGATAATAACGGAATAGCACACTTCTTTGAGCACATGGCATTTAAGGGTTCCAGAAAATATACTAACTCATTTATCATATCATCGACAATTGAAGGATTAGGGGGAGTTTTTAACGCGTTTACATCGAAGGATCATACGGGCTACTGGATAAAAGCAACAGCCGAGCATTTTGATACGGTCGTTGATGTTATGTCGGATATGATTTTATACCCTAAGTTGCTTCAGGATGAAATAGACAGGGAAAAAGGCGTTATTATTGAGGAAATGAACATGTACGAGGATACTCCATCCCGCAAAGTAAATGATGTGTTTGAAGAGCAGTTATACAAAGGCAATCCTCTGGGGTTTGACATTATAGGGACCAAAGAAACCGTATCGAGTTTTACACGTGATACGTTCGTTGATTATATGGACAGACTCTACCATCCCGCGAACGCTGTACTCGTTGTGGCAGGTGGTTTGCAAAATGAGGATACAGTAAAAAAATATCTAGGTATCATAGAACAAAAATTTGGTCAGTGGCAGCCGCAAAAAAAAGTAACATTTGAGCCAATTGTTGAGAATCAGAGCAAACCTCATATATTTGTAAAACATAAAAAAACAGAGCAGGCACATTTTTGTCTGGGTTATCGTACATTCTCTTTTTATGATAAACGGAAATACGCCCTTTCTGTATTATCAGCAATTCTTGGAGGAGGTATGTCTTCACGCTTATTTATTGAGGTCAGAGAACGAAGGGGACTGTGTTATTACATAGGAACCGGTCGTGAATTTTATCATGACACAGGCAATTTTGTAATACAGGCAGGTATCACAAACAGCGTTGATAAGGTTCAGGAAGCAGCTGAAGTGACTCTAAAAGAGCTCCGGAAGATGACCAAAGGAGAAATAACAGCAGATGAGTTTATAAAAGCTAAAGAAATGATTAAAGGCAGAATGTTGCTGTCGCTTGAGGATTCACAGAATGTTGCATCGTTTGTTGGAAATAAAAAGTTGCTGGAGAATCAATCAATAACTCCTGAAGAGATTATTAAAAACATAGAAAACGTTACAAAAGAACAGCTCGTTGAACTAGCGACTGTAATGTTCCGTCCGGAGATTCTTAACTTCACAGTCTTAGGCCCCTTTAAAGAAAAAGACATATCTATAGACTTTAGTATCTGATGTCTAATAAACTCCATAAGTAATGAATATGTAAATACTTCTTGATTTCTGTTTCTGACTCCTGTAATGTGTATATACATCTGATATGTATAGCACTATTACGTTTCCCTAATATGAAAGATCAAGATATTGTCACCGTAACCAATCTTACAAAGTATATTTTTATCGGCGATGATAGAATGGCTATCCTCAAAAATATTTCTTGTTCTATTAAGTACGGAGATTTTAGTATTCTCTACGGACCTCCCGCTTCAGGTAAGTCAATATTTTTATACAGTATTCTGGGAATTGAAGAGCCAACCTTCGGAGAGGTTTATATTGAAGGTAAGAATATTCTGAAGATGTCGGAGTACGAACGGACAAATTTTAGACGCTCCCGTATAGGAATTGTATACGGACATCCTCTATGGGTTGGCTCCATGGATGTTATAAAGAATATAGAGTTTTCTCTGCACCTCAACGGTTATCCTGGTTCAGTTGAAAATAAAGCACAGGAGATACTGGAGATGTTGGGCATAGGAGAACTGGCTCATTGTCATCCTGTTGAGCTCGACAACCTTCAGCAGCAACAAATATCGATAGCCCGTGCAATTGTGACTGATCCTGAGTTGATAGTAGCTGATGATCCTACACGTCATCTTGATCTTGCGGCAGGGCATAAACTTATGCAGACATTTGAGCGTCTGAACGCCTACAACAAAACAGTTATCATTGTAACCGGTCGACATGCATTCTTAACATATGGCAATAAGCCAATGTATATGGATAAGGGCATGATAAAAAATGAGACACTTCAAGGCTCTTCATCAATCCAAAATTCACAAAAAATTCTTCATAAATAATCACACCTATGGATTTAAATCACACGATCGTATTATATCTTGGTTGGTTTAATGACCTAGTATCACTGTCTTATTATAATTGTCATTGCGAATCTGCAATTATTACTCCATAATGGATGAAGAATACTAGATATAGAGAGCACTTTTATGCACAAGGGAATATACACAATAAAATTATTTTTGCGGTTCTTCATATGTTCGTATATTGTCCTTTTTTTTATGGTGCCCGTACCATTCTTTTCAATGAATAATGGTACGTCTCCTGTTTTTGCGGCAGCTTCAACTCTTTCATCACGTGCCGATTTTAATGCTGGAGTTTTCACAAATACGGAATCCCGTTCCAAAGAAGGGGAGATAAGAGTAACTGCTGACGGGAGTTGGGGACCGCGTTCTTTTAAAACTCCAAACCTTGCGCTAAACGACCAGAGCGCGGTTACGAGTGATGGCACGTATGTTTATCTGCGAGCCGCGGGCGACAACGAATTTACACGGTATATCCCTTCAGAAAACAGATGGCAGACATTGGCGCCAGCACCTTTTTATAGCTTTCCCGGTTCGGATATGGTGGTAATCGGCGACTCCGTATATGCAAGTTTTGGGGGATATCAGAAAGAGTTTAGAAAATATTCTATATCCTCAAATACGTGGTCAAGTCTTGCCGATATGCCTGATCTTGTGTATGCGGGCAGCTCGCTCGCAACCGATGGAACTTCGGTGTATGCCATAAGAGGAGGCAATACTTCTGATTTCTGGAAATATAATCCGGCAACCGATAGATGGAATGTTATAACAAGCACCCCTGCCACAATTGGAACCGGAGCAAGTCTTGTATACAGCGGGGGATATTTATACACCGCAAGAGGCATAAACACCCAGACATTCTATCGCTACGATATTGCGGGCGGAACGTGGAGCGCGATGACCAATATTACCGCTGCCGTGAATGACGATATGAATGTGGACGTGAACGGTGATTATATTTATGTCACACGAGGAGGAGCTACGACAACCTTTTACCGGTATAGCATAAGCGGCAACTCCTGGACAACATTGGCTGTGTTACCCCAGGTAGCCCGATATGTGGGTGTTGTCTATAATAGTAGCGATGGGTATCTGTATACATTCAGAGGTAACGGAACGCAGGATTTCTGGAAGTATGATATAACCGGAAACTCATTTTTGGGTCCGACCGATCTTCCTGCGGCGCCAGGTACCGGTGCCGATCTTATAAATATGGGTGGGTATCTCTACTATTTACGGGGAAATACAAGTACTGCGTTATATAGATACGACCTTGGAGCATCGAGCTGGTCATCTATCCTTGCCGCTTCACCAGCATCATTTGCGGACGATGTGAAAGGAGCAAGCGCTTCAGGAAAGTTATACTTTATGAGAGGCTCTTCGACTCAGACGTTTTATAGCTACGACGGAACCGGAAATACATGGGCCACATTGAGTAATACGCCGGCTACAGTAGGATCCGGTGGAGCGATTTCATATCCAGGTACAGGTGACTATATGTACGCTCTTCGCGGCGCTAATACTACCGCTTTCTGGCGATACAGCATAAGTGCGAATACATGGGATGACGCAGCCGCCGCAGATTTGCCGTCCAGCAACGCGAGCGCTAATATAGGTGCTAGGTTGGCAACGGACGGAACAAATATATATTATATCGCGGGAAACGGCGTCCCTCAGCTTCTGAAATATAATATAAGTGGCAACACATGGAGCGTATTAGGAAGTACACCGTTTGCTCCCTACTATGGAACAGATATGAGTTACTACAACGGAAAATTATATGTACAGTCAGGTTTATATAAAACAGATTTTTGGGAGTATTCAGTTTCTGGCGACAGCTGGAGAAAACTGGCTAATCTACAGAGTACGTATGCTACTGATCAAGGGCCTTATAACGGCGCAGCACTGGCAAGTAACGGTGCTGGAACACTATACTCCATAGCGGGGCAAAATATCCTGTGGATGCAGACATATGGTATTAGCGCATACAACTATCCTTTGTCAGGAACATGGGTAAGCGGAGTAATGGATCTCACATATGTCTCAAGTTGGTCTTCACTTGCCACATCTGTCTCAACACCCGGTAACTCCTCGATAACATATGAAACAAGATCGAGTAGTGACCGTGTTTCATGGACAAACTGGGAGAGTGTTTCAGGTGGGAGTATAAGTTCTACTGCACAGCGATATATACAGATACGAGCCACACTAAACACCACATCGGACAGAACACAGACACCCGTTCTCCAGTCTATTACAGTAAACTACGCCGGAGACACAACCGCGCCGACAAATCCTACGGTGTTTACGGGTGCTTCTCAATCGGCTGGAGGAACCGCCATCACCTCAGGAACTACATATAGTCACGCGTCTCCCTACTTCTCATGGACCGGCGCAACTGATGCCGAGACATCAGTATATGGATATTATGTATATTTTGGTACCAGTCCTTCTGCTGATCCGGAAACTGCTGGCAATTATCAAACGACCGCCAATTATACGGTAACTTCGGCGCTTTCAAATGGAACCTATTATCTGCGGGTAAAAACAAAAGATACAGTCGGCAATATAAGCGCGGCAACTACTGCTTTTACATATATTTATGCTGGTGTGTCAGCGCAGAATGTTGTTGCGACCTCGAGTTCAGATTTTTCAGCGGGAACTGCGACAAATGTAGATACCGCTTCAAATAAGATTCAGCTAAGCGGTAAAGCTGGATTCTGGACGCAACAACGTTTGACTCTCGCTCCCGCAACTATTAATAATGGTGCGGGATGGGCGTATGTCTCTTCCAGTAATAAGCTGTATACATTCCGCGGAGGAACAACAACAGCTTTTTATGAATACGATGTCGGTACCGATACGTGGACGAGTAAAGCAGTTGCGCCGGCAACGGTGGCAACAGGAGGAGCGCTTGCGGCTGGTCCATCAGGATATCTTTACGCGTTACGGGGAGGAAGTACTACTACATTCTGGCGGTATGATATTGCCGGAGATAGTTGGTCTGATGTCGCAGCGGCAGATATTCTTCAGACAGTAGGCACGGGTTCGGCGCTTTTTTATGACGGATCACGCTACTTATACGCTCTTACAGGAAATGCTGATGACGCATTTTTACGATATGATACGACCAGTGATAGCTGGGACGCGCTTACCAACACAAATTTTGGGTCACCTACCAATCAGCCGACGAACGTAGTTTCTGCTGGTGGGGATCTGGCATATGACGGAAGTGATACGATATATGCTATTCAGGGAAGTGTTACCGGATCCGGCTATTATAATACTGGTTTTGCCGCATACAGTATAAGCGGTGCTTCATGGACACAGCTTACAAATCTTCCCGCAACCCCAACCGCTGATGGAGCTCAGATTGAGTATGACAGCACATCCAACGCAGTCTATTATATTCCGGCAAACGCAAAGACATTTTTATATAAGTATGATATCTCTACTTCAACGTGGAGTCAGCTAGGAGATGCACCGGCAACGCTTTCAACAGGCGCAGCTATGAAAAATATCGGGGGAGTATTGTACATTCTAAGAGGGGGAGCAACACAACAGTTGTATACATATAATATCGCAAAAGCATCATGGCAGGTTCCGACCATGGGACTCTTTAGCGGTTTTTACCGTGGAAGCGACGTCCGTACATTTACGACAGGTGCTGAGATTATCCATGGTAGTGGTACATACTATTACCTTACGCGAGGCGGAGTAGACAATCTATTCATTCGGTATGATTCATCAACAGGTGAGACCGTTCAGCTTGCCGATGCGCCACCAGGTTTTACGACCGGTGCTGAAATGGTCTACGACAGTGTAAACGGCAAAATATATGCTATCGCTAATTCGGTACTTCTAAAGTTTTATAGTTACACAATATCTACCGATACCTGGGTTGAGATGAGTTCAGATGTGCTCCCTGCTCTTCCAGGCGCGGGCGCTTCGCTAGAGTATGACGGAAGCAGGTATATCTATTATTTGAGAGGTGGAAGCACAACTGCCATGTACAGATTCGATACGCAAGCTTCAGCGGGTAGCAGGTGGAGCGCAGCTCTTGCAGTTTCACCGGGAACAATCGGTGCAGGAGGGGATATGGTTTATAAAAGCGGTTACATGTATGTAACGCGCGGTAACGCAGCATTATCTTTTTATAGATATGACACAAGCGGAAACAGCTGGAGCGATCCCGCGGTTGCCGACCTTCCTTCCGGAGCGACATTTGCTGCGGATGGTTTTTTGGTCTACAGCGGAGGAGATTACATATATGGTTGCCGAGGAACAAATACCGCAGCATGTTATCAGTATTCGGTAACAGGAAATAGCTGGTCAACTATTGCCACTGCCCCCGCTAATATTACTGCCGGCGGTGCCGGAGCGGGAAATCAGGCAGAACGTTTTTTTGCCATTGCGGGCGCTGGAACTAACACATACACTGACGGACTATATTCGTATATACAACAGACAAGCAGTTCCTCGTTTCAGGAAACTGGTTCATATCAATCTGCCACCTATGATCTTACGTCGGTATATAGATATGCCAATATTGAGCTGAATTATACAGCTGCCGCGAACGCGGGAATTGTGATATCTACAAGAACCTCTTCCGATAACAGTACATTCTCATCGTGGACCGAGGCATCTGAACAGAAAACTGTTGGATCGACTTATACGTATAAAATCAACTCGCCCGCCAATAGATATATACAAGTAAAGATAGCATTCACTTCGGGTGACGGTATATATACAGGCATAGTAAATGACTATACCGTTTCCTATTATGCTGACACCACTGTGCCGACTAATCCCATATCTCTTTCTTCATATAGTACTTCAACACAAAGCGCGAGTATTACTACAAATACCTGGTATAACCATGCGTCACCCTATTTTTCATGGCCCGCGGCCGATGCGGTAGGAGGTGCAACCGATGGTGCAACAGGCTCTGGAATATCTGGCTATTATGTATATTTTGGCACAGATTCTGCAGCTGATCCTCAGGTATCGGGAGTACTTCAGTCAACAACAAGCTATACTGCCTCAAGTCTTGTCTCAGGATCTACCTACTATCTCTTAATCAAGGCAGTGGACAACGCAAATAATGTTGTCACAACATCGTGGAGTCCTTTTATATATAAATATGACAGTGAAGTTCCTGAAAATCCCACGACCGTAGTTTCAAACCCTTCAGGCTATTCAAACACAAATGATTTTGCGTTTAGTTGGTCAGGCGCAACTGACAGTGCTTCACTTGTTTCAGAGTACTGTTACAAAACCGGAGCTACGGGTTCAAGTGATACCTGTACCGCATCAACTTCAGTGAGTAGTGTAGTTGCTTACCAGACCGGCAGCAACACGTTCTATGTGAGAGCAAAAGATAACGCTGGTAATAGAGCGTCAACCTACTCGACCGCAACCTATTATTACAGTTCAACCTCGCCAAGCGCTCCTCAAAATCTTTCGGTAAGTCCGGCAAGTAATACGGTAAACGAATTCGCGTTCAACTGGAATCCACCGAGCAGCTACTCAGGCGCTCAGTCAGGTTTACGATACTACTATTCTATAAACGCTCACCCCACATCGAGCAATGTAAACACGGTCGGGTTGACTACCGCATATCTTACTGCAGGCGCTTTTGCTACCCAACCAGGACAGAATACATTTTATGTTGTGGCCAAAGATGAAGCCGGCAACATTGACTACAATACATACGCGTCTGTAGATTTTACCGCCGATACATCATCGCCGGGAATTCCCAGAAATATCGATATCGCAGATGTCTCTATTAAATCCACCTCAAGCTGGAAGCTTGCGTTATCATGGGATCCACCCACCTCATCAGGATCAGGAGTGGCAACTTATAAAGTCTATCAATCATCAACTACAGGAGCGAGCTGTAGTGAAGACATTACAGCATTCACGAATGTTGCTTCGACAACGGGTACGTCATATGTAGATGCGGATCTCAGTCAGGCAAAACATTATTACTGTGTTAAAGCATGTGATTCAACCAATAACTGTTCGGCTGTATCCGATACGGTAAATATGTACCCTGATGGTAAGTGGACAACCGCTCCGAGTATGATAGACGACCCTGTTGCCACGATAAAAACAAAGTCCGCTCTTGTAGAATGGTCTACAAGCCGAGTGAGTAATTCATTTGTAAAGTACGGAACTAAATCGGGGGACTATGGAGCTGAAGTAGGATCATCTGACAAAGTTACGGCCCACAGTATAAACCTTACAGGACTTGATCCGGGAACAAAATATTACTACAAAGTACTGTGGACAGACGAGGATGGTAACACGGGTAACTCCACAGAACAGATATTCACGACAAATGCGGCGCCTTTTGTGTCGGGCGTTAAAATTACAGGAACAAGTCTCTACTCCACATATATTACCTTTACTTCGCGTGATTCTACAAAAGTGTCAGTTCAGTTTGGCAAAACGACCTCATACGGAGGTAATGAAGTACTGTCTACCAGTAAAAGTCAGAGCACAAACACTATACTTCTTGATAGTTTAACCGAGGGAACAATATATCATTTCAGACTGAACGCGGAGGATGAAGAAGGAAATTTGTTCTCAGGAGACGACTATACATTTACGACACTACCCGTACCCAAGATCGACACTCTGAAAGTGCAGCAGGTTGCAGGCATGGCCACTGCTACGGTGAGAGTAATCTGGAAGTCTAACACGCTTATATCATCAATCGTTTCGTACTATCCGGCGTCTAATCCGGAACGCGCGAAGGATCAGGTAAGTCTCGCGTTCAAGAAAAATCATGAAATTATTATTAAAGATCTGAGTGATGAAACAGACTATACCTTTGTTGTCCGCGGCAAAGACGCGGCCGGGAACGAAGCAAAATCACCGCCTCTCCAGGTAAAAACGGCGACAGATCTTCGTCCTCCCGAGATACAGAATATAAATGTTGATTCATCAATTGTGGGCGTAGGTGAGGACTCAAGAGCGCAGATAATGGTTACATGGGACACTGATGAACCCGGTGGTACGCAGATTGAGTATGCGGAAGGGACAGGAACAACATATAGTTCCAGCACACAGGAAGATTCTTCACTGACGTTAAATCATTCCGTCACTATCCCGGGATTGATACCGTCAAAAATATACCATCTACGTGTTATCTCAAAGGATAAAGCCCGCAATAGCTCTATTTCAACAGACATCGTTATCATAACTCCGAATGCGACCAAGGATGCGCTAAACTTAGTAGTGGAAAAGTTATCAAAAACATTTGGATTCCTCAAGGGAGCAAAATTAAAATAATACTGTCATGCCAAATCAAGTATTTATAGAAGCTAAAAATCTGTGTAAGTCATTCTATATAAAAGATGGAATGGTACCGATTCTTAAAAACATTAATATAACTATTAATACCGGTGATTTCGTTATTATTTTCGGACCATCCGGATGTGGAAAGTCAACGTTGTTACATTCGTTACTGGGTCTTGAAGGGCCGACATCAGGAACAATCGAGTTTGAAGGGAAAGATTTTTACGGAATGACAGACGACGAACGTGCTGTATATCGTCGTCATCGTGTGGGGATTATTTATCAGCAGCCACTCTGGGTGAGTTCACTGAATGTGATTGAGAACGTTTCTTTTTCACTCCATTTACTAGACTATCATCCGGCAATGATCGAAGAAAAAGCTATGCAGGTGTTAAGCTCCGTAGGGATGGAAAAATGGAGAAACTACCGGCCTGTGGAGCTTTCTTCAGGGCAACAACAAAAAATATCGCTCGCGAGATCAATGATTATTGATCCTGTATTGATAGTCGCGGACGAGCCCACAGGCAACCTAGACACAGTATCGGGTCAGGAGCTTATCGAGACATTTATGAAACTAAATTCACAGGGGAGAAGTATTATTATGGTAACACACGATCTTGAGTATCTTCGCTACGCGTCAAAAATAATTCATATGATAGATGGAGAGGTAGTTGAGGTATACGCCCCCAAAAACAGGGGAAAAATAGACATAAAAGGAAAGCGCGGAACAGGCGAAGCAAGTGGCACAGGTGAGGCAAATGTCCGCGATCGTGAATTTTTAAAGAAATTAAATTTATAATATGCACCATATAGCAAGCCTTCTACAAAAAATGAAGACCAGAGAGTTCTGGGGAACATGTGTGAAATGGCTTATTCATCTTCCGCATAATATATATAAAACATCGTTGTTGTTTGTGACATTTTTTATACTTCTTGTAGCCTTCATGTTAATTCAGTTCGCGCATCTGGCAACAAGGATTCCTGTGGTGGGAGCTTTACTGGTAAGAGCTAAAGCGAGGTGGATTCATAACGAAGTAACGATACTTGATAAATTTCTTGATCTTATTGAAACAGTACGTCCGTTTAAAGTACGTAGACTTTACCTTATACGTATCGCATTTCAAAATTTGTTGTCTCGAAAGAGCCGCTCGTTGGTAACAATTCTTGGTATGTCGATCGGTGTGGGTATTATCGTGTATCTTCTTTCGCTGGGATATGGCATAGAGAAGTTGGTTATATCTCAGGTCGCGACTTTAAATGAACTGAAGATGGTTGATGTATCCGCGGGTGAAAGTGCATCGGTGAAGATAAACAATACGGTAATGGACCGTATAGCTAAAATAGTATCGGTAAAGCAGGTTATTCCTTTTATATCGGTTGTCGGACGGATTAACTACAAAAATGCCAAAACTGATGTACTGGTGTATGCGGTAACCGATGATTATCTTAAGTTGAGTAACCTTACTCTCATAGAAGGTAAATACTTTGCAAATGATTCGTGGTACTTCGCTAAGAACGATCTTCAGGGAACAGTTGCAGGAGCGGAGACTCAGCTTGCGAGAGGCAGGGCGGGGCAGGAGATAACAGGGAATACCGTGCTATTCAATGTGTTGCCGGTTGAGGAAGTTCCGGCATGGAAATCGTGTGATATTTCGTCGGATATTTATGGATACACTGCCCGTATAGAGGGTGGATATGAAGGTGTCGAACAATGGGGCTCAGAATACTATCCTTTAAATCCGTACGGACGGACGGCTTATAGCGCAGACACAAAGCTATATCTGGGAAAATGGGTAAAAGGAAAAGTGCCTATTTATACCAAAAACGCTGATAACGCGTTGGTTCCGGTTTTGGACGATCAGGGAAGACAACTGTGGGAGGTCGCGTGTCTTGAGCGCAAATTTGTGCAGGTAACCGATGAGCAGAAGAATCCTGATGTCCTTGGTATATCTACCGTTGATCCGGGCGAAGCGCCCGCTGAGGAGGAAGTGTTAGCCAGCATGGATGAAGCAACAGCAAGTGGCAGTCTTCAGGATACATACGACACATATGTTGTAGCCACAGATTCTGCCGGCATAGAAACCGTAAAGCTTGAAGCATCGGCATCGGCTGCATTGGCAAGCAACCAACAGCGTGACGCAAATGTACTCAAGTATAAAGAAAAACCTTCCGGCACTGCTGTGGTCTCTACAGGATTACTTCGACTGCTCAATATACCTAACAATAAAGCAGTGAATACAACATTTACTGCTCAATATATAATCGTCCGTAGTTTATTACCCTCAACTCAGAGCCGGGTACTGAGTGAAGAAATAGAATACAAGGTAGTAGGGGTGACCGAAGATGATGAAAAACAGTTCTTTTATATTCCGTTTACGGATATGCAAAAATTAGGAGTAAGCAACTATTCACAGCTTAAAGTCGTGCTAGAAACAAAAGACACATTAAAGAATGTGCGAAACAATATAGAAACGTTGGGACTTAATACATCAAGCGCGATAGATACTGTTGCGCAGATCGAAAGTTTTTTTGCCAGTCTGAGGGTTATTCTCGGACTTATCGGGCTCATTGCGCTGGGCGTGGCTTCGCTTGGAATGTTTAACACGCTTACCGTTTCACTTCTTGAACGGACGAGAGAAATTGGAGGTATGAAGACAATTGGTATGGTATCGGATGAAATACAGGATCTCTTTCTCGCTGAGGCCATGATCATGGGATTCGGAGGAGGATTGGGAGGATTGTTGCTTGGATATTTAGTAGGTAAATTATCGTCTGTTATTGTTTCTATTATTGCAATTTCTCAGGGGATCGGCTATCTTGAACTTACGTATATCCCTACCTATTTAGTAATTTTTATTATTTTCTGTTCGTTTGTAGTAGGCATAGTGACCGGACTATATCCGGCACAGAGAGCGAGAAAAATTTCGGCATTGAATGCATTGCGGTATGAGTAATACAATAGATATATGAAAAAGAAAAAAATACAAAAGGAGATACCCGAGGAACCACAGCTCATAGGGTTTGTTGAGAATGGCGACCCCCCTAAAATCATGACCCAGATGATACTGCCATTTCTTGTAAGTTTTCTTCTCTGTGTAGTAGCCATTGCAGCCTTTACTACCATGTTTCGTAATAGTAAATGGTTTCCTTTCACAAAAAATGCTCCGCTTATGAAACAGGCAGAACAGTTGCAAGAATCCGCGAATATAGGCGATGTGAGACAGGGACTGGAGCTATATGCGAGTATATATGTTGATCCGTATGAGTTGAGTCAGCTTATCGATGCGCGCGCTCAATCGTATACGCTTATCGACTTAAGGGATAAAGTGAGCTTTTCGAAAGAGCACATTAAAACAGCTTTGAACGTTCCGTATGTAGATAATAAAACTGATATGAAACATATAGAGGATATGGCGAAAAAAGTAAAAGAAGAGCCTGTAATACTGTATTCATATACATCATACACCCAGCAAACGCTTCAAGCTGCGATCTTTTTCTTGCAACGAGGTATACAGACGAAAATATTGCGCGTAGGTTGGAATGAATGGAGACATTTTTCCAATCTCTGGATTCCTGAACCTCAGTGGCAAACAATTCAGGTAGATTCATATGTGGAAGGGGAGGGATATTAAATAGGTGCTATATCTCATGACATTACTTTTTATATTTATCATAGGTCTTGCCATCGGGTCGTTTTCTAACGTTCTTATAGATAGATTACCTAACGACGAATCTATCATGGGACGCTCTCATTGTGATTTTTGTAATAAGACTCTCACTGCCTGGGAGCTAATTCCGATCCTGTCGTTTATTATTCAGAAGAGACGCTGCAAAAACTGTGGAAAAAAATTATCCTTTCAGTATCCCATTATTGAGTTATGGACGGGCGTGCTTTTTGTACTAACGTGGCTTTATGTTTTACAGGCGATAGCGGAGGGAACTATTGTGACATCGATGCCAATACTTACGGCAATCGCATATATGGCGGTCGTTAGTTGTTTGAATATTATATTTATTACAGACGCGAAATATCAAATAATTCCCGACAGTATGCAAATCGCGCTTCTAGTCTGTTCAGTTCTTCTACTTTTCACGACAGGAGTATTATTAACACATCCATGGATACAGGTATTAGCAGGTATTTGCACGTTAGCACCTATTCTTGCACTCCATATTGTGACCCGTGGGCGGGGAATGGGATTTGGAGATGTGAAGTTTGCGTTTATCATGGGTTTGCTTTTGGGAATAGGTAAAGGATTTCTCGCGTTATATATAGGATTTATTGTGGGAGCTATTGTAGGTGTAGTATTAATGACATTCGGAACGAAGAAACTAAAAAGCAAAATCGCGTTTGGACCGTTTCTTGTTATTGGTCTTATGACAATGTTGATTGCCGGTGACCAGGTACTTATGTATGTGAACTATTTGTATAAATAAAGTGACTCCTCTGTATTGCCTTCAGAATAGTCTAATTCATCGATTATAGTTGTATTGATACATGACATTTGAAATAAACTGTGTCAGTTAAGAGCGCTCTCCATTGAAAGATATAAGGAAAGACACAAAGCCCCAAAACCTTTTATGGACTTCCCGTATCTGGGCCAAAACGGACCGAAGAGCCATCGTTATATGTCGTTTTTATCTGAGCCGCGGTAAGAGGGTAGTTATAAATACGTACATCATCTATGCGGCCGTCAAAGTAATCAGAAGACTGTCCTGCGGCGCCTATTTTGAGTGTTTCTGAGGTATCGGCAATATCATTTGTCCCTGAAGTGTCTGTTGAGTCAAGTACGCCATCGATATAGAACTTTGTATTATTATTCGCGTTATCAAACGTGACCGCTACGTGGTGCCAGGCTCCCGTTGAAATAGTACCTATACTGTAGTCGTTGTTCGAGCTATCTACACCACTCCACACCATCCACTCCAGTTTGTTGTCACCATTATCGCTCATACGGAAAGCCCAGTCGCCCGCAACTTCGGTGCCGGTTCTCTTTGACACGATGCCGTCATTGGTTGTCGCAGCATCCCAGTATATCCAGGCAGATACCGTAATAGCGTTGAGTATATCCCGATCGCCCATGTCCACATAGTCATTTGTTCCGTCAAAATCAAGAGAGGAGTTATACTTGCCTGTTGTGCCGTCATTCCACATCTCGGTAGTAGTGCCCGAGCTACAGGTACCTGCAGTATCGTTGTCGCCTGTATTATTACCTGGTGTTATTGTACCGTTATAACTATTGCCCGAAGCATCGTAGGCTGTGGTGCCTTGACACTCATCAAACTTCCACCAGCCGATGGGGCCGCCTCGGTTGTAGTCCCAGGCTATTTGAGCAGGAGTGCGGGCGTAATTATAGATTCGTAGATGATCAATTGCTCCATCAAATGCCCGCGCTCCTGGTGATGTATTACCTCCGACTGTAATCTTTGGGCTTGTCTCTCCTCCAGTCGGATCATTAACATATGACACTGTATCTAATAGTTTTCCATTTTCATAAAAAGTTACTACATTAGCAGTAACGTCGCGCACAGCAGTTAGGTGAAACCATGTGTTGAGCGGAGTTGAAAGAGCTACTGTTGAGGTAGCATTTTGGTTTGTGGGGGTTGCTCCATAATCCCATGCCACCTTAGGGAAACTCGTAGTATCGGTTAACTGGAGATCGTAATTATTATTTCCACCGGGACTAGCGCCCGTTCCGGTTACGCGCACGATAGTATCGTCTGTACTTGTACTTTTTCTGTAGATCCAGGCCGAGATGGTTACGTCCCCGATATTTACTAAATCAGCAGTTACAGATGTATTATTTGCATAGTCTGTCGTGCCATCAAATAAGAGCGAGCTTCCTATTTTACCTCTGTTCCATAAAGGTACTGTGGCATCAGATGAAAGGAGAGTCAGGTTGTTTCCTTTCCCTGATGTATCATATGCGGTTGCTCCTGTATTTTCATCCAGTTTCCATTCTCCCACAGGCGCATTACATGTTGATGTGTCACCTGGCACACAGTATGCTCGTGCAGCAGAGTCATCAGCAGTAGTGCCGTTACTCGCTGTCGAAAGTGCGCCCATAACCTGTGCTTTACCCCGGTTATACTCAAGTTTCACCTCGTCTGCGTTCAAGGTGTAACGGTAAATCTTCACCTCATCTATATCCCCATTGAACTCATCGCCACCGTTTGCTCCGTTGCGGTCGCCAATGTAGAGGGCTACGCTATTGGTAAGTGTCGCGGTTCCTGCAATTGAGGTGTCCGACTGTATGAGCGTGCCGTCGATATAGAGATCGAGCCTGCTGATGCCGGTTTTTGTTGCAACTACATGGTGCCAGTTGCCGTCATACCTGTTATTCGTTCCTGTATCTCCCACTTTATCGCCTGGAGTCCAGGTACTGTCGTCGTCTATCCCAAAAACTATATCCCCATCTGTCTGTCCAAAAATTCGGTACCCCGGGCTGCTTTCAGCTTTACTCAGTAAATACTCTTGCGTAGCAGGGGCTGCGGCAGTATCTGACTTAACCCACATACTAATGGAAAAATCATCTGCGGCCGCGAAATTAAAATCATCGTCGCTGGCTCGCGTGACCCAGTTCGTACCATCGCCGTTCCATGCTTTTCCAAACTTTCCTGAAGTGGTCCAAGAAGCAGTGTTGAGCGTGAGACTATTGCTATTCGCGTAGCTGTCATTTGCTGTTGTTCCATACCCTTCATCGAAGTTCCAATAGGCGACAGCCGAACCAGTAGGAGAACCAACACTCGGATGACCGGCATTCATGTCGGAGACAATCTGTTTTGAAGTACGTGCATAGTTATAGATCTTTACATCGTCGACTTTTCCATTGTAATACTGCTGAGCACTAGAGGTAAGAATAGCTCCTACTGCAGATTTGTTCATAGTCATTGTGGCTGTTGACGTGGTATCTGTCCCTTGCAAAACTCCATCTATATATAGCGAACGACTGCTCGTTGAAGACTGTACCGCGCATGCATAATGCCACACGCCAGTGTTTAGAATATTGGCAGAATTGATAAGCCCGTATGCGGCTGCTGTTCCATGCACATACTGGACTTTACCTGGTTGTCCTGATTCATTAATAGATAGATATATATAGTTGCCTACATCTGTACTATTCCCTTCAAAGTATAGTTTGGAGGTGCTACTTGATGTAGTGCTAAACCATAAGCATACTGAGTAGGCGCTTGTATTATTTACAACTGCACTTGAGCCGACTGTAATATAGTCGTCAGTTCCATTAAATATTGCACCTTTTCCCATCTTGCCGTTCACCCATCTGCTCCCAGTCCCGCTCCAGGTACCTGTATTACTATTTCCACTGCTGTCTGTTGCAGTAGCGCCAATACCGTTATCCATTGTTAATAATGTAACTGGTCCGGGTGCCCAGTCATAGAGAGAGCGAATTTCGGTGTCTGAGAGCGCCCGATTATAAATGCGGGCCTCATCAATGTCGCCGGGGAAATAGTTTGATCCAGTTGCTATTGCTCCAATCCCTAGATCGTTGTTGGTATTTGTTATAGAGCCACTTAATCCATTCAGCTGAGACTGTAGTTTGCCATTAACATAGACCTTGGAACTTGACCCGTTATAAGTTGCTGCGACATGAGTCCATTGATTGAGTGGAACTGCTGCCGATACCGGTGTTGTGGTATCCGTTTCACCGGGAATGCGGATATCCCATTCAAGTCTACCCTCGCCGCCACCAAATACATACATATGCAAATCGTATGCAGAGCCTTTCGTTATGATTCTGGGATAACTGCTTGTATAGCTGTCAACATAGATCCATGCCGCGACCGTAACTGAGGTTGAGGCATCCAGAGAACTGCTGTCCGGGACACTGATATAATCGCCGGTACCATCAAGAGTGACGCCTCTATTAAACTTACCGGCAGCTGTTACCGTGTCGCCATTATACGCGCCATCATTACCATTGCCAGAGGAATCGCATGCATCATTGGCTCCACCAACACAGCCATTTATAGCGGATTCATCCATTTTCCAGTAGCCGACAAGCCCGCTAGATAGAAACTTCTGATCTTGAGCTCCAAGAGCAGTGCCTGTAGTATCGGTACTTCCTTTAGTCGTGTATTCTGCCTGAATTTGCCCAGCAGTTCTTGCATAGTTGTAAACTTTTATTTCGTCAAAGTATCCGTTCCAGGTAGTACTTTCTGAGTAATCATTGCCGGCATTAAACCCAGCTGATGAGCCCGTTATGCTACCTGTCGCGGTGAGAGAGGAATTAATATTGACTTGTTTTCCATCTACATACAATACAATGGATGAAGTAGTGTTCTTTACTGCAGACACAACGTGCCATACGTTATCGGCATACGATAGCGTAGAACAAACTGAGTCATCCGGTCCCCACGTGCTATCGTCGTCAATGCCGAAACATATATTTCCACTGGTGTTCATATAGAGTTGATATCCGCCTGCATTAAATCTGCTTATTAACCCCTCTTCGGATGGAATTGCAGTCCCATGGCGGAACCATACCGAAAGGCTCATACTACTTGTCCCCGGATCAAGCTCCGCATCATGTGAACGTGATATTCCCAATGATGCTGAGTTATACATACATTTACCGATAACGCAAAACTCCTCATTTTTCTGCACAGATCCCTGAGGTTCTCCATCGTTATGATAGGGACTTGAATCATATACGGTATAGGTTTGGACTTTCTCAAAGTTCCAGTAGAGTACCGGGGTTATCCCTTTTTCTTCACTCGCATATGTTGGTCCGGAGGTTGGGGAGAACGTACCGACGGTGAGCTGAGTTGATTGTGTTCCTGGTGCTGCCGAAGGATATCCGTAGTACATATAAATGTATGTGTCATTTGAGCTGCCGTTTATAGTGGGGATAAGTACATAGAAGTCAGTGCTACTTGTATTGCACGCACCACCTGATGCGTCAAGGTAGTACTGAAGTGCTTTGCCATTTCCATCAGTAAATCGGGTATCGGCGCAGGTACTGATCATTTTGCCGGCGCTTATGAGAGCTGCTGTATCGATATCAAATTTAACCTTTTTGTTTGTGTCGGCCGCTCCAGTATTGCCCACTGTCACTTTCTGACGGTATCCATAGTTATCATCAAACCACACAGCGCTTGTTTCTTTCGGGAAGAGAAAAATACGCACCAATATAAGAAGAATTGCTATAACAGAGAATATTTTAATAAGTAAAGGCTTTACCTTTGAACGTGAAAATCGCAGCATACTACTATTATATACAATATAGACGATAGTCAATAGACGATAGTCAATAGACGATAGTCAATAGTCTACCGTCTATAGTCTACCGTCTATAGTCTATCGTCTATAGTCTACCGTCTATAGTCTACCGTCTATCGACTATTGTCTATCGTCTATCGACCATTTCTGGTACAATAGGGTAGTCATATATTAGTTACCAGTTGATATTTCTATGGAACAAACACTTGTTGTATTGAAACCCGATGCAGTAGCTCGCGGACTGGCAGGGGAGATCATCTCACGTTTTGAACGTGTAGGTCTTAAACTTGTCGCGGCAAAGTTTATGGTAGTCTCGAAGGACATGGCTGATAAGCACTATCCTTCAAGTAGAGAAGAGTTTATTAACGGAATGGGTAATAAAACTCTTGAGAATTATAAAGCTCTTGGCATTGATCCAAAAAAAGAGTTTGGTCATGAAGATGCTCATAAAATTGGTCTCATCATCCGCGATTGGTTGGTTGATATGATCACCTCAGGTCCTGTATTTGCCATGGTCTGGCAGGGTCCTCATGCAGTAGAGTTGGTCCGCAAGATTGTCGGACACACACTACCTTTGGCATCTGCCCCCGGAACAATCCGTGGTGATTATTCTTTCGATTCTTCCTATCTCGCGAACACCAACAGAAGGCCCATCAAGAATCTTATCCATGCTTCAGGCAACGTGGAAGAAGCAAAGTTTGAGGTACCTCTCTGGTTTGGTAAAGACGAAGTTCATTCATATGAACGCGTAGAAGAAAAAGCAATGAAATAACCCTCAGTCTATCTCACATGGGGGGTGGTGGCTACCACCCCCCAGAAGTTTTTAATAAAGATTACCCAGAATAAAAACATGGTTATTGTGGCTCCAATGATGGGTAAAGAGTGAGTAAATCCGTGGTATCGGGTTATAAAGATTGCCGATATGACGGTGGCAAACACTAGGATGTCTGAGATCACCACAAAGCAGGTAGCGGTGAACCAACTCCAGAAGTCTCGCGTCCCCAGTTCCGAAATTTCACTATTCATGTGGGCTGTGACCTGTCCTGACTGAAGGGTCATCTCATCGAGCATCACAGGGTATGCATAATAACCCTTACGATAAAGGAATAATTTATGAGGTTCATGGTGCTGTTTTATTGCGGACACAGGGATCTCTAGATTACCCATGATATTCGTTTTTCTTTTGTAGATAAGATGATACTCATGGTCCATGAGATATATCATCACTCCACTCAGTGGTATATGTTGAGCGATGTCAGTAATAGTAATAGTGAGGTATGTACGTTTATGATGTATCATCTGCATAAAAGATTCAGCCAAAAATACAGGAAGTCCCCATAGACCAATATGAAGACGTAATGATAGCGTACCGATAGTAACGAGTAACAACGTTAATTCTGCCGATAGAAGTACGAGAGTCTGTGTTTTTTGAGAGGCGTATACTGTTTTTGCTACAGAGTTAGTATAGCTACCCAGGTCTTGAAATGCTTTTGAAATATATTGTACTGAGGTGGCTAATGAGTTATCTGGTATGAGTTCAATCACCGGGTATGTCTGTGTATCTGCATAGATTGCAAGCTCAATGGTCCTTTTTTTGAAGCCGATCGCAGATACATCAATGATATATTTGCCCGATGGTAACGCGACTATCAGTTCGCCTGACTGATCGGTTTTAAACTGAATGGAAAATCCTTTCGTGAGTGGAGTAAACACCTTAGTGCTCTCTTCATAACGCTTAATTACTACATCAGCATCTTCTATGACTGCTTTTGAGTCCGCGTTTATCACTCTAAGCGGCTCAGACACATAGACGTTGTAGGGAACTATTTTATTGTATATACCTCCATAAATATCCTGTATTTTCACTGTTATGACATAATTCCCGAGAGTTACCGGCGGCTGCAGATCTCCTGAGAAGATTCCCGGCAGAATCTCGATAAGACGTGTCTCTTCAAGGGGTACCTGCGACATATTCTCGGTTATTCCCAGTACATCCCGATGGTCAATTCGTGCAGAAATTTGGCGGATTAAACCTGGGTTAGCCATTTTGAGGTGTATGGTTACCGGGGTTCCACGCGGTATTATGATATTCTCAACACCGGGTTTTGTTAACAGGAGTTGATCCCACGAAATGGACACTGTATCCAGAGACACTATGAACTCTTCTTTTTGAGAGGCAGTTGTAAAGGTGAAAATATCTGAGGTATAGATTTTACCCTGAGAGTCTTTCGTTTTTACTACAAAGTAATACTGAGTATGAGGGAGCAAACCGGTCAACTCAACAGTGTGTAATGTGTCCGGTGTAAGCCCTTCAGTTTTTTGAGTAAGTTTTGATGGAGATGTGCCGTACATAAGCACGAATGTTGAAGGCGACCCGGTATGAAATCGTATGCGCGCTGAGGTGTCTGTTATCTCGATTATGCTGAGTGAATCAATAGAAGCATTGGGAGGAACTGAAGTGACGGGTGGTACTGATGTAGTCGGTGCTGGTGTAGAAGGTGATCCTGTTGCGGATGGGCCCGGTACAGAAGTCGCGGTCGGGCCGGCGGTAGGGGTAGGTGTGACCGCAGATTGTATCGTAAAGGTTAGATCTTCCTGGTGAAGTTGTGTACCGTTTATGCTTGCGACTGCGTTTACAGCTGCTGAGACCTGATTGGGTGTTGGAATACTCGATCGTACTGCAAGTTTGAACGATACGGTATGAGATGTAGCAGAGGGAGATAGGCTGGCGATATCCCAGGTAATAGTTCTATTGATAGGATCAACTACCGGCACAGCACCCTCGTCAGAGGTAGTTGCTGAACCGATAACGTAATCAAATATATCTATCTGAGTTCCGCCGCCATTGATTGTTCCTTTATCCCACGAGGCTTCTATCGTAAGAGGTGTATTTGATGTGAGATTTGATCTGTAGGTAATAGTCATAGTAACCTCATCATCCTCATGAAGTACCGTTGTTGAAGAGGGGGTTGATGATAATGAAAAATCTATATCCTCCGAATCGGGCAAAACACTGGCTGTTACTACAACGCGATCATCGTTGGTAAGCCGAAGAAAGTATGATTTTGTGTCAATAATACTTGAAGCTCCGGTAAGTGTGGTAACTTTGCCGGATATATTAGCCGTTGTTGAACCTGTTGTTATGGCGGCAGAGTTTGTCCAACGGAAACAGTAAAGAATTCCCGGTGTAAGATCGTTACTGGGAAATGTAACAGTCTGTGATACTACCGACGAAGCCGTACCGACTCCGGGCCAGGGTGTTGAGCCTGCGGGGATATTGGTAGTCGCGACGGACCAGTCTGAGAGCGTGGTACTTAGGTTGAATGAGGCAGGAAAGAGCACTTCCACTGCCGCTTCGGTGTCAGTTGTGGCGGGTGAGGCGCATACTAAGCCTGTTGTCGGTGTCGATACTTTCATCCGGTCAAACCGCATAATTACCTGTGCTAGATCCGCGGCCTGTACGTGATTGAGTAGGAATAGTCCAAGCGAAAGGATAGTTACAAAAATATATATTTTAGCACTAAAATACCGTCTCATTATATATTCATATTACCACGATGTAAGGTAGCTTATTTAAGCATTTCCAGAGCTTCTTTGTTCTGTGGATCAAGTTTAAGAGCCTCTTCGATGGCGGCACGCGCAGCATCCGGTCTTCCTAGCTGGATATATATTTTGGCGAGGCTTATGTAAAGGTTGACGTTGCCGGGATTAAGCGCCTGTGCTTTTTTAGTATATGACTCGGCTTTCTTATAATCTTTCAAGGTGTAATAGATAGAGCCAAGATTCATCTGTGTCTGCCATGTGTTTGGCTGGATTTCCAGTACTTTATTGTACATAGCTATCGCTTCATCGTTTTTACCCTGCATTTCATATATTTTCCCGAGGTTGTGATACGAGGGAGTATTACCGGGGTCAAGCTCTATACTTTTTTTCATGTATTTTGCCGCCTCATCAAGCTGGTTCTGTTTTATATAGATTACGCCCATACTCCCGTAGGCGGGTGCGTAGTTTGGGTTGAGCTCAATTGTTTTTTGAAAAAATAACAGCGCCTGAGGATAGTTGCCGGCCGTAAGGTAAGCAAGAGCTAGGTTATTATGTCCTTCGACATATCGTGGGTTCAGTGTTACCGCTCTCCGGAACTCCTGTATAGATCTTTGCATATCACCCTGTTCCTGATACACCCATCCGAGATTGTTGTGTGTCTTGAAGTCTGAAGGTGCTGTTCTTCCGGTTGCGAGATACAGGCTTTGTTCGTTTGCCCAGGCGAGATTACGGATCATCGTTCGCGCTGTCATACCTATAAGCAGTAATCCTAATATACTATACATTGCAACATCCCCAATACGTGGTTTGAGTTTATACAGAAGATACGCGATAACTGCCATAATTCCGGCAGTGCCCGCGTATACATACCGTTCAGCAACGACCCATGCTATGCGTAGTGGGAGTAGGGTAGGGATAAGACTGACTACAAAGAAACTTAACCAGAAAAATATATATTTATTTTTTTTGTACGCGATGAAAATAGCTATAAAAAATAATGCTGTAACCGAGACCCTTATAGCAAACTCAATAGGTGTATAAGCCAGTTCTGAGTGGTAAATAGATAGCTTATCCGGCCAGAAGAGGAGTTCAAGGTATGACGAGATGGCCGCGGGTAGCTGAATGAGAGGATTGTCGAAGCCCTTTTGTTGATAATAAACAGTCTGCTGAATTACTATCCTTTGCCGTATCTCCATAATATACCATATAGCCCACAGACAGGTTATAGCATAGTAAGGGATAAGCTGTCGCCAGGTTTTTTTGAGCTTTTCCTGTGAAAGAAGGTACACGGTGAGAATGAGAGGAAAAATAGCTGCCTTTTCAGAGTTTAGGGTCGCAAAAATGAAAGCGATAATAGAATATATATAGTACTTCTTATTGAGTTCCGCCCGCATAAAAAGCCAGAGGGACAGCATAATGAAGAATGTATATTGCGTATATGATCCCGCCGAGATCCAGGTGACCGACTCAACAAGTATCGGATGCACGGCGTATAGGGAAGCAGCCATCAGAGCAGTAGGTTTGTTCGTCATGCGTTTTATGAGGGCATATACAAGAAGGGTAGTGCCCCAGTGAAAGAGTATATTAGGAGTTCTGAAGAGTATCGGATCCGCGCCTCCGATTTTATAGAGAAGCATATAGAGCATAGGGCGAAATGATACAAGAGGTTTAGCAAAAATAACGCTGAGATTATCGATATTCTGGTTTTTCAGAATACCCGCTACATCATCGGAAACAAATTCGCTGCCCCAACCGTTTACATATGCGATGAGAATGAGTATGGTGAGGATGAGGATAGCAGGCCAGTTTCGTACAATTTCGGGAACAAACGGATAGTTAAAGAAGGGGGGATGCTCTGCTGATTTTCCATGATGCTTCATAGTTGTATATTGTAACAGTTCTTCTTTACAGAATTTCAATACATAAATACGAGGGAAGTAATACTTCAGTCATGAATTCATTTGACAATGCTAAGGAGAGTTTCTATATTTATATTGTATTACTTTTGAATGTTATGAATAAACTGTTCACAATCCAAACCCGCGAATATCTCAGGCGGAAAATTGCCGTATTGAGTATTTGGGCTATTGTTATTGCGTCTATAGGCGTAGCTCTTCTTGCGCGTACTCAGACAGTCAAGGCGGCAGCTCTCACGGAGGCATCTATACGGTTAAGTCGTATGGGCGCGTCCTCCACTGCAAGCGCAAGTTATCCTATTCTTGTTGTCGCCAAGCCAGCTACTGCGGGAACAGAGACAACAGTTAAACTAACCTTTCCCACTTCAAGCGCATTTACCGTAAGCGGCACACCCACAGTTATTACCGTCAGCACAACGTCACTCCCTTCAACCTATCAGGGTG
>JBDKFK010000021.1:0-27908 GCA_039798745.1 Candidatus Parcubacteria bacterium
CTATAGTACTTGACAGGCTCGCTTTAATAGTAATATACTATAAGTTAGGTGATAGCCACCTAAGTTCGTCTTTGACAACTCGACAAGGAGGTGTTTATAGTCTAATCATCTCTCGCTAGTTTCGTAGTCAGAAAGAGCTGTGGCGCTGTGCCTCAGTTCACCATCAGGAAGGAGCATTTCCATGCCTAGTCTACAAATCAACATCCATGACTTGGACGAGACGGAAGAGCAGGAGCGGTTTCAGCCAATTTCGCGCCGTCGCCAGTACGACCAAGAAGGCCGTGTGGCCCGTCGACGCCCGCTGAGTGCCGATGACGCCCGTGATCAGGGCCGCAAGCCCCGCACCGCCCGCCAGTTCGCCCGCTCGTCGGAAATGGTGTTGTAGTACGCTCGTTGGACCCACTGTGATCAATAATCACTTGTAAGCATGAAAGGGCCTAAATCCATGGAAACCTCATCCTCTATGATCCACAGCACATCCACGTTCGGTACGCTCATCGATGGCGTTTTGTTCTGCTGTGACGGGACCAATCACGTTTATATCCCCTCACGCAGGATCGAAACGCGGGTAGCTAGGGCAAATCATAGCTGCCCGTCGTATATCGCCGTCGCGAATGTGTGCCCATGTGGAGCTGTGAGTCTAGACGCCGGCCGGACTTGGGAGGCAGTTGAAATCTCAACGTGCCTCACGGTTTGGCGTGAGGAACGACAGTCGACAGTGACCACTATCGAGCTGCACGAGCCCGAAGTTCCGGAAGTTCACATCCCCATTGGTAAGATGGCAATCGCATCTACCGTGGCGCTGTGTATGTTCGTTTCTAATTTCTGGATGAACATTCCGATGGACATGTTACAGTACGGCATGTTGTTTACAATAGCCGCACCCCACATCGTTCCTCGGCTTCTGAAGCTGATCTGGTTCCTCATGTGTGTCACGCCCGGCTTCGTTGGGCGGCTGTTGCTGACTACTATCGTCTCGGTCGACCTCGTGTTGGGTCAGATGGCCTTGTGCCTGAAGATCTGGCTGAAGGCTCTGCCGAGCGGCCTCTACAATCTGGCCTCTGAAGTGCTGCTCTACGCGTTCTTGCTGAGCTTCTTCATGGCCTTGGTAGTAGGGGAGACGGCTGTCGACATCTGGAACAACCGACCGCGTGTTTTGAAGGCTAACCTGCAAGGCTATGCCTTCGCGCTGTACATCATTGTCACCATGTTGATTGCCGGTATCTAGCGAGCTGAGCTTAATCGCTCCTTGGCACGGGATCGAGCACGCCCGTGCCTCGTAATCTGTCCTTGTCCAGATCGGGGGTGGAGGGAATCATATCTTGTGGATTCGGCGCGCTTTGCGTGCGCCGCGTTCGCGGGGTCTGAGCCTTCCACTCCCGGCTCAACCCTTTTTCTTCTTCTTAGATATTGCAGGTGAAAAACTACCTCTGTGCATCTGAAGCAGACCATAACTTATTACCATACCTATTAAAGCGCCTGCCGTGATGTCGAGCATATAGTGGCACTGCAGATATATGCGTGACCCAGATACCAGTACTGCCACAACATAATAAAAAATCCGTCTTTTTTTATCAAACTCCCCAAGCATTCCCGCGGCTGCAAAAGCCAGAGCTGCGTGACTCGAGGGAAAGCTATACGTAGGCGGGCAGATATTACTTACTATCATAAGAGAATCCGGTCGTAATCTCTGGACTATATTTTTAAGTAGAATATCGCTGGTTATGAAGGTTATGCCCAGATTAGCAAGAAAAAAGAACGCGAATCGTTTATCTTCATGTTGTTCGACATAAAATACATAGATCAAAGGTATGAGCCATATAATTACCGAACTTCCCTGTAATGAAAGAAAGCTAAAAAACATATCAAGAAGTTGGTTGTGGGGGAGTACAGAGTAGATAAAGTATGTTAGTTGTTCATCAAGTCTGAGCAAGGGTACCATGTACCTATTGTACTTAATCATCATATCTGTTTATAATGATTTTATGGCAGAATCAAAAAAACCTGCACCGGAAAAGAAAAGTCTTATAAAGTGGATTTATCTCTATCTGTTTACTGCCATAGGATTAGTTATGTTTCTCATCGGAACCTTTAACCTCATTCAGCATTTCACCAAAAAGTATATTCTTCCTAAATATTATCTTGATTACCAGGAATCCCGTTGTGATTATGTAGGACAACAGCCACTAGTTGAAGGGAAAACAGCAGGAGATCAGGAAGTCGAACGGAAGAAATGTTTGGATCGTCTGGAGGAAGAAAGAAAATACCAAGAAGTGCTTAACCTATCATCATCACTCACCCTTATTGTTCTGGGATCAATAGTGTTTGTCTTCCACTACCGTAAAACGCAGACTGCGTAATGGTTAGTAATAATATTTTGTAAAAAAGTATCAGAGAGGGAATAGTATGCTTAGGAGAGTGCAGGCATACGCCCGCACTCTCCTAAACTCAGCTTCACGCACGAGCCTCCCGTTCAATGTTTATGTGAACGGTATCTATGACTTCATACTGAAAGTCAAAGTCAAGACGCACCACAATTATGGTTTTTATTGTGGTGTCACGAAACGCCAACTGCATAAGCTCCACAAGCCTGGCGGTTGACTGGCGACGTTTGCTCTCGTCCGGTACACCGGCACAATCATTGTGCCAGCAGGCGACAATAGTATGCAGACTGTGAGCGTTCACAAACACTCGCGTGTCTCGAACAATTTGTTCACGGTCTCCATAGGCTGCGCCTCCCGGATATACGTTGAGGTCAAATGTTGCCTCCTGGTATACCGCGTCGTTAAAACCCAACGCTGGCATAACCAGCTCTTCTGCCATCTTGCGGAAGCGGCCGTCCCCACATGTAATGAGGACAGCTTGCAGATTATGACGTTTGTCACTCATGAGTTGTTGATCCTTTCATCAAATCTTCACCGTCCGAATCGGACGGTTACCGACTACGAATCCTCAGATTCCGGCACCCGGCTGAAGCCGAGCAGTCCGCGAGGTTCGTCGCGAACGTCGAACATGTCGACCGTAGCCTCAGCGCCAACAAGGCTGGCAGCTCTGAGGTTGGCCTGCAGCGAATGGAGCAGTTGAATACGTTCAGCTGTCCCCACATGGGTGGGACAATGCTGCGATGAAATCAACAGAACGTGTTGATACCAATCGCTATCGTACTCGTTGGACAGTTGCAGTATCCGCACGGGGTCACCTGCGGCTCCTTGTGGGAGCAGAAGCATGGTCACCAATGCGGTCCGGTCGTTTATGAGTGCGCGAATACATGCTTGTGTCTTAGGTAGACACTGATCGTGTCCACATGCGACAACGAACCATGTTGCAGGTTTTTCTTGCACATTGTACCTTTCTCTGGCACATGCCAGATGTTCCAAGACCGGGCGGTCATGAGAGGGTATTGAGGTGTTATAAAACGGGGGAGATCATAACACTTTTTATAGTGTATTATCATCTCCCTCGTTTTATTCCTATAGTAACTCTCATATCTGATGAAAAATATTCCCTCTCTGATTGTAAAGGTGCTGAATACTCTTGTTTTGGCATGCATACGCCAGTCCATGAGCATTTAGACCGATAGTATTTAAGACTCAAGTATAAGTCCAGCACCTCAAGAAGTCAATACACAACAATGATGTATATATACGAGGTACATTATGTGGTGCTGTGCACCTAACGAAGCCCGCCTAGCCCAAAGGGTTAGCGAGGCGAAGTGGTGCCGCGGGAGAGAGTCGAACTCTCATGCCTTTGTGGGCACAGGTTTTTGAGACCTGCGTGTCTACCATTCCACCACCGCGGCGAAGATCGATTCTATTTACCTATGAATCGATCGAACCCCCTCCGTACCGTCCGACTCGGACGGGAAGGGAGGCCTCTATGATATCATACTATTGTACCATACAACGTTCATACCGATTTATTACTTTATTGCACTATACTAGGATAAACGACACAATGAAATATACGTCTCCTAACCGGTACAGTGCATGGAAATTTCTTATTCTCCTAGCTTCGTTTACTGGTGTGTGTCTTATTACATTGCTCTATATCTATCCATCTCTTTACATACAGTTTGTCCCTTCACCCAAACGTCCTCCCTCGCAAGGATATTATGTAAGCGGTAATAAAATCTATAACGCCAGCAACAATGAGTATATTTTTAAGGGTGTTTCCCGACCATCTCTTGAATGGAGTGCTAAGGGAGATCATTTATCTTTAGAGGACTATAAACTCATGAAGTCATGGGGTTTTAATCTTGTAAGATTGCCTTTAAATCAGAAATACTGGCTCGATGATACCGAAGAATATCGCGCACGTCTGGCCAAAAACATACACTGGATAGAGTCTCTGGACATGGACGTACTGCTCGATCTACACTGGTCAGATAGGGGAGACAGTGCACGCGACGCAGCTCAGCAACGCATGGCAGATGATAACTCGCTTACCTTCTGGACAGAGGTTGCGACTGCATATAAAAACGATGGGCGAGTACTTTTTGAACTTTATAATGAGCCTCACGATATAAGCTGGAATACCTGGCAGTACGGAGGAAGTAGCGGAGATGGGTTTGAGACTGTTGGAATGCAAGATTTATATGATGCTGTACGAAGCGCCGGCGCCGAGAATCTGGTTATCATAAACGGGTTAGACTGGGCGTTTGACCTGTCGCAGGTGGATACCTATGCTATCCAGGGATATAACATAGTATATGGCACTCATATCTACGATCAGCCGGGCAAACGAACTCTCGCGGACTGGGAACGGTCATTGGAAAAAGTAATGAAGAAATATCCTGTCATAGTATCAGAGTTCGGTAACTTTGATTGTGATACGTCATTTTATAAAAGCATCCTTTCTTATGCCAAAACACACCGTCTTGCTTGGGTAGGATGGGCATGGTATCCTGGAGGATGTGGCTTCCCGGCTCTGATAAGTAATTGGAGTGGCGAGTCGAACGCATTAGGAGAAGAATTGAAGAAAATGTTGGGTACATCGCCGTGATTTCTATCTATAGAAAATACAATTTGGTGATCATTCTCATCTTATTCACAGTTGTTTTTGTGGGAGTATCTTCTTATCGCGCATATTCTATAAGAGTGAAAGCAGCTACCTGTGCAGCAGAACAGGCCGACGCAGACTGTGACGGGAATATTGATATAACAGATTTTGAGATCTTCCGTAAAGAGTATCTAGGAGAGTTAACAACTATATCGGCCGATTTTGATCGTGATGGAGCAATTACGATCGCTGATTTTGAGTTGTGGCGCAGAGCTTATTTCGACGCAGCTGTGCCTTCGGTTACATCAGTAGCTACTCCTATAGCAACCGCAACAGGAGTACCGGCAAGTCCTACTCAGCAAGCTACACAAATACCTACGCAGAAACCAACAAATACTGTTGCACCTACTGCGTCACCTATACCCACTGTTGTCGGCGATGCTACGCTCCAACAAATTATCGATCACAATTATAGTTTTGCCGTCGCACAGCTAAGCAAAACCATTACGGTAGTCAAATCTACGGCATATCCTGACATTACAAACAGCACAGGCGCATGGAACACTTCGGGAAGCAGTTCATGGACAAGCGGTTTTTTCCCCGGGACTCTCTGGCTCCTCTATGAGAAAACACAAGATCCTAAGTGGAAAACAGCAGCGCAGAGTTGGCAAGCAGGTATTGAATCGCAGAAGAACAATACCTCAACCCACGATGTTGGCTTTATGCTCATGTCGAGCTTTGGACAGGGTGCCCGCCTTACAAACGACCCGGCATACAAACAGGTTCTGTTAACCGGCGCTAAATCATTGTCAACAAGATATAGCTCTGTTGTTGGGTGTATCAGATCATGGGATAGCAGCGCTTCAGAGTATAAGGTAATTATCGATAATATGATGAATCTCGAGCTGTTATTCTGGGCAGCAAAGAATGGGGGAGACCCGGCTTTTTATACTATAGCACTGAGTCATGCACTCAAAACGAGTGAGAATCATGTGAGGCCCGATGGAAGTACATATCATCTTGTCACCTATGATCCAGCGAGCGGCGGTGTGAAATCCAAAACAACCGTTCAGGGATATAGTAATACATCTGCATGGTCACGCGGTCAGGCCTGGGCTATCTATGGTTTCGCGATCGCGTATAGAGAAACAAGAGATAGTCGTATGCTAGACACTGCCAGAAAAGTTGCAGATTATTATGTATCTCATCTGCCTGCAGACAACGTGCCATACTGGGATTTCCAGGCCCCCAATATACCCAATGAACCAAGAGACAGCTCATCAGCGGCTATAGCAGCTTCCGGACTTCTCGAGTTACACTCGCTTGAGACTGATGCCGCCAAAAAACAACAATATTATAATGCCGCCGTCGCAATCATACGCAGTCTGTCGGGAGCCGGCTACAGCGTCGAAGGAACCAAGTATAGCTCACTCCTTTTACATGGTACTCAGAATAAAAATAAGGGGAACTACGATACAGGTATTGTGTACGGAGATTACTACTTTCTTCAGGCGCTGCGAAAGTTATAGTGAGATAAACAGCACTCATTCGCTAAAATACATTCTTTTAAGAAACTCGGTGAATGATCTCATTTCGTCCTGATATTCTTTGAGTTTTTGCTTTTTAACGAGCTGGGTATTGATATCCTGAGTGTACGCGCCAATACTTTCTACTCTAGCGCCTCGATGCATACGTGTTATCGTAATTCGTTTATCATACGCCACATATCGGTTGCGATAGTAATCATCGAGTATATTCATAAGTCTTTGAGCAAGTTCAATAGTAGGCTTACGCGCTTTCTTGAGTAAATCCTTACTTTTGTCAAAGAGAGCCTTTATCTCAGGTTTAGGGCCATTTTGTTCCTGAAGTTTTTTTGAGGCGAAGAATGCTTTATCCGACTCTATCCACAAATTTTCCCAGTCTTTTGTAGTTCGCGGTTCAATGTCGATCCATGGTGCCGCAACGGCTCTATCTAAATGTCCTTCGCAAGATTGAGTAGTCCTAAATCCGAGTACATTCAAAGCTATAACTGTTTCTAATATACCGTCGTCTATATTGCAGCCTAATTTATCAGTTACTTTTTTAAATTTTTCGCGAGTTAAGTCCCATTGTTGCTGTTTTGTTGTCATAGGATATATTTATATCTATTATACCGGTCGTTAATAGGAGATAAGAGGGCAGCACTTACTTTATATTGTAAGTACTGCCCACCTTTTATTCAGTTGTGTTTAGTCTACCATCCATCGTCATATGCACCTGTGCCTCCGCAGACTTGACATGTACCGTAGTAAATGCCGAGCCCATTACATCGAGGGCAGGTTATATTGCCCTGATATATGTCGAGTACTTCACCAGTGCCACCACAGTAGGTACACTTTCCATCGACTCCTCGTCCATCACAGTTGTCACATTCAACCAGAGCCATGGACTACCTCCATTAGGATACTATTGAGGATTGTTCCTCACTATTGAACGGAAGAATATTTCTTATAGATACTGAAGCCTCCAGTTTCAGTCTTTCTGAGGACATTCTTCCGTATAACAACTATGGCATACCGGTGTATGCCATAGAGTGCTACCGTGTTAAGAGAGTGAGTATAAGCAACTGAATCATCTTTAGAAATATGCAGCGTTGTAGAAGCATCTACTGCAACGTTATATTTCCTCAGATGTATGTAAAAGTACATACACAGTAAGATCTGTAACAGCAGTGTAGTACTACGTAGGGGAGAATAGAATGACACAAGAGTCAAACATATTGACTCTGTTTATTCAGCTTCGCGCAGGAGGGGTTTGATGTATTTATTGAAGAGGGGGCTTTTTTGATAATGTTTATCAAGGACTGAGATATGTTGATTGACCTTATATACATTACTACCAATGGTAAGTATTTCCATAAGGTCACGCGCATTCTTAAAGTAAGTTACTGCGTCTGGAATTTTTTTTTCAAATTCACTTATGAGACCGAGCCCCATATAGATCCATATTCTGTTCATTGTTTTTATGTTTCTTTTTTCCTCAATATTTAAGCTGTCTGTAAAGTACGTTTTTGCCTTACTGTAATTACCCAGCAACGTATATAACAGAGCAATATGTGAATAAATTATTATTTTTTCTATTTGCTGAGTATAGGTTTGTTCTATTTTTTCCATTGATGAAAGAGCGCATTCAAAGTTATGTAATGCTTTATCATAATTTTTTTCACTGATGTTATAAAAAGCAAAGAATCTATAGTTGATAGTAAGTAAATGGTAGTTATTACTATTTGTAAAGTCTCTAAACGAGTTAGCCTCATCTATTGGTCTGTGCCCATAGCGACCTAACCGTAGTTTAGCGTAGGCGATAAGGAATTCGTCCTGTATATCTGTAGCCATTCGCAAACTTTCTTCCATAATCTGTATGGATTTTGCAACATCTCCTTGCCAGTAATAATATAATCCATATGCCGTGAGGCCGATGTATGATTTTTTCCATGCATTATGGCCGATATCGGCTGCATTATATGCCATCTGCCCCATAACTTTTATCTCGTCCCATCTGCTTGTATCCCATAAAAATAATTTACATCCTAACCAAATCTCAATGACTGAGTTCCAATACTTAAGTTCATAGATATTTTTATAAATAGCCAATATATTCTCAAGCTCCTGTTCAATGTGTGTGAAGATATATTTATTATTTTTTAAGAATATAGCGTAATATGCTCCAGATTTTTTGTAGAATATTGAAGCAATTTTGTGTTTCTTAACAAATGTTCGTATAAAAGGATGTAGCCGGTATCGATTATTATTTGAGTCTTCAACAAGCGACAATGCTTTTAGCTTCTCGAGATTCTTTCCAGTGCGGCTTAAAGTGTTACTGCAAATATAGCTCACAGCTTCAAGCGAAAAATCAGCGCCCTCAAACACACCAAGAGATATGAACATTTTCTGAAATTCAGGTGTTAGTTTTTTAAACGTGTAGTCCACCGAAGTGTATATGTTTTTGTTCTCATACGTCAGCTCTTCAATCTCTATTTCCTGATTAAGTTGTTCTGAAAGGTGAAGAATGGATCGGGAGCTACGCCTTATCTGCCTTGCGGCAATCTGTATTGCCAGAGGATTATGTTCTAGTTTTTTTGCAAGCACTTTTAATGCTTTGCCGTGCTTTGCCATGAATGGCTTACTTAAAATAGACGTGTACAGTTTGTTTACCTCGTCCTCATGCAGTCCATAGACACCTAGCGAGATATCCGGCATGAAGCCGTCTATATTCTGCGATTGAGAAGTTACTAGCACTGCGGCGTTGTTGGAAGTAGGGAGCAGGAGGTCAATCGGTGTATGAGGTTCAACATTATCCAGAATAACAAGGATCTTTTTATCAGATAAAAGAGAACGCACAATAGAAGCTTTCATATATTCGTCCTGTACATTCGTTATATCCTTGCCGTAGGCATATGCCATATTAGTAAGAATATTCGACGTAGTCGATGTATCAACCCGATACCAAAGTACTCCATCTACAAACTCGTCCCGCAAAAGGTATGCAAGTTTTATAGCCAGCGAGGTTTTGCCTCTTCCCGCGCCGCCATGTATGAGCACCGATTTATGTTCAATAAGTTGACGTGAAATTTCTTTTATATATTCATCGCGGCCGGTAAAGTTGCTTATCTCCTTAGGAGCCTGAAAGGGCGCTTTGTCGCGGAGAGGGGAGGGCATTGCAGCTATTTCTTCGTCTGTCAAATAGCCCATACCCAGAGATTCGAGCCATAAATTAGCTTCTTTTAGTGTCGTTATACCGTTGCGTTTGGCGAATACTCGGATCGCGGCAAGAGCAGTATGTCGTTCACGGGGAAGTTTGTTGCCTTTTTGCCAGTGCGAGTATATAGTATCATCATAAATGACGCCCTCCTGAGAGATGGCATCACCAAAATCATGAAGCGTATCCAGCTCAGACCGCAGGCGGAATTTCTTAAATAGTTCCTGAAACGTCAATTTAGTTGTCATTATTGGATATTATACCACAAATATGTTTTGGTATAATCATGATATATGATAAATCAGAAATCAGTAGCAGCGGTAAATGCATCAAAATTTGGAGATCATTTTACCAAACCACTCTATAATTCATACTGTTTTTCTAATATTCCACAAACTGTAAAAAATTTGCTTGCAGATGAACATAAGCCAGCTCTGCCTGATGATGTTCTGGGAGACTTACCAAAGTCATATAATAAAGTCATATTGTTTTTTGTTGATGCATTTGGATGGAGATTTTTCGAGCGGTATAGCGATAAATATCCATTTCTTAAACGGATTGTGGATAAAGGTGTAGTATCAAAAATCACATCACAGTTTCCTTCTACTACGCCTGCCCATGTTACAGCAATTCATACAGGTGTACCTGTAGGCAAAAGTGGTATATATGAGTGGTTTTTTTATGAGCCCAATATTGATTCAGTTATCGCTCCGCTCCTGTTCTCCTACGCAGGAGACAAAGCCCGCGAAACTCTGTTGAGAGATGGTCATGATCCAAAGGATGTGTTCCCAAAAGTAAACATATACAAAGATCTTGCAAAGTATGGTGTTAAATCGTTTGTCTACCAGCAAGCGGAGTTTACACCTTCGCCTTTTGGTGATGTTGTGTTTGAGGGGGCAAAGGTGTTTCCATATCATTCTTTTGAAGAGGTATTTACCCAAATGACTACCGACCTATTGGCCGATAATGAAAAGGCGTATCATTTTTTTTATTCAGATATTATTGATCACGCAGGACATGTACATGGGCCATCATCACCTGAATTTGAGGCTGCCGTGGACGCATTTTTTACCGCTGCTGAAACTCTATTTTTTCAACAATTATCGGGAAAGTTGAAAGATACAATTTTTCTTATGACTGCCGATCACGGACAGATGGAAATAAATCCCGCAACTACATACTACCTCAACCTTGAGATACCTGATTTTGTGAAGTACGTTAAAACAAACAAAAAAGGTGTACCACTCATTCCCGCAGGAGCCCCAAGGGATATGTTTCTTTATATAAAAGAAGAATACCTCGATGAAGTTCACACTATGTTACAAAAAAAATATAAGGATGTAGCTGAAGTACATAAAGTACAACCTTTTATTGATGATGAATTCTTCTGCGCAGGTAAGCCATCTCAAGTATTCCTGAGCCGTGCAGCTAATCTTGTTATATTGCCGTATAAGAATCAGTCATTCTGGTGGTATAAACGTGATAAGTATCTGCAACTTATGTATGGTCACCACGGCGGCATGTCCAAAGAAGAAATGGAAACTACATTCTTCGCACTTAGTGATTTCGATCACACGTCTCCTTCCATTTTTTAGGATATATTTAAAAAATACATAAAAAATACCATATCTGGTACGATATTATTACTCTATTTTTATGTAAAATGTTATGTATAATATAAAAAATACTTATGTTTATACATAACTACTTCTCCATACTTTTTGCTACTTTTTACCAGTTATTTCTGTCCCCAGCTCGTACTTACATATGATGGAACAACAGGTATTGGAACAAACAGTTGAGCCAGATATTACCGATGGTTTGACCTCCGACGATGTTGATGAATTTTATGAAAATAAACGGCTCATAATTGCTACCCAGGACCCCGATCAGTTGTATGCGCGCATGGCAAGCTTAGGTATAGATATAGGTGATCCTACAGCTTATCCGACTACCAAGGATCGTAAAGAGTTATTTAACCAATGGTTCGCCCGCGAGTTTCCCCAGACAGTAAATAGAGAAGAGCATCTGGTTAGACTGCAAACCCTGTTAGGCAAAATACAGAATCATTTTGCGGATCACCAATCTGAGTCAGGGCTTGTGGTAACAGGATCTTTTGCAAACGGATATATTAACGGCACTCAGTCTGATCTTGATTTTGTTGTTTTTGTCCCGGAACGCGAAGAAGAGCTGGAAGCATATGCAAACTTAAAAGATATTGGCATTGTAACAACAAATAAATTAGGATCTGTGGATGATATAAAACCATTGATCGAGACAGGGCATGGACATTCAAAGATCTTAGGACTTACAGAGGAGGGGATTGAGGTAGAATTATTTTTGATAGGCATGCAGGACGCGGAGCATATGCATACGTTGTATCCAGGTTACGTAGAACGTATAAAGCCAACATACCCCAAAAATGAGTTGAGAACCGCTGTTACTGGCGAACGTAGATCACTATTAAAACCTCCAGATGTAGTGCCCCATTACATAAAGGATACTGACGGCAGAGTTTTCAGTGGTTTTTTAACTGCTAATACCCTTACTGGTGAAGTTGTATATGATCCACAAGGACATGCTGAACAGATACGGGATAATGTATGGGAGGCGTACGTTAAGTCATATATATACAATAATGGTGGTTACGACAGGACAAATGGAACCACATACCTAAGGCCAGATGTCCTCGACTTTGAGAGGTTTATAGGAACATTTTATTATAATCGCCCTACGAGTTACGCTCCTGAACGTCTTGATACACTCAAACAGAAATTTGACGAGACAGTGGAAGGAATTACAGATAAGTTCAATCTGCATCGTTTGCCTCCCTTAAGACCGGCTACCTTCGAATATACCAATGGACATGAACATGTAAGTGCTGATCAGAAAATTGATGAATTAAAAGAACAAGGTATCTCAATGTGGGCATCTGACTACGATGGTACGCTGTATGGACATAACTACCGGCCAGGTGATGTAGCCACGCTTGTTGGGCATAGTTCGAGACAAGATATAGTGCCCGCGGTAATTTCAGCTCGAGACGCGACAGCAAAGCGAGAGTTACTTCCAGACATACAACGAGAGTTAGTTCTCAAGGGAACGAAAGCTCCTGTATATATGGGACTTGCTAACGGTAAAGGACTCTATAAAGTTGAGGCTGCGGGGATTGAACCGATATATGAGTTTGGGCTAGATGATGACGATATTAGGCGCATTATGGACGCGTATGGGGAGCTGGGAATTGAGGTCACAGATCCAATGGATAGCATCAGACAACAGTCGCTCAAGGCTAACTGGAATAATCTTATTCCACCTCATTTGTTAGATCTTGCCGCAGGCACAAAAGGATTCTGGGCAGAACCTCTGAAGGCATCAGTTCGTCTACCTGATGAAAAAAATCTACGACTTGAGGCTGTAGATATGCTGAGTCAGTTCCTTGATGGACAGTACGATGTGGGGTGGAGCGGAGGAGTGATGGCGGATGTAACGAGATCAATAGGCACAGACGGAAAACTATATGCAGTTCGCACACTTATGGATATCAATAGAACCAGCGACGCACACGTAGGTACATTTGGCGATATGCCGCATGGTAACGATAAGGGTCTTTTGAGCCTACCCTATAGTTTTACGAATAATGAGCAGGCGCGACTGAGTACAAGCAACACACCACCATACCTTCTCACAGGAACGGGTAACGCCGTACACAGAGTACACGAAACAGTGAGAAAATTGGTAAATGCTTCATAAAATATAAAAAATGAGTGTTTTCGTCACGAAAATAGCTCATTTTTTGGTATTGATCGCCATTTATTACTAAATACTTGACATTTGTATGTATTTAATATACAATATGTATCTGGTATGTATAAAGAACAAAAATTATACAATCAGACTTATCAGAAACGCAGAGACATTTGTAAGTCTCACGACTCCATCACCGCCGTCCGAATCGGGCGGTTTTTTTTTAGGCATATTATTCATTCCATACACTCCTATGTCAGCTGAATCAGCCACAGTAATCCAAACTGGGTCGATACATCATCACGATATGCCGGTACATCCGTACTATGACTGGGATGGGAGAGAGGCCACATTTGCCTGTAAGCCGCTTGATAAGGATGGCAACCCTTCCAACAAGCGTATATGGGCAGAACGTGCAGGATTAGAAATCATTAACGGAGGACTTGAGTCTGCTACTTCTAAGGCCGAGGATTATATGGATCATCTATTAGGAATAAATGGAGTTGAGGCATATGATCTATATGGGTTAGGGGTTCCATATCATCTCCACGCTGCAGCCATGAAAGCAAGAGGCGGGCTTCACTGGTACCAGATGAACAAGCCTGATGGGTATGGAGGCAAACCATTCGCCACTGCCGATGTAACTCTACGTATGAAAAGCGGGGATTATGACATTGTTTTGAATAAGCCGGAAAATAACAGAAGTTATGAAGAGATAGCCCGCGCGTTTAACTGGGCCATTCAGACAGGAGCCGAGATATCGTATGACGCAGGTGTTGCGGTCGGGATACTGGGTGTTGATGATATGAGGTTATGCACCGTCCATTCACGAATGGGTACTATGAGACAGGATGTAGGAATGGAGAGCATTCTAGAAGAGTTGAGAATGAATAGAGAGGTGACCGGAGGGATGGACGGATTAAGGCTTATACTAAGAGATTTTGTTCATCTTGATGATCATGTTGAAACTACAGTTACCGAGTATGACCAACTCAAGTTCAGTCCCGCAGGATTAATCTTGCCCTATATGAACGATGTGCAGACAGATCCGAACCAACCGGATATATTACTTGTTACAAACGCTGTCGAGACAAGAAAATCATTGCATAGAGTAGCACCAGACGCCGCGGTGAATGGCATCACCCTTGGATGTCTTGCAAGGGGTCTAGTGCCTGTGTTGTAAGTAGATATTAATCGAATAGATGTTGTATTCCGTCTTTTGCCACGGCGAGAGTTGCTACCTGAGCCGCTTTTTGAAGACATTCTCCTGTTGATTTTCCCATCGCACTACATCCTATAAATGTTCCTGCAAATATATCTCCGGCTCCTGTTACATCGACTGCTTTTATTTTGTCCGTGGTTACACTTTCCATAATTTTTCCATGCTGCATATAGTAAGCCCCGTCGCTATCCTGCTTTATAATTGCTTCTTTTGCATTGTCTAGTACGGGTTTGAGCAGCTGATATTCTCTTCTATTTGCAAACACCATATCACATGCGGCAAAATTACTGGTTATGATTTTTATATTTTCTTCATCGTTCAAAAACGCTATATCAGTATCTATTGAAATTTTGGCCTGATTAGGGACAGTTTTTAAATACTCAGTAAATGTGTGTTGTTGCTTTGGAGGCATCGTACCGATATGTATATATTTGGCATGTTGGATCCATCCTGGCGGAATATCATCCGGGTTCAGATCTGGTGCCACACCCCAATCAAGAGTTATAGATCTTTGAGTAAGATCAGTTAGAGAATGATATATTTGAGTGGACTTTGCAGTTGGCTTGTCCACTATAATATGAACGCCTTCAGAGAGTACTTGTTTTAAAAGAAAGGCAGGATCAAAATCTTTACCGATTCGTGTGACAAGACCAATAGGTTTAAGTATTCGTGAAGCAGCTAAAGCAACAAAATACGCTGCTCCGCCAGGCGAGGTTGTAGTAGAATGTGTCGTAACATTAACATCAATGTTGGTGTACCCTATAACAACAATTTCAGGATTCATACAGCATTATATACATAAATTATTAAAATTTAAATTAGTATGGTGAGGCTAATCAGTTGAAAGCAAGCTACAAGCGCTTGAAGAACTTTGGCTCTCGCTGTATCCTAAATCTACATAGTATGTTTAAGGGGATTTGAAAATTTATTTTTCGCGACAGTATATATTATTAATTACCTAAGTACCATGAAAAATACAGGATTTATACAAACTATAAAGCAGAGAATTTTAGAAGCAAACTCACATATATGTGTTGGCCTTGATTCAGATTATGAAAAGCTTCCATCGGTTGTTACAAAAAATAAATCTACAGAGCAGGCAATATTTGAGTTCAATACAAAAATAATTGACGCAACACATGATATTGTTACAGCATATAAATCTAACATGGTGTTTTATGCAGGGTATGGCATAGATGGACTAAAGGCACTTCAACGAACAAACGAATATATAAAGAAGAATTATCCCGGTATAAAAACTATTGCTGATGCAAAAAGAAGTGAAATGTTAAGAAGTTCAGAACTTACTGCGTATGAGATGTTTAATGAGTTTCACTTTGATGCATTTACTGCGACGCCATGGTTTGGTTTTGATACGATAGAGCCATATCAGGCATATCAAGGTAAAGCTGTCTTTATTCCGTGTCATGACTCTAACCCTTCGGCAGGTGATATTCAGGATGTAAAGCTAGAAAATGGTGACTATTTGTATGAGCATGCCGCTAAATTAGTAGCAGAAAAATGGAATCAATCAGGGAACATTTTTATAGAAGCTCCTCTTACATATCCGAAGATTTTAGCAAGAATAAATGAGTTGGCTGGAGATGATGAATTCTTTATGATTGCAGGTCTAGGTGCTCAAGGAGGCCGTATATCTGATCTATCAATATTCCAACGTCGCCGGAACTTTATTGTTAGTGCCTCACGAAGTATTATATTTGCGGCATCTGACACTATATTTGATCAGGCCGCGCGCAATAAAGTATTAGAGTACCGCGCTGAGATAAATAACGTATTAGTCGTTAAGCCGCCTGAGGCCTCTTAATCTCAGTACTACGTAAAGAGGGTAGCTCATATATTTCATTGTTAGTTCCATTCCCGGTACCATTATTATATGGATCCATATCGGTATCCCCAGGAAGATGCTTGGGCGCGTCGGGATTAAGGTCATCTGCCGTTGGATGGTGGTCTTCGTCGTTGTAGTAAAGCGCGCTGTTGTGTTTGGCCAGCACATGGTGTTTGCAGGTTAATTCACCGTTTGAAAGCGTATCAGTCTTTATACGTGTGACATCAAGTCCCGCAGACTTTAATCCTGACATCTTGAGTTTATTATCTGTGTATACTCCCAGTCGCAAAAAACCTAATTGCTTCAATACTCTCCCCACACCATCAAAGGTTCTTATATCATAGCCATCGTCGCTGTGAAAAAATGTTTTTGCTGCTGTCACAGTATCCATGGCATCAATACCTTTATTCATAACACCTTCGGTGCCACGTTTAAAGGCTTCAGTTTCCATTTTTGTATTCATCCCATACCCTCGACCATCTTGTGTAGGTGCGTTTATTATGATTCCGGGTGAAATAAGTTGTTCGTTTTCGTCACGTGCACAGATTTGTTTAATGGCTGCTAATAGCTGTGGATGACAGTCACACCCCTGATCGTTATACATCTGTCCTATATCACATCCTGAGTCTACTCTCATAGGAACAATTTGATCTTTAGGAAGCTGATCTAGAGGAAGTGAACTATAAATATCATAATATTTCCAGGGGTCATCTGGGCTATACACTGCATACGCAAATACTTTTCCATATGGGGATTCAATCACACGAGGCACACCCAACTGGAAGTCGGGATACTCCTGGTAAGGAACAAATTCTTGAGCTCGAACTACGCTAAGATCATTTCGATCATAAGGTATATGTAATCCAGATACTTCTTCAAGTAATTTTAGTCGTCTATCAAGCGTTTCTTCGTCAGGAATATAGTTGGGAGTCGTGATTTCTGGATAATAAAGAGCGCCTGTAATACTTGGACGCAATATAACGAGCGGTTTGCCTTCTGAATGCGCAATAATATGTCTAAGGCGTTGAGCTTCTGGAGAAGCCTTATTATCTAGCTTTAGATCCAACTCTGAAGCGAGGTTCAATATAACCTGGGTATCTGCTGGCATCTTATCGGGAGTGCAATTTAAATATATAAGATGAAAGTTGCTGAAGCCTTCACCGTCCCTGACTTCGTAAGGAGATACCCAATCGTTATCAATTCCATATTTGTCAAGATCGAGCGGGCCGCCTGCAAATTCAGTAACTCCTCTTTCTGCATTTATTGCAAGGCTTGCGGCCAAATAAGGATATTCTGGAGCAGGTTGAGGTTTTATTAAATCATCGGCTATTGGTTGATCTTCCAGGCGAGCTAAGATACGTTTTTTTATTGAATCATATGCGCCTGGTGCGCTTTGTATTTCCATTCCTTCTTCTGTATCCATAGGATTCAATATATCATACTGTGAATATTGTGCATACGTCAAGAGTCACAACTACTTGACACATTTTCAAAAAGAGTCTATATTGGGTTTAGTTCATTAAAAATGAATGTATTTGATTGGAAAATATATCAATTTTTCTATATTTACACCAAAATGCAAAAAAATACAGACTACGTAAAGGTTGCTTCATACGAGGGGAGAAAAGGGGAGGTTAAAAAAGTAGTACTTCTTTATTCAGGCGGACTTGATACTTCGGTTATGCTTAAGTGGATCCAGGAAGAATATAAAGCCGAGGTTATTGCGCTCACTATTGATATAGGCCAGCAGACAGACGATCTTGAGGATATTCGCAAAAAAGCGATTAAACTGGGCGCTGTAAAAGCATTTATTGTAGATGCAAAAGACGAGTTTGCCGATGATTATATCGCAAAAGGTATAAAAGCGAATGCCTCATATCAGGGAGCATATCATATGTCTACTCCCATAGGACGACCGTTACTTGCTAAATGGGCGGTAAAGATAGCTCAGCAGGAAGGTGCTGATTGTATAGCACACGGCTGCACCGGCAAAGGCAATGATCAGGTACGTATAGAGGGTGTGGCGCTTGCGCTCAATCCTGATATCAAAGTGATCGCCCCGGTAAGAGAATGGTCTATGGGACGAGATGAAGAAATGGAGTACGCAAAAAAACACGGCATACAGGTTCGTCAGACCGCGGCAAAACCCTACTCATACGACGACAATATGTGGGGCGTGACAGGGGAAGGGGGAGAGATCGAAAATCCGGGGCTTATACCACCTCTTGAAAATATCTTACTGGTCTCAACGCTTCCCGAGAAGGCTCCCAATCAACCTCAGTACATTACTCTTGATTTTGTAAAAGGTATACCTCGCTCTGTTGACGGCGCGCATATGAAACTATCAGATCTCATTCTTCATCTTAATACCATAGGCGCAAAGCATGGCGTTGGCATCACGCACCATATTGAGGACAGAGTAATTGGTTTAAAAGTACGCGGCGTATACGAAGCTCCTGCTGCTGAGATAATTATCACCGCGCACAGGAATCTTGAAAAATATGTGAGCACCCGAATGGAAAATGAATTTAAGGTTGAGGTAGATACTAAATGGGCCTATACCTGTTACGCGGGTCTGTGGCTTGAACCCCTGATGGATAACCTCAATGCCTATAACGACAAAGTAAACGGAAAGGTTACGGGCAAAGTCACACTGAAGTTATTTAAAGGATCTGTAGAAACCGTAGCTCTGGAGACTCCCAATACCATATATCAGGAAAAGCTCGCAACTTTTATGGCTTCAACATCATTCAACCAGAACGCGTCACCTGGTTTTATCGAGCTTTATACGCTTCAGATGCGTTTAGCACAGATGCGCGAAAAAACAGTGCTTGTGTCTATAGGTAACAGGACAAATAAGAAGAAACTTCTGCCGGAAATGAAACTACTCTCACAGATGAAGTACAAAATTTACGCGACATATAAAACGCACAAATATCTCAAGACTAATAAAATCGAAGCGATACTGGTGCAGAAGATTTCGCAGCCGCACCTGAAACCAAATCTCATGGACCTTCTGAATACAAACAGATTTGATCTCATCATCAATATTCCGTCCAGCAAATCGGACACAAACAAAGAACAGACAGACGGCAAGATCATACGACAGAAGGCAGTAAGCAATAATGTTCCTTTGGTGACCTCGGTAAGTGTAGCTAAGGATCTGGTCGAAAAATTGTATGGTGTGAAGGGGTAAAGGTTTGTGTCATTGCGAGCGGAGCGAAGCAATCTTGTCAAGATTGCTTCGCAGCATGGTATTCGGCTCGCAATGACAGATAGAAACTCATAGTACTGATGAAAACAAAATACGTCAAAAAAGTTCTCATGTGCAGGCCTGATTTTTTTTCAGTCGAATATGTCATCAACCCCTGGATGATTCCTGGCTCCGTCGACCGCGCGAAAGCTCTTGAACAATGGCACGCATTGGTCGAGATATATCGAAGCTTATCTATTAAGGTAGAACATATAACTCAGCGGCAACACCTTCCCGACATGGTATTCAGCGCAGATCAGGCAATCATTCTTCAGTCAACCGCGCTTATGAGTAATTTTAAATACAGAGAGCGCCGAGGTGAGCGGCCGGCCTATCAGGACTGGTTTGCGCAGCATAATTTTACCATTCAGCACCTGCCTCAGGATCATTATTTCGAGGGTACCGGCGAATGTCTCATCTGGAACAATCGAATATTCATCGGAGTCGGCTTCAGGACAAAAGAGGAGTCGTGCGCGCTTATTGCCAGCACACTCAACATGGAAGTCATTCCTCTGGAGCTAGTTAATCCGCAGTTTTACCATCTTGATACATGTTTCTTTCCTCTCAGCAATAAAGTAGCCTTTTACTATCCCGAAGCCTTTTCTCCTGAGTCACGGGAACAACTACAGAAGCATATTCCTCACCTTATTCCTTTCAGTAATGATGAAGCCTATGGGTTTTGCGCGAATAGCATAGCAACAGACCATCATGTGGTACTTCAGAAAGGGAATAAGTCATTTAAAGCGAGATTAGAAAAGATGAAATATAAAGTTGTAGAAGCGGATGTATCGGAGTTTATTAAAGCGGGTGGAGGAATTCACTGCCTCACCAACGTGGTAGAGGAAGCGTACGAATAATTATCAGTTCATATATATCATGCAGAAAAAAGCGACGAAAACGGAACCCTGGGATCTAAAATCAGTTCTTCTTCATAAAATTAAAGAGCGGGGAGGATATATAAACTGTCATGCTCATCTTGATCGCGCATTTACGATAACCCTCAAAAAACTTGATATGGCTAATCATCTTATGGAACGCAAATGGGAGCTTGTAGATGAGATGAAGAAGAAATCATCGGAAGAAGATTATTACCATCGTATTGTTCAGGGCCTCGACCTTATGGTAGCTCAGGGCGTTACCGCAACCTGTAGCTTTATAGACATTGATCCTGTGAGTGAATTCAGAGCCATCAAAGCAGCGGTGCGGGCAAAGAAAGAGTACGCAAAAAAAATAGATTTTCGCATTATTAACCAGACCCTAAAAGGAGTGCTGGACAAAAAAGCCAGGGAATATATAGAAAAATCATTGGACTATGTAGATATTATTGGCGGGTTACCTTCAAAAGATAGACCGTATCCCGACAAACACCTTGATTACCTCTTCGGGATTGCACGCGAGACCGGCAAGATGGTACACATGCATATAGACCAGGAAAATAACCCAAAAGAACGCGATACTGAGCTGTTGTTGCAGAAAGTTATTGAGCATAATCTTCAGGGCAAAGTAGTTGCCGTACACGCCATTTCACTCGCAGCGCAACCGCCTGCGTATCGCAAGATGCTGTTGCCGCTCCTCAAAGCTGCCGGCATCACGATCGTTGTCTGCCCTTCAGCCGCCGTGAATATGAAAGAAGTACCCTTTAAATCTCATGTTCATAAACCAATAGCGCCCGTTGTGGACTTAATGCAACATGGTGTGAACGTAGCACTGGGAGTAGACAATATTATGGATATCTATGAGCCGTTTATCGATGGAGATATGTGGTTTGAGACCCGTTTGCTTATGGAAGTAAGCAGGTATTATGATCTTGATAAAGTTGCCGATATCGCGACAGTGAATGGAAAAAAAGCGTTAGGAATTACATAACCTCATAATTCCCCTCCTTTACTAAGGAGGGGTTAGGGGTGGTTGTCGCTATACAATATGCATACACCATTTTACGATCCAAACAAATCGTACGAGCATAATTTTAAACATGGGCCGTTTGGAGCATTTGCCGACGGCAAGCGCTATTATCAACGCAAGAAACCCAAACACAGATTCATAACGCATCCTGTTCATCTGCCGTTTGGTATAGCAGCGGGACCGTTGCTAAACGGAGCTTTTGTAAAAGCGGCACTGGATAAAGGGTTTGATGTTGTTGTTTATAAAACAGTCCGCTCACGCCAACATCCCTGTCATCCTTGGCCCAACGTTGTTCCGATCCGCGTACAAGGCAATCTAGAAGCAGATCAGATCGATAAAGAACCGTTGATCGCACATCATGAATTTACCCATCCCCTCGCAATAACAAACTCATTTGGAGTTCCTTCCTTCGAACCTGATTTTTGGCAAAAGGATATGGCAGAGGCAGTGGCATACGCAAAAAATGGTCAGCTGGTAGTGGGAAGTTTTCAGGGAACACCTCAGTCTGACGGAAATCCGCATTCATATATTACCGACTTTGCCCATACCGCGGCTCTTGTCAAAGAAACCGGCGTAAAAGTACTTGAAGCAAACCTGAGTTGTCCGAACGAAGGAACAAAAAACTTACTGTGTTTTGATCTAGAGCGAACACGCAGGGTGGTAGAAGCGATTAAAAACAGTATCGGAGATATGCCCCTTATTCTTAAGTTGGCGTTTTTTGTCGATAATGCTCAGCTCCACAAGCTGGTCTCGGCGGTTGGAGGATTAGTTAAAGGTTTTGCGGCAATCAATACGATTGGTGCACGTATTGTTACACCCGAAGGCAAACAGGCGCTGCCGGGAGAAGGAAGATTAAGTAGTGGTGTCTGTGGCAAACCCATCAAATGGGCAGGGCTTGATATGGTAAGCCGGCTTAAAAAGTTACGCGAAGATCTCAATCTCAATTATGCGGTTACGGGTGTCGGCGGTGTCATACATCCCGAAGATTATCACGAATACCGTTATGCCGGAGCGGATTCGGTAATGACCGCGACAGGTGCTATGTGGAACCCATATCTGGCGCAGGAAATAAAGGAAAGCACAAAGGAAATAGTTTAAAATGAATGCATATGAATAAAACAGCGCTCATACTCGAACTGCACGAAATCGGACTCATCAAGTTTGGATCATTTGTGTTTAAGTCCGGCATCGTATCACCTAACTATCTCGATCACCGCATCCTGGTTTCTTATCCCAAAACTCTCCAAAAAATAGCTGATGCATATATTACAATACTCAACAAGCTCACCTTCGACCGAATGATTGCTATTCCCTATACGGCAATGCCTATTGTCGGAGCGATTAGTCTAAAGAATGGCAAACCTTGGATCTATACGAGAAAAGAATCAAAGGGCTATGGAACCAATAAAATGATTGAAGGGATCTACAGCAAAGGAGAGACCGCGATTCTGGTAGACGACGTCATTACCACCGGCGGATCCAAGTTTGAGACGGTAGAGAAACTTAAACAGGAAGAACTTCATATACACGATGTAGTCGTTTTCATCGATAGACAGCAGGGGGGTAGGGAAGAGGTAGAAAAACGCGGAATGGAGCTTCATTCGGTGCTCACGCTCACCGAAATATTCGACACATTGTTGAAAGCTGGTACCCTAACAAAGGAACAGTATACAATTAACATGAAATCCATTAATACATGAACATATACGAAAAGCTGCAAAACTCAGTTAAAAAAAATAACTCTCTTGTATGCGTAGGGCTTGATCCTGACGTTACCAAAATTCCGCAGTTTCTTCGACAAGACGGAGACAACGCTCTCTTTGAGTTTAATAAAGCGATTATCGATACCACGGCAAACATGGTATGTGCTTTTAAACCCAACTCAGCATTCTACGAAGCCTATGGCGTAGATGGTATCTGGCAACTTCGCATGACCACTATGTACATAAAACAACAGTATCCTGATATAGTCATTATCCTTGATGCCAAACGCGGTGATATAGGTTCGACAAACGAAGGATACGTGCGTTTTGCGTATGACTATCTGGGTGTGGATGCCATCACATTGCAGCCATATCTGGGAAAAGAATCTTTGAAACCATTTCTTGAACGAGAAGATAAAGCAGCCATTATTTTATGTAGAACATCCAACCCCGGAGCAGGAGAGTTTCAGGATCTAATGACAGATGGAGAAGCATTGTATAAAAAGGTAGCCAAGAGTGTTGTGGCCTGGAATACACACAACAACTGCATGCTTGTTACCGGCGCAACGTACCCTCAAGAACTTGCAGACATACGTAGCATAGTAGGGGATATGCCCTTTTTAGTTCCGGGTGTAGGAGCGCAAGGAGGGGACATAAACAAAATTATGAAGTCCGGACTGGATTCACATAAGACCGGACTTATTATTAACTCTTCACGGGGAGTTATATATGCCTCAGACGGAGAAGATTTTGCCGACGCAGCCAAGCGGGAGGTTATAACACTTCGGGATGAAATAAACAAATATCGTACTGTAAAATTATAGAATGCCTCTTTTTATTCAAAATATTCTCCTCATCCTCGGTACCACTATAGGCGCCGGTATTTTTACGCTTCCTCTGGCTCTGCGTCAGGTAGGATCTCCGGGTTACATACTGTTTATTCTCGTCATAATGCTTCTTATTTTCCGTACCAATATGTTTTACCGGGAAATAGTTGATTCTGTAAAAGCTAAACATCAGTTTGCCGGCTATGTGCGCCTTATCATGGGTGAAAAAATGAGTAGAGTAGCGGCGGTTTTGTTATTCATTTCCACCTGTGGAGCTCTTCTTGCATACCTCATTCTCGCGGGCAAATTTCTTTCCCAGGTTGCGAAAATAAATGCCGAAACAGGCAGCTATATATTTATGGTTCTGGTTATAGCATTTATGATTATGGGAAGAAAGCGGATGTACCTTTATGACTCAGCTATTACCCTTATAAAAATAGCGCTTCTGGGTGTGATTATTTTTTTTGCTCTATCTCGTTTTTCTATCCAATCACTTTCGCAGATACCTCTCTTAGGTACAGATCCGTTTGTTGCATATGGTTCGATTCTGTTTGCAATGACCGGCATTTCTATCATTCCAGAGCTAAAAAAAGATAATCATATACATACATCAATATTTATATCGCAGCTTATAGTTGCCATTCTGTATATCTGTTTCGCCTTTAGTTTTTACGCGTTCGCAAAAGGAGACCAATATATGCTAGATAACCCTATGCAGACGCTTATATTCAATATTACTGGTTTTGTTACCGTACTTACGCCGTACCTTCTCCTGTCATGGGTAGGGTATGACTTTTTCAGCAGAGATTTTCAGTTTAGAGAAAAAGACTCGCTTCTTCTGATTATTCTTATACCTGTAGCTCTTTTTATGTTTGGCCTTCATAGTTTTATGGATGTCATCTCTCTTACGGGCGGTGTATTTCTGGGGAGCATTGCTGTGATAATCTGTCAGATGTATCGCAAAAAATTTCCGGGCAAGTTTACTTTCTCGACGTATGCCATACAGTTTATCTTCATCGGAGGTATCATACTTGAAATACTCAGGTTTATACTAAAAGCATAAGGCCCATTTTGCTTGACGTATAAGCCTTACAGGAGTATCATATCTGTATGAGGGGTGAAGCACAAATAAGACTTCAACAAGGACCTTTTCCATTAGAGGGTACCGCACTTATCTACCTGACATCCGAGAACTCCATAAAAGACGATTCTAGCCTCAAAAAATGGGATACCCTTACCAAAGGACAGATCTATCGCCAGATTGAAAAGCACCAGTTTAAAGGCGCTGAACACCAAATGCTAACTATGGAATCTATCGCGGGATACGAGGTCATCATACTCCTGGGAATGGGAAAAAAGGAAAAGGTAGAGCTTAAAAACATGAGAGAGTTTGTGGCAGAAGCCTTAAAGAAGCTTCACCAACTAAAACTGAAGAACGCCTATATACATATTCCAGAAGAATTTGGCACAGATTTTTTCGAAGTGGGAAAGCATCTAAGCCTGGCATTATATCTTTCCAATTATAGATTTGATAAATACAAAAGTAAGGCAGACCAGAAGAAGGCTTTTGAGGTTGATTCGATTACTGCAGTAAGCACGGTTTCCCTAAAACCGAAGATGGCACAGGAGTTTGATAAGGGAGTGCAGTACGGCACGTTAATCGCCCGCGGTACCTGTCTGACACGCGATCTGGTAAACGAACCCGCCTCGGCACTTGACCCCGAAGGGATGGTTACCCAGGCACTGAGAATTGAAAAAGCATCGGGGGGAACAATAAAAGTAGACGTTCTGGATCGCGAACAATGTAAGGCGTTGGGGATGGGAAGTTATCTGTCGGTAGCACAGGGAAGCGATCGTCCTCCCAAATTTATCATACTGAGACGTGAGGCTGCCGATGGTAACAAACGTAAACGATTATGTCTTGTAGGAAAGTCCATTATTTTTGATACAGGAGGATACTCTCTTAAGCCTGCTGATTTTATGATGGATATGAAAATTGATATGGCAGGTGGCGCTACAGTGTTGGGGATCTTTGAGATTCTTTCAAGCTGGGATGAGTCTGTGTTTGGGGCATTGGATGTTGATATTTACGGTGTCTTGCCCGTCTGCGAAAATATGATTTCGGGACGCGCTACCAGACCGGGAGATATAGCAACCGCCATGAATGGTAAGACCATTGAAATACTTAATACAGACGCAGAAGGAAGACTTATATTGGCAGACGGACTTGTGTATGCCGAACATACGCTGAAGGCTGACTATATTATAGATATTGCGACATTAACAGGTGCCTGTATGGTTGCGTTGGGTAAAAAGATCGCGGGTATGTTTGGTGACCAGGTACAACTTACCTCTGCTATCGAGTCGGTTGCCATGCGTGAAGGAGATGAGCTTTGGCAGCTACCTCTTTATAAACCATATCTGGAACTTATGAAAAGTGATATTGCGGAGCTGAAAAATATAGGTGGCGGACGGTATGGTGGAGCGATTACGGCTGCCATGTTTCTTAAGGAATTTGTTACAGACGCGGCATGGGTGCATCTTGATATTGCGGGACCGGCATATAATGATGAATCAGCGAAGGGAACTGTCCCCAAAGGCGGAACAGGCTGGGGAGTTCTTACACTTACGGAACTCATACGTCAGTGGCAGGATTTGGTTGTTTAAATGAGACGATTATTAGTTCTTTTATACTATAGCTATGACACTCCAGGAGATTATTAAAACAGATAATATTATACGAATTGGACCAGATGATACGCTTTCACACGCCCTAGGCAAGTTGGCATCATCGCATGATGCGGCTTTTGTAGTAGATAAAGATGATGTGTTGCTTGGAGTAATTAATCCATACTACGCACTTATACATAGTTCATATCCCGGCAATGCTAAAGTTTCGCACTGCATGACCATGCCTCCAAAACTTACGACCCGAAACAACATTGTAGACGCGATACGTCTTATGTCCGAATCAAAGATACATTACTTGCCCGTTATTGACGACATGAAAAAGTTTATTGGTATAGTAAGCGCGCGCCGAATTCTATCAAGTATGGCCGATTCGCCGGCGTTTAAAGTGAGTATCGAGACATTTCAATTAGCAAAAAAACCGTTTGTAAACATTGACGAAGGTGAGAGTGTCTCAAAAGCAATACACATGTTCAAAGACAAAAAGATTTCCAAGCTGGTTGTAACAAACGGGGACAATAAACTAAAAGGTGTACTTGCGTACTATGATCTTATTTCATATCTTGCTGTTCCGAAAGAGAGACCTTCGTCCGGCAATAGAAAAGGCGAAAAAGCGCCGTTCCTGAGTTATAAAGTGAAGAACTTCATGAAATCTCTCATTCTTACCCTCACTCCAACGTCGAAGGTTTCGGAAGCCGTAAAAATGATTCTGGATAAAAAAATCGGTAGTGTTGTGATAGTTGATCCTCAGGGACATCCAATCGGAATTATTACCACAAAAGATATTCTCAGTCTGTTATATAAGCATAGCTCCGGTCTGAATCTGGAGATTGTGCATAAGAATCTGTCAAACGTCAGCAAACGAATCGTTTCATCGTTCACTCATGGGTTTTTTAGCACGGTAGCTAAGAAAAAAGATCTGGAGAAGGCGACGCTCGTAATAAAAGAAGAAAAGGGTGGGGGACTCTTCGAAGTTCTGTTT
>JBDKFK010000022.1:0-27156 GCA_039798745.1 Candidatus Parcubacteria bacterium
CTCCACCACCACCCCCACCATTTACGGTTATAACAGCGGTATCGTTTGCGCTACACACAATTATGTTTGTTGCGTTGATATCATTTTTTACGATTTTCGATGTGTCGTTGGCGTTAAGGTCGCAGTAAAATGTGAGATTGGCAGATGAGGCATTCTGCAACACTGTAAACGTAATAGTAGCCAGCGTTCCTGATCCAGTGCGTGAAGTTGCAGGATCTGTGACTACTCCCCAGATAGATACTTTACCAGAGGCTATATTACTGGTGACATAAGGAAAATAGGTACCTTCAGTTACAGAAGTTGCCGTAAATTTACTGGCATCATAGAGGACATATGAATCTGTGCCCGATACTTCTTCGCTTCCCGCGTCTACATTGACCTGAACCTGAAAGGTATCTCCCTGATTCACCGTTTTTGATGTCGGACTGAACTTTAATGATGCTGCTTCGGCAGCCTGTACTCCGGTCATAAGTATGAACAGAGTCAGGATTGTCGATGATAGTACTATTCCTCTTTTTTTCATGTTATATATGTCTCCTGCGATATAGGTATGCAAATGTTATTGAATTTCCAGCTCTATTGCATTAAGAGCAGGTATTATAATTTCCGCTTTGTTATCAACCAGCTTCGATTTTTCATGACCCTGAATTCCCATCAGCTCTACCGACGTTTTACCACTGGCCTTTGCCTTCATTTTAACGGTGATAAGTATATCGCCGGTAAACACTGCGGGCGCATTAACCGTAAGCAACTTTGTTGCCGTTAAGGATAAATAGGTAGGATTTTTGAATGTGAATAGCTGAAACTCTTTTTTCGCGGACTCTGCCGACACGACTTCGAGTTTCTCCGGATCATAGCCTAAAAGGGCATCGAATCCGTTTATATCGCTTCCGTTTGAATCTGCTGCTACAGTAAGTATTACTTCGTCCCCTACCTCGTAGGTTGATTTGCCTGCATTGGCAAGCATTAACCGGGCAGAATCAGCCTGCGCATCTGTGCCCTGATCAGTGTTTTTCATTGTGACGTCTTTATTATTCTTTGGGTAGAGGCCTGCGCTTCGCTGAGAAAGCAGATACATACCTATACCAAAGAACACTATGAAGACAACTACCATTACCATATTCAGCACATGGTGCTTGTGGTCTTCGTAAACATTTCCCATACATTTTTATTTAAAAATATTAACAATTAGTTTCTGTATTCAATATAGTCAACTTTACTTCTGACTGCAAGCGAAAAATGCAGTCAAAACATTATTCTTACAGTTCATCGTACTTTATGCTTAATGATGCGATGAGCAATGAATAATCCTGAGAGTCTACGATACCGTCAAGATTAAGATCGGCGGTCGCAACTGACTTAGGATCGGTCGCTCCAAGGCCGGTTCTCAGATAAGCAATATCATACGAATCGACTATACCGTTCTGGTCGGGTAGATCGCCAACCATCTGTAGAATCCCTGAGAAGTCAAGATTGTTATTTCCTGAAGCCAGAGTGATCGTGCCCACTTCTGAGCATCTATATGTGCCTCCGTATGTTTCGGTAGGAGTACTCTGACAGACTTTTTTCTGTAGATGCTTTGGTCCCTTTATATATACCTTATAGTTGTTACCTGCAGGTGCGTTGAATCCGCCTGTCGCGGTCCATATACCAGAAGCATCTGAACGGAAGTCAACTATTTTTGAATCTGTAAACTCACGGCCATTTGGTCCTCCTGCCACAGTTACTTTTACTTTCAGCAGATTGTACCGATCATCAGGTTTCTTAATTATTCCCTGAAACTTAAGTTTCATAGCAAGCATTACCGTTGCAGGTGGCTGAGTTGGTGACGATCCGCCGGGTGTTACTGATGGTCCATCGTCAGGCGTGGGTGTGCGGGTTGGTGTATTGGTTACTCCGGTTTCCGGTGTAGGTGTACGTGTTGGGGTATTTGTTACACCGCTCCCCTGAGTTGGCGTGCGGGTTGGTGTATTGGTCACTCCGCTTCCCTGCGTAGGAGTACGTGTTGGGGTATTTGTTACTCCACTACCCTGAGTTGGCGTGCGGGTTGGCGTATTGGTCACTCCGCTTCCCTGCGTAGGAGTTCTTGTCGGCGAAGCATTTGATGTGGGAGTGCGGGTTGGTGTACGCGTTGGCGAACCTGTTCTTGTGGGTGTTCTTGTTGGTGAGGCATTTGATGTTGGCGTACGAGTTGGTGTGCGTGTTGGCGAACCTGTTCTTGTGGGTGTGCGCGTCGGACTAGCTATAGTACCTCCGTCACTTACGGTTATAGGAACCTCAACAAGCGCTGATGTACTGTCTATTTTGAAAAACTTTCCTCCGGACTCGATGCTGAATGTAGGAGACCCGCTGAATGCCAGCGTTATAATATCTACGTTAGATGTTGCGAGGGTTGTACCTGCGCTAGTGCGCGATTCTCCTGTTACTTTTACAATGCCGGTTGAGTTTACTGTGCTAAGCGTCGAGTTATCACTCCCCAGGCCTATACTCACGGTGCCAAAACTTGCGTAGGAAATATCGTTAATTTTATTAGTAGATGACTGATTAAACTTTACCTTAAATTCATATCCTCGTATATTCATTGCAGACGATGCTTTCGCCATTACTTTGAATGACCCGCCGCTTGTGCTTGTAGTTAATGTAATGCTATCCCCTGCTGCTCTAGAGCCTATTTGTGCCTTAAAAAGCAGATAACTAAGGATCATGAACAACGAGACAAAGAATATGAAACCAATAAACACTGCTTTTACCGGATCATTATTCATTACACCATCCATGTGCTCAGTTGCTACATTTTTTTTCCTGTTACTTTTCATAGAACTATGTGCTAAACGTTATGGTTAATCAAAGACCGCCCAATTTTTTGATAATAATGATGCGGTCTTCTGTGCCGACACTCCCGTTTCCATTAAAGTCGGGATTAACATTATTATTACTATCTGAAGGCAGTGATCCTCCTGCTACCGCCTGGACATAGTAAAAATAATCTTTTGAATCTATACTCGAATTTCCATCTGACTCACCCAGTGTTCTCAATGGTCTCTGACACCACGCATTTTTATTTGCCTGTGAAGGTGTACTGCTGAATGGCACAGAAGCCAGTGAGCAGCCTATTGGGTTGGCGTATGAAACATTGGACAAATCACCCGATGAATATTTCGTATATGTGCACGAAGTATCGCATGTGTTATCGGATTTACATACACAGTTTGTCGTACCGGGTGTAGGTGTTACCGTAGGCCGGCCGGCAATACATGTACCTCCTTGATCTGGATTCGTCGATGTTTTGCATACAAAACCTGAGCAACATGTACCAAGGCTTCCCGCTATTCCCGTGCCGCAGAGTCCACCTTCAGTATGGCAGGCTGTTTGCGCGGGACATTTCAGCAATATATCAGATCGGCACATTGCGACATACTGAGACTGCGTGGTTGTAGCTGAGTCACGGACTGCCCAGTCGTAGTCTATATCAGTCGCTATCTTAGCTACAAGTGAGGTTGTACTTGAACCGATCGAAACGTTGGTTATCTCTGTTGGATAGGTAGAGTTTGGAAGGACGAACAACATATCACCGTTCTGTGGTTGATACCATGTATTTGGTGGGTTTTTGTCGAACTGTATATGTAATGGTCGGCCATATGTATTCCACGATATCTGCACTTTGGTAGGATCTCCGCCGAATCCGCAGGTAAATCTGAGATTCTGAGGATTACATGCTGCAGATTGACCCATATTAAATGTCCATGGAGTGCCATTATTGGCTGCCGCGGAAGCTGCGCCTCCGGCACCTGCTGTTATTTGCCATGTATACGCACCTAACGCGAACGGTGGTTTCACAGAAACGATATCCCCTGATGCAGGATTATCACCCGACTGCCATAGATTGATGCTTGTAGATGTAGTATTAATATCTGATATCTTTCTCTGCAGTACTACTGCGCCGGCCGAATTTTTGAACGTAAGAAGATACTGGTTAAATCCCCCACTTCCTACATATTTGCTCCAACTGAAGGTCTGACTTCCGGGTGTCAAGGTGGCACCGCTAACCGGACCGGTCTTATTGAACGGTGTTGCTATACAGTCGGCTTCGGGCGCCTGATAAAAGATAGTATAGGTGCCTGAAGGAATGGTATTTGGCATACGTACATTCCAATGCTGTTCAGTCCAGTTAACCTGATACTGCATTAAAGAGTTCGCTGGTGTGCCGATCGGCTTCATGGCGTTTATTGGCAATCCATTGGCAGTTTCACTGTGAAGCGCTACATAGAACGCCTGAACACTTGCAGAACTTGGAGCTTCGGTAAGGGTTTTGGTTATGGTACGTGTACCTGTAGCATAGGACTCATATATTCTGTCGGCGGGACTAGGAGGCCATATTATATAACTTATTCTGTATCGTCCTGTAGGTTTGACCTCATTGGAACATGTAGCAATCGCATTTATCGTGTAAGTTGGTGGCGGTAGTAACGCAGGACAGGTAGCGTTGGAGAAATTGGCTACGGGGCCGTTACCGAGAGAGTTTACTCCCCACACTTTGCCGGTTAGCGTCTTGCCTGCAAACGCGTTATTGACATAACTATATGTAACGGGATATGCAAGCGCGGTTATACCCGTTTTCAGATGATCCGGATTGGTTGCTGTACTTGGATCGTCAATCTGAACGGACGCAGTTGTCGTGTCGCCACCATTGCCCCAGCTTAGATTAACCTGTATCTGATTCGCAGAATTACGCACACAGGCCATACTTACCGGTGTGGGCGTTCCGGGTAACGCGTTTAAAATAAATGATGCAATTTGGTTATCTGTTTCGTTAGACTCGTATATTTGTCCTAATGTATCAATAATAACTCTAAAATTTTTGGCTTCATAACAACTTGTGCCAAATGATGTACACGGGAATGAGGTCGACGCACATGCACCGTTACCCGAAGGAACTATCTGGTTCGCTATAGACATAGCCTGGACACTATTACCATTGTTCGTAAGCGACACAGTCATTTTCGCGTCGGCCAGACCGTTATCGGAGTTACAGTATCTCACTACAAATGTACCAGCTGAGAGATTTCTGATCACATCAAGCGGCTTTAAATTTGGCGAAGGCCCCATTGTTATGCGCTGAGCCTGAACAGTGCCTGAAGCAGAAACTGCAGCGAGAACTAACGCGAGACACACTACTATTTTTATACCTGAGAATATAAAGCCTTTTCTAAATCTTTCCATGATTGTATTATTCCTCATCTTTCTTTATAGAAAGAGAGGCAATGACTAACGAATAATCCTGAGAATCAACTCTGCCGTCATAATTAAGATCCCCTATGAGTTGATTTTTAGCGTCGGTACTGCCAAGGTTGTTTCGTATAAAAGAGATATCATATGAATCTACTACTCCATTCTGATCCGGCAGATCTCCTACCAGAAGGTATATATTACCGAAATCAAATGTATTGTCACCATTCTTCAGACCTATCAGCCCGTTCGCGCATCTATATGTGCCGGGAGCTGTCTCTGTGGGACTGGTAACGCATATTTTCTTTTGTAAATGTTTAGGACCCTTCACCAGTACATAATAGTGAGGTCCTACGGGAGCGTTAAAGGCGGTATTTCCTGACCATATACCCTGATCGTTTACGTTAAAGGTTACATCCTGTGCAAACTGAGCCAGGGTATCCTGATTTACAAGAGTCACTTTTACGGTAAGCGGTGTTGAGGTAACAGGTTTACGTACTACTCCCTGAAACTTAAGCGCGATAGCAGCTTTAGCATTGCCTACTGGTCCCGGAGTGGGTGTAGATGACGGAGGTACGGTTATTGATGGATTAACGGTTACTATTGGCGTTGATGAGGGTTCATTGGTTGGCGTAGACGTAGGTCCTTGAGGTGTAACTGTTGGGGTGCTGGTTGCGCTCACTGAAACAACAGGGGTAAGCGTTGGTGTTAGCTCACTTGCCGTATAGGTATATGTTCCGGGGACTGTAGCGACAAGATCATATATATATCCTGCTATCTTACCGACAATTTTTGTCTTTGTTGTATCTACAAGGAGCGTGCCGTTACCCGGGGACCCCCCTTTAAGGACTACTTCCAGCTTAGCTGCTGTAGGTAGCTCACTCTCCGGGCGTATTATTGAATAAGAAACCCTCGCCGAGGTTGACGCTATAGTTCGGGCTACCTGAGTGAATAGTGACTGATCGTTGCCTGCCAGTGAAGTCGGCGTTTTGACATCTAGGATCTGGGCGTTGCCTTGTGCAGTTAATGTGAGATCTATGCCTGAAAGTTTTAGTCCCGTGTCTGCGGGCTGAATAAATACTACTACGGTGTGTTCTGTCCCTGTCGTAAAGTTGCCTGTTTCGGGAACCATAGTAACATTTACTTTCGGTTGGGTGGCTCTGGACTGGGTAAGATAACGGTTAAGATACAGCCATAAGACTGATCCAATAAGAAGGGCAAAAATGAGTAAGAGAGGAACTTTACTATTAGATTTTGAGAATTTGAACATATTTGTTCGGAACTGTGTACAGAAATGCCCTTACATCAGTCTGTCTTTTTATATTATTTTATTCAGCTTATTTTCAACAAACTTCATTATGAAATAAATCAGTCGCGTTTGCAACTGGAATATTACTATAGATATACATTTTCGCTGTTATGATTATTTTGTCAAAAACTAAAAAAAAGTCAATATCATATTGAAAATTGAGAAATGGCTTTACAACAGTGAAATCTATTTGACATTTCAGAATGGGCTATTTATAATACAAACTATGTCATTAAAAACAAAATCGAATACGAAGGTATCACTGGATGACTTACCGGATTTACTTACTATCCGTGAAGTAGCCCAGTTATTGAGAGTCTCCCCTCTTACCATAAAGAGATGGGGTAAAAAAGGAAAGCTTCCTGCCATACGAATAAATTCACGTGGAGATAGACGCTATAAAAAAGAGGTTGTGACCCGTCTTCTTGGAGTCACTGAGGAAGAATAATCTCTTCATACAAGAGTTATCTTCTGGCTATTCTTCCTATTACACACCATATCTTGTACCGCGCAGTGATCGAGCTGCCTGATGTCCTACACCCGCCGCAACAACACCAGCAACACCCAATAGACCAAGTGGTGAAGCTATTGCTAACAAAGCGCTCCCTATGGCGGCAACCTTGAATAGCTTGCGTGAGGCCTCAGCTGGATTCTTTCCGTACATTTCTTTAAGATTTTCCAGGAGCTTTTCATCTTCAACATTTAGGATATCTTTACCCATAATGTCGTTGGCTATATGCTGAAACTCATGTTTGTTTGCGAGTACCTGGTTAAAGAAATCAGGACCGTACATCATGTACATCTGTGTCGCTTTGGCTTTATCAAACCGGATTTCGTTCCAGAATCGCTTACCGTTGAAGATGGTCGCATCACCCTGGCGATACTGAGCAAGTCCGAGCATTTTAGCGACCAGCTCTGAACCAATTTTTCGCTTTACTTCAGGAGTAAGGTCGGGAAATTCATAGGTACCACCGGTAACATTTCTTATACCAAGTTCGTTCATTGCTTCAATAAGATTGGCACTCATTGATCTGCCCGCAACACTTGCTGTATAGTCCATGCGATGAACCATACGATCAAACATCGCTTCAGGTCCCATAGCTATAGCATTTACATTATCGCGGATCCATTTATCGTCCCATTTATCGACCTGGTATTCCCCTGCGTTGCCATGACCGTACTCAAAATATGCAAGCTGAAGATACTTATCAAAAAAGCCGCGGACCCGATTTTCCATACCTGCAGCTTTTTCTTTCTTTTTTTCTTCTTCTGTTTCTTTTGCCTGAGCTTTTGTAAAGGCAGCATCTGTTGCTTTCTTGAGAATATCGTCGTTCCAGTATGTTATAAGGGCACTTTCGAGTGCTGTTTCCATTCTTCTTTTCTGTTGCGCCAGAAGACGATCTCTTTTATTTCTTAGTTTTATATACTCCGAAGACATCGCGGACACGCCTTTGAGTTGCTCGTTATATTGATTAACCTGTTCATCAATGGTTTTATACTGAAGATAGTCAGATCTTTTAGTGCCGACTTTTTTGGCCAATGTTCGGGCTTTGTTTACTCGTATCTCAGCATCTTCAAGTTTGCCAATTTCATCGTTTAGCTTATTGCGTCTATTCTTGTCGGGTGGATTAACTGCGTCATCACGTTCGCCTTCGAGACGTGTTTTTTTGCGTGATATCTCTCCGATTACATCACCATAGCTCGTATCGTCGTCTTCGTTATCGGGTTTATATGCATCGGGAATTCTATCTATTGCCGTGCGCAAGGACTGTATATCTGCACTCAGTTGCTTTGCGTCAGCTTCGGACATACCAATGGCTGCTTGAGCGGCTTTGAGTTTGGTTACCTCATCCTGCACTACTTTGGCTTTACCCATCTGTTGTTCAAGCTCCTGCATGCGATGATGTGTTTCAAGGTCTTCCTCGGGTAACTGAATCCGTGCAAGGATCTGTTCCAACTTCATACGAAATGCGGGATTTTTGAGATGATACTCTACAATCTCAGCCATCTTATCAACATTAGCTTGTCCTCCTCCTGCGGCTATATCTCCTGCAAAAGCCCGCTGGACCTGATCAGGTGTAAGACCGGTATCATGAGCCACAGCCAGTACAAATCCCGGGATTTTACCGAGAATCTCGCCAGCCGCAATAATTGTTCTCGACTTCATTTTTGGTTCCTGATCAAGAATTTCATTGATAGTTCCTAAGGTAGTTTCAAGTTTTTTGTGACGTTTTGCGTCTCGTTCACTGGCAACAAGTTCGCCCAGTTCATTGCGGTCAACCATGGTATCGGTATTCCCCATTGGCATCGGTTGATATACTCCACCCAATTCTGCCATTCTGTTGAGAGTATTCTGAAGTGCTTTTACATGCGCGTGTTCGGCCTTTCCCGGCTGTCGAATAACAGCAGCTACATCGGTAGCCTCTGGAAGAGGACGTTTAACTTCTGCTACTCCTTCTGGTGAATCGGGCATATAAATGAATTAAATTATAAACACATCAGTCTACCTGGACGATATCAGAATATACAAAAAAAAATGGCAAGTCAAGATGATATTTATCTTGTGTAATAGAACACTATCTATATATACACTATATAAGAAGATCGTTACAATTTGATTTTGCCATTTTAAAATTATTCTCTATACTGTATTCATCATGATCTGTCCGAACTGCAAGAAAAAAATGAAGGAAAAACTTCTTGATAAACAGTCTCTCTATCACTGCGGAAACTGCGGATCCAGCTTCTTTGAACAGAACGGCATAAACCGGATTACTCTGAAATCGGCAAGCGAGCTGAGTCATGAAAAAAAAGAAGACCTCTATACTCCCGATCCCAAAAAATGCCCGCGCGATAGTACAGATATGAAAGAGATCGACAATGAAGACTCCATTCCCCGTGAGGTATCGTTATTTCAGTGTCCTGTGTGCTGGGGTATCTTTGTGTATCCACAGGATCTTATTGTTTTCAAAAAAGCTCAGAAAGTAAAGATACAGTTTTTCAAACTCTGGGGAAAACCACTTCCTTCTGTTCAGAATATACTAGTGTTTGGCTTTATTACTCTCGTCTCGGTATCCCTTCTTGGTGCCATGGTCACACTTCAAAAACAAAAGGCCGATGTATCACAGGCATCAGGACCTGCCAAGGGCGTACGGTTTGAGATGATGAAAAACGGATTGGTTGTGTATTTCACAACCACCCTACCCTACCAGTCAAAGATAGTGATGACCGATCCGGTCAAAGACATCTCTATAGTCAAAACACTCAGCGATACTCCGGTAATGATTCATATTCTGAACATAAAAGATGTCGATATACAAAAAGGCATGACTTATCATCTGGAACTTCGTGATGAGAATGGTACCCTAACCACCACAGATGAGCAGGTTATGGAGATAAAATAGTATATAACCACCCCCTGCCCCCTCCTTAGTAAAGGAGGGGAATTCTTGTTCCTTCATTACACATATAAAATCGATCCTTTACATAGCTGAAGTATTCTATAAATATGCCTCTGCCTTATTAAGAAGAGGGTCTATATAAAAGGCATATAAATGCCCCTCCTTTATAAAGAAGAGATATATAGAACTGAATATGAAGTGCCCCTCCTTTACTAAGGAGGGGTTGGGGTGGTTAATGGTTACTTGTCCTTGGTAAGCTTCTTCAGTACATACGCAACCTTCGCGTCTATGCCTTTTAGTTCATACGAGGCTTCAAGCGGGTCTATGATATTTACCGATAATCCGGTTCCCAGCTCAAACCCGGCACGACTTACAAAACGCGGAATGATACGAAGATACCAGTTGTCCTTGGGGCTAATATAGTAGTTATAGCCAAAAGGTCCTGTCGCAATCTGTTTCTTAAGATATATTTCATGCAGTTTCTTAATAATTCTCTGCAAAATTGCGGCAAGATCGGTTATTTTTTCATCAGTAATATCGCCAAATTTGCCACCTTCAACCTTGGGAGTAATCCAGACTTCATAGGGCCACTGAGAAAAATCAGGGCAGTACACATTGAAAAACGCATTTTCCTCTACCAGATTGTTCAGCGGCTCACGTGACAAGGTGTCGAGATTGATCTGCGAAGGGATAACAACCAGCTGAGAATGAGGGTGATTGAGCGACGCGCCCGCGTGCTCTCCATGGTTTGCAAAAATAAGCACCTGTCCTTTTTTGCGATAAAAATTGAAGCGCTCTCTATAGGCGGTAAGAATGAGCTCTACGTGGTTTAGGGGAAAGTCTTCGATATCTTTGGCGTGGTCGGGTGAATGGATAAATACTTCATGAAAATCGGTAATCGGATACTTATTGGGAATCACCCGCACTTGCCATCCGACCTTATCGGCAGTTCCTTCGCCGTAGCGCAGCACTTCGGCCGCAGTTATCGTCTCATTGCCGGAACAGAACGGGCATACCGAAGCTTTTTTGCTCTCACCTGTATCGTCAGGACGTGATGCACGCGATGATGAGATGATTACCCACCGTCGGGATAAAATATCCGGGACATATTTTGCCATAGTATTAGATTCTATGGTATAGATATTGTGAAAAGAAATCAACAATGTAATAACCACCCCTACCCCTCCTTAGTAAAGGAGGGGCCTTTAATATGTATGAAAGAACCCTCCTTGGTTGAGAAGGGGCATCATATATAGACCTCCTCCTTTACTAAGGAGGAGTACCCGAAGGGGGAGGTGGTTCATACCGCGTTCCCCTGTTATAATAATCACATGAAACTTATTGTAGGACTCGGAAATCCAGGCGCTCAGTATGAACATACACGGCATAATGTAGGACATATGTATGTTGATTATCTTGCTCAGTTTCTGGCGTCAGATACTCAAAATATACATACCCAGTTCGCAGTTCAAAAATCGTTTGACGCTTCCGTGCTTGAAATACGCACGAATCGTGTTAAAATACTCTTGGCTAAACCTGTAACATTTATGAACAGATCAGGAGCCGCGGTAAGGAAATTAAGAGACTTTTATAAGATAGCAGATAGCGATATTGTAGTTGTTCATGATGATCTTGATATAACACTGGGACTATTTAAAATTCAGCTCGCGCGTGGACCAAAAGTGCACAACGGTATTGCATCGGTTGAGCAATCTCTTGGTACAAACGAGTTCTGGCGCGTACGGATAGGTGTAGAAAACAGACCCAAGGAATATAAAATGAGCGGTGAAGCATATGTTCTTCAGAATTTTAAGACCGAAGAACGTGAAAAAGCGCACCATGCCTTTGAGGAAATCTCAAACCGCCTTAAGAAAGAACAACTGACAGAGCTATAAGCATTATTGGGGCCTTCTCTTACTCTTTTCTTACCTATTTCTGACTGTTCTGCTCATATTATTCATTTACTATTGCGTTCATATGAAAGTTCTTTATTTATACATGTTTCCCCTCTGGGGTAATGGTTCGGGCACCTGGATACGCAGACAGATATCACAGCTTAAGGTTATGTATAGCAAAGATTTTCAGGCGGCAATAGTAGCTCCTGAGTCGCGGAATTTTAAGGATGCCCGTATCTTCAGGCTTAAACCACCTGTAGTGGGTGTATTTGTTGGCAATCCAGAACTTCCCGATGTGAAAAAATATAAGAATCTCCCCCACTCCACTCACTTTGATATATACAGTTACTATCTCAAAAAAACAGCCGCTGCTGTGGAAAAATTTAAACCTGATCTTATTCATGTATTTCACACCGCATTTCTGCCTCCTGTGGCAAAACAGATAAGCGATTTTTATAAAGTACCGTACGTCATATCCACACATGGAAGCGATCTGTATTATTTCAAAGAAGATCCACGCTGGGTACCACAGGTGCGAAGCGCTTCACTGGGAGCTAAGTATATTACCGCCAACAGCAACTGGACACGTGACTGGTACATTGAGATGTTTGGCAAAGACCTATCCGGCAAAATGCGCACAATCCCCGGCGGAGTTGACAACAATGTCGATTTCACCCGCGATGTATCGTGGATTGATAAAAAGTACAACTTTAAACACGACAAGATGGTTCTTTTTACAGGGCGTCTTACCCAGCACAAAGGTGTGGATTATCTCATAAAAGCCGCGCAACAGATAAAGGCCGATATCGTAATTCTGGGAGACGGTCCGGAACGCACCTATCTTGAAAGCCTTATTGTGAAATACAAACTCGATAATGTGCATATGCTCGGATATTTTTCTCAGAGATTAGGAAAAATAAATGACTTCTACCTGCGCGCGGATGTATATGTAGCGCCGAGTGTCTGGGATGAACCTCTCGGTCTTGTAATACTGGAAGCAATGATTCATAAGACACCTGTTGTAGTAACCCGTAAAGGCGGCGTCACAACGGTCGTAACCGACGGACATAATGGCTATCTGGTACGGCCAAAAAGTGCCAATATGATAGCTGATCACGTAAATATACTTCTCAAGGACGATAAACTGCGCAAAAAAATGTCAGAGAATGCTTATAAATCGGTGAATGAAAAATTCAGCTGGGAAAAAATTTCCAACAAATTCTACCGCGTATATCAGCGCTCTATCACAAAACGGAAGGCCTCAGAAAAACCACGGGATAGTATCATCCTTTCTGCAATAAAAAAATTCAAGGAGCTGCGTGACGAAGCAGATACTAGTGTCCCCGATCTGTTGGCCGGTCCCGCAAACGTCAATGAAGTTTTGCCACCCATCCTATGAAGATACTCATTGTATCAACGCTGAAACGGCGTATCGGACCCGATATATTTGCTTCGCGGTCGCGTATGATTTATCAGCTTGCCACCGGACTCAGCAGCAAAGGGCATGAAGTGAGTCTGCTGGGAACAGCCGACAGTGTTGTGCCGGGTGTTACCGTTATTCCGGTGACCGAAAAAGGATGGGTAGACCTGCCTCCTGTTGAAAACGAATTTCAGCGTGAGGTCGCGACACTTATACTACAAGCCAGAAAAATACGGGAACTTCAGGACTCTTTTGATGTGATACACAATCACACGTATCCTGATTTTTTTCCGGGGATTATTGACCGAGATCTTAAGATACCCATGGTCACTACTCTTCACGCTCTGTATGACTACTATATGGAAGATGTGCTTGCCGGAGCAAAACATTCATACCACATCGCGTTGTCCGAAGGATACCGAAGACTCTATAAGAAGGTCACATTTGACGCCGTGGTCTATAACGGTATAGACACAAACGCATTCTCTTATCAGGAAAAAAAGTCAGATTATTTATTATGGCTCGGGAGGCTTCCCAAAGCCAAAAACGCTGATGGAACATTTATGGATCCAAAAGGTATCCGTTGGGCAATTAAGCTTGCTCAAAAAACGGGTGCTAAGCTGAAACTCTACGGCGTAGTCGAAGATAAACAGTTCTATGAAACTGACGTAAGACCACATCTCAACGACAACATACAGTGGGTCGGGGCGGTATCTCCGGAGCAGTCACTTGCGTTTGACGAAGTAATAAAGCTTATGCAGCATGCGAAAGCCTTTCTTATGACCATAAATCAGCAGGAACCGTTTGGGTTGGTTATGGCAGAAGCGCTCAGTTCCGGAACGCCGGTTATAGCGTTCGACCGCGGATCGGTAAAGGAAATAGTAATTGACGGTAAAACCGGGTTTACAGTTGATCCAGCAGACGGGCTTGAAGGGCTTGTGAACGCGGTTAAAAAGCTCGACACCATAAAGCCTGCTGATTGCCGCGAACGGGCGGTAACCCATTTTTCAATCGATGCTATGATACACAATCATGAAAAACTCTATAAGGACCTTATCCGGAAACATAGCGATCTACACCGATCTTGATGGAACACTTCTTGATGAACATGGATCAATTGAGTCGGTGAAATCTTCAATTGAGATCATAAAGCAAGCACAGCTGCCTCTTATTTTTGTAACATCCAAGACATATGCCGAAATTGAGGTACTTCATACACATCTTGGCATGTGGGGCCGTATGCCGTTTATTGTAGAAAACGGCGGAGCCATATATATCCCCTCTTCTCTCTTTGACGCAAAGATGGTATCGCAGTCCACAGGATATAAACCCACCATAGACGAACATTTTTTGAAAATTACACTGGGAGAATCATATAACACGGTCCGAACCGCCCTCTTCCAGGCTGCGGCCAAGGCCGGATACAACGTAAAAGGTATTGGAGATATGTCTGTAGATGAATTCGCGTCGTATACAGGTTTGTCACACGACCTTGCCGCACGCGCGAAGCAGCGGGAGTATCAGGAAGGATATCTTATTGAGAAGGTAGATGACAAAACTGCAGCATATCTGCGAATGGAGCAATGTATTAGAGAACTTGGGTTTGATTCTACTGCGGGCGGAGGGTTTTATCATATTATGAAAGGCGGCTCAAAAGCCAAAGCGGTAGCAATGCTCCAAAAACTATATAAGCATATCAATCCTTCTCTACGAAGCATTGGCTTCGGTGATGCGATGTCAGATATCGAATTTTTGGACGTATGCGATGAAGGATATCTGGTTACAAACCCTGCCAAAATACGTGACGTTTCAGAGATACCTCCCGGGATTGTAAAGATGAAAGAATCAGGACCTGTCGCGTTTAATAATGTTATTCATGCAACACTCTATGAAGATCGCACTAACAGGCATTCTAACTAGAAGTATTGGGAGACAGACATATGGAGGTACGGAAGCCATCACCTATCATCTTGTAGAAGAACTTGTTAAACGTGGTCATGACATAACCCTCTACGCGGCAAGCGATAGTGAAGTATCCAGCAAACTCATAAGTGTGTGCAGCTCCTCTACGGCGCGTATAGTTTCGATGAACGGCGACCTTGCTCAACCCTATTCAATGCTGTTGAGTCGTAAACTTGCCGAAGACGCGAATAAGTACGACATTATCCACAACAACTTCTTTCATACCTATATCCTTTCAGCGTTCGCGCCGTTTATTAAGGTGCCGCTTGTTCACACCATTCATAATAGTTACTATACAAATAAAGACTGGACTAAAGCCCTAAAATCGTATAAAACACTATCTCATGAAACATATGTATTCGTCTCAAAATATGGACAACAGCGGGCCGCCCCTTTTCCTCGCTCAACCACAATCTATAACGGCATAGACGAAAAAGAGTATGCGTTTAACCCCATTTCTGAAGATTATGCCCTCTGGCTTGGACGAATGGTGCCCGAAAAAGGTGCTGACCTTGCGATTCAGGCAATCAAACAGACCGGCAGACAGCTTATACTCACGACCGTGCCCATGGAAGTAAAACATAACGAATACCTTAACCATACGATCGCACCTCTTCTGGACGATAGCATTGCACTGCACATCTCTACATCGGTTAAAGAAAAAATACAGCTATATCAACACGCCAGAGTATTTCTGTTTCCGATTACCTGGGAAGAACCGTTCGGCTTGGTAATGGTAGAGGCTATGTCATGCGGTACTCCCGTAATTGCCTTCGCTCGCGGATCAGCTGCCGAGGTTATCGAGGACGGAGTTACCGGCTTTATCATCAATCCGTCAGACAAAGATATACGCGGCTCATGGAAGGTGAAACAAACAGGAATAGAAGGTATTCGTGAAGCCGTAGACCGCATCTATACTATGTCCGATACACAGTATACGCGCATGAGAAGAGCATGCCGAAAACGTGTCGAGAAAAACTTTACTATACAGAAGATGATGGATGCATATGAGAGGCTATATAGAAGTATACTTAAAACCAACTGACCTATGAAAAAACTTAAGATTGCACAAATAGCTCCCCCTTTCATTCCCGTACCTCCTACACATTATGGAGGAACTGAAGCAGTGATTTCCAACATTACCGAAGAACTGGTAAAGCGTGGACATACGGTAACGCTTTTTGCAGCGGGTACTTCACAAACGTCAGCAACGCTGGTGTCACCCTTTCCCAGACCACTTGATAAGACTGCAACCGATGAGCTTTTCTCTCCCCTTGCTCACAAACTATTCTGGATGCATAGTCTGCCCTATATGCAGCATGTTTCCCGGTCACTTCATGATGCGGATTCGTTTGATATTATCCATGACCATACCCATTACATGAGTGTTTTTTATAAGGATTTTATCAAAACACCGATGGTAAGCACATACCATGGATCTCTTCAATGGGCGTCACAAAGCCCCATAGAAAAAATGATCCTGGAAACATATAGAACACATCACTGGATCGCCATCTCCCGCGCTCAGCAGCAATACTCAGAGGTAGATCTGAATATTGTTTCCGTGATCCATCATGGAATTCACCCCGATGCATTTTCTTTTTCTGAAAGCATCAACAAAAACTTTGTCTGGCTTGGCAGAATAACGAAACAAAAAGGTATAGAGGACGCAATCAGCGCGACGCGGCAGACCGAAACTGAGTTAGTGATCAGCGGCGTTGTGAATGATAGGGACAAAGAGTTTTTCGAAACCACGGTGCAGCCCGCTTTTACAGATAAACGGATTACGTATTCTGGTCCTGCCGATCACACACAGAAAATAGTACTTCTTGGACAGGCAAAAGCTCTTCTCTATCCTCTCCTCTGGGAGGAACCATTCGGTCTGGTAATGGTAGAAACGATGGCCTGCGGCACTCCGGTAATTGCCTATGCCCGCGGTGCGGCACCGGAAATTGTAGAAGATGGTGTTACGGGCTTTCTCGTGAACTCGTCCCCTCAGGATATCCGCGGAGACTTTGTAGTGAAACAGACAGGAGTCGCGGGACTCTGTGAAGCAATTACGCGCATAAATAATCTATCTGATCACGACTATCGGAATATGCGATTGAGTGCTCGTAAACGTGTGGAGAAACATTTTACGGTTGAAAAAATGGTTGATACATACGAAGACGTCTACAACAATATATTAAACACATAATATGTCATTGCGAGGACATTTCTCAACAGGACGAAGCAATCTTTACAGCAGAGATTGCTTCGCTTCATGTCAGTCGGCTCGCAATGACAGAACTCACTTGCTATAAGCTACTTGGACTGTTCCCTCAGTCTCTTCTACCTCTGTCTTGACATAGTATAGCTCCTTTGGTATAGTGAAATATAGATAGTATTATTGAGCTCAAAATATATCGCACTACCTCTCTTCACTACGATGTTGCGATTATTTAGTTCTGGAGTAAATAGAAAATGTAACAACTATTATAAGTTATTGGCACAGTGTTCATGTTAGAGTACTCCCCCTCCGTGCAGCAATCAAATAAAGACGAAGATTCCGCGCGTCATAACAATATACAGTATATTTTTGATACGGTCATTGTCTTTGGACAGGGACCGATTAAACCAATTCTTCTGCCCAGTGAACTAACCCTCGCTCAGCATAAACAATGGATAGCCTATAATCAGGATATCGTCCACAACTGGGAGCCGGATTTTTATATGATACAGCAGTCGAAACAAATGGCCATACTGGAGCAGATCGACAAACGTACAGACATCAACGACCGAACAAAGGAGTACCTCAAAATAACACGCCGAAGCGAATGGCAACGGACCGGCTGGTATGCGCTCAAAAAATGGGGACGTCAAAACGCTCTGGCTGCCGGTTTTGCTCTGTACAAAGGCATGACGAAAGAAGTTATCCTAAGTGGTGGACGAACCATACCTAAATGGGTTACCGAAGTGGTTCATCCGGCAATACTCGAAGACTGGCCTTCGGAAGCCGAACTTATGCAGGATATTATTGTTCGCCAGTATGCCGAATTATATGAGCGTAAATATCACAAAAATATAGAAGGCGCTATAAAGATCGAAGACGCTTCAACGAACACTATCGAAAACTTTTCGTATTCTATTAATAAAGTTCCTACCCTCACCATGGCCGGGGCGCGTGTTGGGTTTATCACTGCCAACTACCATCTAAAGCGGGTAAAACTACTAGCTCGTCTCTTCTCCATTCAGGGCGCGTTGATTGAACAGTATTCTGCACAGGAGATTCTTAAGCAGCAGATACACGCCAAAGAGGTAGAGATAGAAGTCGAGGCCGAGTCGGATGTAAGAGAGATTGACAAGAATCCTCAGCTAGATATGATCATGAAGGTCGAAAATCGATGGATGGAGGGCCTTACGAACCCTGAATATATTACCTACTGGTTGGGCTATCTTGGCGATGTCAATCAGCCAACTGTTATCCAGAACGCGCTTAACCTGCTCAAACAACCAGACTGGCGAAAAGCAGCAGAAAAAGCGTTTTTGCAGCTTGGATTACGATTTATGGATTATCTGAACGAAGACCTCTCTACTCTTGCCAAATCAAATCCGGATAAATACAAGAATCTTATCCGGGGATTAAAGCGTCTAAAAGCTCCGGAATTCCGCCATACTCCTCCAGAATTATAATCTCCCTATTACTACCTATTTGCTTCGCCATTCGACATTTGATTCTATATAATATAATCTATAACTTTATATGAAAATAGCTATGGTATCTCCGCGCATCCTTGACGGTGGCGGAATTGAAGAACATATTCTTCAGATTAGCAAATACCTTTGTAAAAGAAGGCATTCAGTTACAATTGTATCTTCAGATTATTCAGAGTCCGGCACCTCGCTTATTTTGCGAAGATTCGGTAATATAAAAAACCTCAATGTCATAACACTTCCCAACTCACTGAGCGGCCTTATTCACGAATACCCTCAGATAAACGGACTCGCCCTCCAGTTGGTAAAACTAAACCCCGATATTATTCATGTTCACCACTTTAATTATCAGGTGAATAACGAAGCACTCATTGCGGCTAAATTTCTAGGTATACCATTCTTTTATACCCCTCATTTCCATCCTTGGTGGTCATATAGAGAACCCTGGAAATCAAGAGTCTGGAAGGCGACTCAGTTTACCGTTCACAAGATGCTTCTTCAAAGCTGTGACCGTGTGTTTGCCGTTTCAGAACAGGAACGCAATGTGCTCATAAAAGATGGCAAAATTCCAAAAGCGAAGGTTGTAGTCGCGCCAAATGGTATTGATCAGATCTCTCTCAAAAAAGAACTCTCATGGGAGGTATTTCTCAAGAGATACTCTATACCTAAAAATAAAAAGTATGTGTTGTTCCTGGGAAGACTTACCACCGAGAGAAAAGGTGCTCTCCTAGCACTAAAGGTCTTTAAGCAAGTCTCCTTAACCCTTCCTGACGCGCATCTCATTATGGCTGGTTTCTATGACAAGAAAACGCTAGACAACATGACGAAACTTGCAGAAGATATGTCGATCCGCGAAAAAGTAAATATCCTTGGCTTTCTGAGTAATATAGAAAAAGCAACATTGCTGGGAAACAGTAATGTATTCCTTTCCCCCACCTCGTACGAAGCGTTCGGAATTACGCTTGCTGAAGCGCTATATAAGAAACTTCCCGTGGTGACTACAAATATAGGAGGAATACCCTACGTAGTCCGCAACCGGGTAGATGGCTATCTCGTGCAGGATCGAGACGATATCGCGGCGTTTGCCAAATATACAATACGTCTTCTTCAGAATACAAAACTGGCAACAGAGATGGGATATAACGGCCATAAACGGGTAACACGCAAATTCCACTGGGACTTGACCGCAAAGATTATCGAGACGCGCTATAGAACCATTCTGTTCAGAAAAATAAACTACATTAACAAAGATATAGAAACGGGCAGAAAGTTAATAGATAAACATATGATCCCGTCAGGATTTACAAACGGCTTTCAACGGGAACATAAGAATAAATAATATGGCGAGAAAAATAATTGTCCAGGGCAGGCCCTTTACATTTCAGCCAAGCGGAAACAAAACCTTTACGACAAACTTTGTATTACAGCTGAGTAAGCGCCTTTCTGGTTATGCTATCGAAATCCTGTTGCCTGAGGAAATAGATATGACACCCTTTTCTCTTCCTTCAAACTGTACAGTCAAAATAATACCTAAAATAGAGACCACTCCCCCCTATCTTTCAACGCTCTTGTGGGAAACACAACAAATGACGGAGTATCTTGCTTCAGTTGACGGAACGTATGAATGTTTCCTTTCTACACACCCTTCGTTGCCAATCGCACCGCTACGGTCACCTGCTTATGTTGTCGTACATGATGTTCACCTTTGGAAAGAACCTCACGATAACTGGACTGTTGATAGAAAACTGACCTACGAGATAAATAAGCAAAGCATCATGAACGCCCGCACAATATTTACTGTCTCCGACTTTACTATGCGCGAGGCGAAAGAATATTTTGGGCCCTCATGTCCAAAGATCGCTTCGATCTATGAAGATATTGATCCATACTACAAACAAACTATTGCTCCTGACACGGCATATATTCAGTCACTGGGATTGAATACTCACGACTATTACCTCTATATCGGTAGCTTTGAGCCACGTAAAAACCTGGACGCGCTTATGAAGGCGTATGATATGTATCGAGCACACGGCGGGACCAAAAAACTAGTGGTGGTAGGAGCCGCTACACAACGCAGCAAAGAAGCCGCAGAACAGAAACTTCATGAAAGCATTATCTGGAAAGAAACGGCAACGATACCCCAACTCTATCAACTCTACGCGTCTGCACAGGCCTTTGTATATCCCAGCAACTATGAGGGGTTTGGACTACAGATTCTGGAAGCGCAGCATACCGGTTGCGCGGTACTCTGTTCTGACATTCCTGTATTTAGAGAAGTTGCAGGTGAGGGCGCGCTCTTCTTTGACCAACACAGTCCTGAATCAATCTGCAAAACATTGGAAGATGTAGAGAAGAATACCGGCGAATATGAGTCTATAATAAAGAAAGGCAGAGAAAATGCGCGCCGCTATAGCTGGGAACATACGATTGACCTCTTTATTAAAAATCAGCATATATTAAAGCCATGATTACCGCATGTTTTATAACGTTGAATGAAGAAAAAAACCTTAAAGAATGCATGGAGCATCTCAAAGGGACTGTCGACACATTTCTTGTCGTTGACAATCACAGCACCGATGCTACCTTAGATATTGCCCGTTCGTATGGCGCAAATATAGTGACTCATGTCTTTGAAGACTTTGCTTCTCAGCGCAATGTCGCGCTCGAGCATGTTACAACCGACTGGACACTTATGATAGACCCCGACGAACGCTGCTCCGAAAAGCTTCTTAACTCTATGCAACAGCTTACGAAGGAGCCTCATGACGCCTACAAAGTACACTGGAAAAACTACTGTGGTGATAAACTTATTGTCACTCCCTGGAAAACTATATTATTTAAGAGTTTTGCCCGGTTTGGCGGCGAGCTGCACGAACGCATCACCAATATTCCAACGAAACACGAAATAGCGGATGAGGATATATTTATAACGCACCACAAAACTCTGGAAGAACAACTACGACATCTTACAAAATACCGCTCCATCATAACCGGCATCTTTCTCAAATCAAATGGCACCGATGAACGCCTGGATTATCTTATTAACGACCACAATACCAATGTAAAGGCGTGGTTGGGAAAAGACTACGAATATCTCCTCTTATCTCGGAAGGAACTGACACAGACGGGAAAGGCATAATATGGAATCCATCAAAGATATCCTAAACAAATTCGACCCTATCGTCGACAAATACGTGTCGCGTGAGTTCCAGGCCTTTGGCGTGCATCTTGCCGAAAAACTCGATGATAGCAAACATAAAGGTCTGTATATCCGCCTCGCCAAAAATTACCCTCGCCCCGTGCTCGAGCAGGCTCTCCGTTTCGTAGTAGACTCAAAAGCCCGCAATAAGGGCGCACTCTTCATGTGGAAGCTGAAAGAGATGGGAGCAACAAGCTCTGTTCCGAAGAAAGAGACAAAAAAGAAGAAAAAAGAGGCTGTTTAACCACCCCATCTCAGAAATACCCATACGCCCACCGCGAGAACTTGGTTATTCCCCTGCTTTTCAGATACTCGGTTTTCATCTTGGCCGACTGTTCATCCTCAAACCAGACCACATGAAGTCCTGCATATTCATCGACATAGTTCACTTCGTTTTCACCTGCTTTATCATCTCTTGTCATAACACAGTTCTTAAGCGTGCAGTTTGTCACAAATTTTTCATCAATTTGCGATAACGTTATAGCCTTTGCAGGCGAGATAGGCCGTTTACGCTCATCAACATACCAATCATACCCATACATCCCAAACACTACACTCAGCTTCTCAGCAGGCACGTACTTAAGAAAATCATCGGTCATGAGCTTCATATCATAGCCATACTTCTCGGCTCCGGCAAGCGGAAAATTTGGTCCGGGTTCACCCCGTGATTTGTGAAAATCGTAGGCCATAATCATCATCTCATTGCAGAGAAAACTGAGCCTGGCTATATCGTAAGGCCTCTTGCGTGAAAATACGTCTCCATACATGGTAATAGCAAACGGAATATTTTTGTTTTTGGCCGAATCATAGAGGTAACGGTAAAACTTGGTAATATCGTTCGTAAGGCTGTCAAAGGCTATTCCGGTAAGCTCAAAATCAAAGACAACTCCATCGAGATTATTGTCCTCTACCGTGGCAATCATGTCGTCGGCGATCACCTTCCAGACTTTTTCTTCCTTAATAATATTCGTGTTCAGATCAGAATCAAGCATGCGTATAGTTACCCACTTCTCCATGCCGCGGGCAGGAAGTGTCAAAAATGCCTCGAAGTTGGTATAGCCGGGGTCAGTAGATACTATGCCGCTCCTGTTTGCGGTGAGGCCGAAGTAGATGAGCCTGTCATAGCTGCTGAATACATCATTCTCACTAAGCTGCGACCAGTAGGGAATAAAAATTGACGCTGCGCGGGAGGCTGGAATAGCCGTGGGCAATGGCTGGAGCGTGGCTGTAGACTGTATGACCGTCTCTTTAACTATTGTTTTCTTAGGCGATGCTGGTCTGCTGTAATACAGGAGCCCGGCGGCAATAAGAAAAACCAAAGCAACGATATAGGCTATGCGTGAATTCATGTTTAGATATTATAGACGATAATGACCGCCGCGTGTTATACTAACCTCATGTCCATCCGTTTACCCAAAATATTTCTTGACTCAGGTGATCCCGAAGAAACGCGTAAGGCGAAAGGGTTATTAGGCACAATTGACGGCCAAACCACCAACCCGTCTCTCGTCGCTAAAAATCCTGAGGTGCAGAAAATGCTCGCTTCAGGCAAAAAACTTACCGAAGCCGAACTTTTTGCATTTTATAAAGAGGTTGTAGGAGAAATTTCACGCCTTTTAGCAGGCCCGGTCTCGGTTGAAGTATACGCAGACTGGAAAACAACAGCAGCTCAGATGCTAAAGCAGGCCGAAGATATGGCTACGTGGGGTATAAACGTATATGTTAAGTTTCCTGCTGTACCGGAAGGCCTCAAAGCTGCAAACGAATTTGTAAAAAAAGGCGGGAAAGTAAATATGACACTTGTATTTGATCAGGTTCAGGCTGCGGCTGTGTTTGCCGCGACACAACCGGGATCATTCCCTTCATTTGTTTCTCCTTTTATAGGCAGATGGGATGATCGTGGCTACAGAGGCATGGATTTAGTGAAAAATATCATCAAAATGTACAAAGTGTTCGCTAAACGCGCCGGCGAGAAACGGCCTCACGTCCAGGTGCTTGCGGCTTCTATTCGCACACTCGACCACTACTATGCCTCTATTTTTATGGGCGCGGACGCCATGACCGTACCTCTCAAGATACTTGCAGCCTGGGTACAGAAAGAAAACTGGATGCCTGATGAACATTATCGTATGCCTTCTACCGGCCTCAAAGCACTCCTCTTCGAGCAGGTGCCCTATTCCAAGGATTTCAGCTCATATGCCATCCCTCACGAGGCTGGCAACCTGTTGGATGAAGGGTTGGAAAAATTTGTAAAAGACTGGAAATCTCTTATAAAAACCAAATAAATATCGTCTTTTGTACACAAAAATACATCAATAGCCAATAGCATATTATGGGATAATATCCCCCTCTTCTTGATCCTCCCGTGTATAATAATATCCACAGAGTACATTCCTATAATGTATGTATTATATGTATACAGACAAATACAATATATTTATATGTATTTTCTGTGTATTTCTGGGTTTTGTGTGCTATACTATATACCTATAATAGCGTCAGCTGTAGAATTTGCTTCTTCAGGCTGTGCTTTATTACATTGCCCTATCACCGTACTGAAATACGGCCTTAAGGTACAATACGTACTTTAACAATCGAGAGAGGAATTTTTTTTAGTTTTTTCCCTATCTAGGGCGTTCGTTCCGGTCAGAAGGCAGAAGAAAATCCATAACTATTTGTGGCGTTTCTTCTGTCTTTTGACACATATGCTTCGGCATATGCCAAATTGCTTTGTGACGCTGTGGCGCATAAAGACGTATCGCAAGATACGACCTCGAAAGAGGTAATTTGGGGAACAACCCACCCTAGCTAGGTGCGTTGTTTTCCACACCCCCCCGACTGGACCCCCCTATCCAGTATTCTCCCCTACGTTGCCCGGTTGGCGCATGTCATACTCTTCCTCACGGAAGAGTATGGCATGCGTCGCCGGGGCCGTAAGGTACTCAGTCGCAAGACTGAGTACCTTACGGTGTGTATGTCAGCAATGATATACCCAACGTCTCCTAAATCCTTGTATCCTACTTTTGACGAAGAGTAGGCCGGGCTCCCCCGCCCATACAAGGTCCGGGATAACTGCACCTCAAAATGCAGTTGTTTCGGTTCTTGAATGAAGTAGAAATAGCCTTTGCCGGCTGTTTTTACAACGTTCAGGAAATCCTGGATATCTTCTGTTTGCAGTACCCGTAGAGGGTGCTGTGAGCAGGAGGTGTCCGCCCTTGCGATTGTTGATCGTGTGTTTGATGTGTTGATGGGTCCCTTACGGGATTCCATCAGCATGTCGACATTCGACTCAGCAATTGTGAGGTTCTTACTCGTAGCGGTTGGCTTTGTTCGTAGAGAACAAAGCCAGCGTCTGCTGCGGGCCTTTCAACGACGGTTGAAGGGTTTTAAGAATTGGATTCGATGGATTAGTTTGTCAGCCCCTTAGCTAGGGGTTGTAGTTTTGATGAAAGTCAAAACTGCGGCTCCTGGGGGGGAGCTGACAAGGAGGTTTGGAAAACACGCTGCGGCGTATTATCCGGTTGGATTTGTTGTTGTTGAAGAGATGGGGTTATACCCGTTTTTTCAACAACGCAAGTTTAACTTGGGTAGTATGTCGTCTCGTTGGGGGGGAAACGGCCGTTATGGCATGTGTTTGTTATTGTTGATGAAACATCTTCTTTTGCTTCGGCGAAAGAAGATGGGGATTCGACAGTAACAGCATATGCTGTGACGTGTCCGGCTGGACTGGTTGTCTGTGTTGTTAGTATGTTGCTGGGTCCTTCGGGATTCCATCAATGCACTTAACACTCAGATGACTGGTTCAGTTCTCTTCCGACGGGGAAGGCTTCCAGGGGGGAGGAACGGCCATCACGGCATGTGTTTGTTACTATTGATGAAACTTTCTTTCTGCGCAAGCAGAAAGGAGGGGGATTCAATAGTAACAGCATGTGCTGTGGTGTGTCCGGCTGGACTGATTGTCTGAGTTGTTAGTGTGTTGCTGGGTCCGAAAGGATTCCATCAATATGCTAACGCTTAGATGATTAGTTCAGTCCTTCTTCCAGGGGGAGGAAAAAGGCGCGGCATAGCGTACGTTGTTATTATTGATGAAACATCTTTTTCTGCTTCGGCAGAAAGAGATGGGGATTCAATAGTAACAGCGTATTGCTGTGTCGTTGCTGGTCAGGCTGACTGTCGAGTTGTTTGTATGTTAATGGGTCCTTTACGGGATACCCAGTAACATGCAAACGCTCGATGGTTGGTTTGACCCCTCTTCCCGCCGGAGGCGAGGCTCGCCTTCGGTGGCCCGACGGGGAGGAAGGAACGGCCGTTATGGCATGTGTTTGTTACTGTTGATGAAACATCTTTCTTGCGCAAGCGAGGAAGGTGGGGATTCAGCAGTAACAGCATATGCTGTGACGTGTCCGGCTGGGCTGGTTGTCTGTGTTGTTAGTGTATTGCTGGGTCCTTCGGGATTCCATCAATGCACTAACACACAGATGACTGGTTCGGTCCCCTCTCCGACCGGCGGAAAGGAGGGTGAGGGCGAAAGCCCAAACCCTCTTCTCCACCGGCGTGTCCACCGGTCGGGACCTGGCTCCAAGGGGAAAGGGCTCGACACGGAGGGCGTGTCGAGTGACTGCTGTTATAAACCGTAAGGCTAAGCAGCGGTTGTTCGTAGTCGGTAGTCCGGATTGTATAAGCCTACAGTGTGTCCCCCCAGTCTGGGGGGGACCCCAGATGAAAGGAGACCACAAAATGGCTACTCATCGGAATGAAAGCCACCGAAACGACGAGCGCGGCCGCCGTAACAACGACGTTCGCCGCCCGGAGATTCGGGTTCCGTGGGCGCGGGTAACCGCGCTTCTGGTTGGAATCGGCTGCTGGATTCGCGCGGCTTTCGTGGCCGCTGCCGGTGAGAATAATTACACCGGTACCCCGTGGGGCGAGATCTGGTCGCTGGTTGGACTGGGACTGGTCTTCATCGGCTTCGCGCTCTTCGCGCGGTGGCTGATGACCACGTCGTGGGATCGCAAAACCCGCGATGTGGACAGCCTGCTCCAGAATAT
>JBDKFK010000023.1:0-27143 GCA_039798745.1 Candidatus Parcubacteria bacterium
GTATATACTGGGGCAACATGATCGTGACTCCGTTGCACGGCACGAACACGAGCACCATGCTATATATCAAGCCGCTCTACCTTCAGGGCGATGTCGGGCAGCTGCCACAGCTCCGACGCATCTACTTCGTTCTCGGCGATGGGCCGATCGTTCAGGCAACCTCCCTCAAAGAGGGCCTGGCGAAACTTTACGCTGGTGCAGCCAGCGGACAGGCCGTGCCATCAGGCGAAGTTCCGAACGCGGGTGAACCGGCGACAAGCCCGATCACCAGCACCGCGCCAATCTCCGGCAGCGTGACCATTGACGGCAGCGGCCTCACCCAGGGTGAAGTCGACGCCATCAACGCGCTCATCGAAGAGATGAGAAAGTCACACGGCCGGTAAGAACGGCATCTGTTCCACAGGAAGTCAAACATGTGGGGAGGACGAGCAATCGTCCTCCCTGCATCTACACACTTTTATCTACTTACATACTTCTTACCAGATCATCAGTCCCCATACACTATAATAAGTCATCAACCATTATCGCTTATCATATGCAGATCAAGAATAAAACCCTTAACACTATCCTTCCTATATACAAAGACATCTCTCTTTTAAACAAAATGCTCGCTGTACTCGGCTGGGATCAGAATGTTAATCTGCCCGCAAAAGCCGCTCAGGGAAGAGCGGATCAGATAGCCTATCTCACTCAACTGCTAACAGAAAAATGGCTTGACCCGGTAATGCAAAAAACTATCCAGTCTCTCAAAGAATCTTCAACTGACTCTGTTGAAGAAAAAGCCATAATCCGAAATCTGCAGTATGCTTCGCAGTATTACTATAAAGTTCCCAAAAATATCATCATCAAAAAATCCAAAGTCACTTCTGAGGCGTTCATGGCCTGGCAAAATGCCCGCAGTGAAAACGATTTTCCGTTATTTCAACCATACCTTGAACAGATACTAGAACTCAATAAACAGATCTCCGAACATCTGGGCTATGATAAAAATCCATATGACGCCCATCTTCATCTGCACGAACCCGGGTTAACTGCCGCCTTCTGTGCCGAAACCTTCGGCGCGTTGCGGCCAAAGCTGACAGATCTCCTCACCCGGATTCAGGCAAGCCCAACCTATAAACTTGCGAGAAAGAAAAAATTTTCCAATGATACATACCCTCAGGGGTATCAAAAACAACTATCTGAGTATGTCCTTCACCTTATGCAGTACGATTTCCAGGCCGGACGCATGGATATTTCCGCACACCCCTTTACTACCACCATGGATCAGTATGATGTGCGCATTACAACCCGTTACGACGAGTATGATTTCCGTGAATGCTATACATCCGCGGTACATGAAGGGGGTCACGCGCTCTATGAACAAGGCATAAACCCCGAGTATGAATATACTCCTCTTGAAGGGGGAGTATCGATGGGCATCCACGAATCACAGTCAAGATTTTATGAAAACATGGTCGGAAGAAGCCCCCCGTTTCTCAAGTATCTCATGACCCACTTTCAGAAATACTTTCCGAAATCATCAATAGCATCTGTTGATGATCTTGTGCTCTATCTTAATGAAGTGAACCCTGGCTTAATCCGTACAAAAGCCGATGAAGTAACCTACAACTTACATATTATTCTCCGTTTTGAAATAGAAAATGACCTTCTCAATAATAAAATCAAGGTAAAAGATCTTCCCGAGATATGGAATGCGCATATGAATACATACCTGGGAGTTGAACCTGAGACCAATAGAGACGGTGTGCTGCAGGACGTCCATTGGTCATACGGCGAATTTGGATACTTTCCGACATACTCATTAGGCAATCTTTACAGCGCCCAGATTGCGGCGACATTGCGCAAAGATATAGATATTGACAGCCAGCTGCAGACCGGCGATCTTACCCCCATTCATAGCTGGCTTAAAGAACGCATCTATACACATGGTAGTCTCTACTGGCCGGACGAACTCATAACCAGGGTGTCGGGTGAAAAACTGAACCCAGAACATTTTATACGATACCTAAAAGAGAAATATACCAAGCTCTATCATCTGGCCTGATAGTGTTATTGATTGACTTTTCCCTCAAGCTTTTGAATAATAAAGTATGGCGGGAAAACCGACTCATAAAAAAACAACCTCAAACCAGTACTCCCTTATTTTTATAATAGGCGTCGCAGTGCTTTATATTCTTAGTCTTATTGGCGCATACTATGTTGGTAAAATGTCACTTTATCCTAACGAAGGTCCTCTGGCAAACACTCTCAAACGTGCATGCACTCTTGATGCTAAACTTTGTCCGGACGGGACTACCGTAGGCCGCGAAGGCCCCCACTGTGATTTTGCACCGTGCTCAACAGTACCTCTCAGACCCATCTCTACCTATAAATGCCCGGCAACAGAGTGGGTTGACTGTATGCCAAGTCCCGATGAGAAAGATTCTTCTATGTGTCGTCCGGAATATCTACAATGGGCGCAGGACAACTGTCCCGAATTCAAAGGAGCCGCTTACTAAGGTAGGCATTATGCCGGATATTGATTATAATTACCTTCTTGTATGACAAAACACACACGGAACAAACTCATATATGGAAGCATTGGCATAGTGGGATTTATTCTGTTTGTCTTGTTTACGTTCATGGTGAAAAAAGATATTGTTGATCAGTTTGACTTTAATACTACTGTCCGCTTACAAAACCATATTCCGGAAAAAATTGATCCGATATTTTCTTTCTTCAGTATTCTCGGAAGTTTTGAAGTAACTACCGCAACTCTCGTTATTGTTGTACTTCTGATGCGCAAAATAAAGAACGTGACGATCATTATTTCGTATATCGTTGCCCATGTAATTGAGATTCTGGGAAAATCACTTATTTATCACCCTGGACCACCCTTTATGTTTTTCCGCTATAACCTGGGCTTCTATTTCCCGAGCGCTTACGTTAACACTGGCTCTTCATACCCGTCTGGGCATACATTCAGAACCGTATTCCTTTCTGTTATTTTTGCTTTTCTTGTCTGGCGTTCAAAGAAGATGAAACTATCCACAAAACTATTGATCTTCACTTTTTTCTTCTGCTTCGACGTCATCATGTTGGTCTCGCGGGTGAGTCTGGGAGAACACTGGACCACTGATGTTATTGGAGGAACCTTACTGGCTATATCATTGGCAACACTGTCTATCGCATTCATTCCTGACTAGCGGTAAGTTTATACACCGCGGCTTTTTTTCCTGAGACTAGAATATCATACTTCTCCTGAATAGCAAATCCCACCACCGCACCTGCCTGTAGTAAGATTTCTTTTTGAGCAGTAAGCACAACAACCACTCCATTTTGACTAAGTACCCGTTTAAACTCTCTCAACATATTTGTATAAAATGCGTTATAGTCGGAAACTGTTTTATCAAAAATACCCCACGGAGGATCGGTAATAATTGTTGTAATTGAATGGTCAGCTATAGGTTTCATCCTGAGAGCATCCATCTGTAATACTTCCGTTTCAGGAAGATGCCGCAAACGTTGACGGAGCTTCGAAATAAGCAAAGGATCGGCATCCCCGGCAATAATATGTTTATATTCCTGAAGATACGCCCGTTGACTGGGAATAGCTCCATGACCTGCAAACGGATCAAGGATTATATCGTCTGCTTTTGGACTTGAAAGTATGGCAAGAAAATATGCCAACTCCGAGCGTAACTCACCTTTTTCTGCCTGTTTACCTCCGCGGGTAGATAGTCCCGTAATCCTTACACCAAAAAATGCCTCTGCCTCACTACGAATAAGAAACCAAAACTCGTAGTCGGCTTTGAGGGGATCTACCGTAAGATATGTTTCGTGCATAATCTTTTCCTGAGTTGTTCTGATAAGAGATTTATCGACATGAGTCAATTCGTTTTCTTTTGAGACAACTACTCTGAAGGTGCCGTGTTTCTTTTCCGGAAGTAAGGGCGCGATCTCGGACAAATCGAGGTCTGCTGACAATTTTTTCACAATATGGTACGGTTCCATGCCCTCGGTCTTAGTAAGGCGGGTGATGAGCAAAAAACTGTTATTAAAATAGCCTATATGTTTTACTCTCTCCACAGGGGCAGTCGTCTCAAAAAGAACAAGTCCATCCAACAACGATACGATAGTAACGTTTGGCAGGAGCGTGGGCAACGTCTTCTGTACGACATCTGAAAATCCTGAAATGAATGTAGAAAAATATGTATTCACAGTTGTATTGTACACTACTCACTTCCGTGACGTGCTATACTTAAGAGCTCCTCTTAACACAACTATGTCCGACCAACCAACGCTGTATCCATTTGATGATTTACCCTTATTGACAAGCGATCTTCTGAGCCCAAAAAAGACTCAAAAAAAAGCTCCGAAAGAAGTCGTAGAACATATCTATACAGTCGGTGAGTTTCTGGACGTTGTAAACCAGAAAATAAAAAGTATTGAGACTACCATCCAGGGAGAAATCGGTAAAGTAGATGTGCGTGGAGCCGCTGTATACTTTACGCTTAACGATAAGAAAGAAAAAGCAACCCTTAGCTGCATTGTCTGGCGTAATAAGCTGAACAGTATGGGTATCGAACTTAGGGAAGGGCTTGAAGTAAAGGTAGTCGGTCACCCCACTATTTACAAGCCAATGGGGAAATTTTCACTCGAGGTTCAGTATATTACTCCTATCGGCGAAGGAGCACTCAAACTTGCCTTTGAAAAACTAAAACGCGATCTTGAAGCAAAAGGGTACTTTAACGAGGCACGTAAGCGTCCTCTCCCTCGCTACCCTCAAAAAATTGGCTTGATCACCTCAATGTCTGGCGAGGCACAGCGCGATTTTATAACCCATCTTGGTACATACGGCCTCAAAGTCTACTTCTATGACGTGCGGGTTGAAGGGGTTAAATCAATCCCCAGCGTAGTCTCCGCGATACAGTGGTTTAATGAGCACGATACAGGGGTTGAGGTTCTGGTTGTCACACGTGGCGGAGGCAGCCTTGAGAGTCTTCAGGCGTTTAATTCCGAAGAGGTGGCAAAGGCTATATTCAGCTCGCGTATCCCGGTAATATCAGCGATAGGCCATGAACGTGATGTAACGATAGCCGACCATGTTGCTGACTGTCGGGCATCTACGCCGACACACGCCGGCAAAATGTTGTCCGAATACTGGTCGTTAGCGGCCCAAACAATTGAGACCTATGAACAAAATATTTCTGCAGTTTTCAAAAACAGATGCTCCCGGCTGAAAGAAATTTTGACTCACTATGAAGCCACCTGGATAACTGGCTTTATGAGATCTATATATGCCCGCCGTGAGCGACTAGCAACACTCGAAAGTTCGTTGACAGGTTCGTTCCGCCATATATTCCAACGCCTTGAGTTTATTGAAAAAACATTTGCCATGAATCACCTTAAGCTGCAGACCAGCATTAACACCGTTTCCCACAATCTTATGCGTGCTGAACAGGAGCTTATAAACGGTGCCGAATGTTATCATTCATTTCTCATAAAATATCTGGACCATCTCAATAACGGCCTCATCCTGAGTGATCCCGAACTTAAACTAAAACAGGGATACAGTATCACAAAAAATTCTGCCGGTAACGTACTCAAAGACCCGGCGGCGACAATGAAGGGTGATATAATTACGGTACAGCTCTATAAAGGATCGTTAACGTCAAAAGTTGAAAAAAATACATAATATATGGACACCAAAAAAACAGATTTTGCAGATGCGATAAAAAAACTGGAAGAAATTAACAAGTGGTTTCAGAGCGAGGATATAGATCTTGATGAGGGGTTAAGCAAACTGAGACTCGGTAAAGAACTTATCAAGTCCTGTCGGGATAGATTAAGTACCGTTGAGAATGAGTTTCTAAAAATAAAAGAAGATTTTGTCGAAGAAGAAAAAAAAGAAACTGAGTAAAATCTTTAGATCTTAAAAAGAAGCGACCGTGTCTGTTCTTCTATGTTCACAAAGTCATCGGCAATCTGAATAAGTTCATGGTTTGCTGTCTTTTTAAAGGCTACCACCTCTACCAGACAACCCAGTGATTGCTGCAGATAATTTACTACCGGCGTAAAATCACCATCGCCTGAGATAAGAATAATAGAGTCAACCTTATGTCCCAAACGGATAGCGTCCATAGCAATACCAATATCCCAGTCACCTTTTTTTGCTCCACCGATAAATACCTGTAGGTTTTTTTCCTTTACCTCAAAACCTGCGGAGTTAAGAGCTTCAAAAAACTCTACTTCCTTATCATTAGGATCAGCTTTTATCACATACGCTATCGCGCGCACTAAGACTCTGTCTGCAAGTGCGAGGGTAAGTAAGTTTTTGAAGTTAACACGGGCGCGGTATAAATTTTTTGCAGAATAATAGAGGTTTTGTACATCTACAAGTATAGCTACGCGCTGATCGGGGTTTCTGACTATCATATTACTGACTAATCATATCATATTCTTGAAAAAGTATGTCCTGTTTTCATATATCAGAATATAGTAAGAGCCACCCTCCGAATTGGAGGGTGGCTCTTTTTGTTCCTACTCGAAACGCTTGTATGTGGTAGCGACCTGACGGAGCGAAGCATTATCGCTCCCGATCATTACTACATGCAGTTGAATGTCCTTCCCAAGGAAAGCTCGGATCTGACTGATATCAATCGAAGAATCCTCGCCGTCGCTAATGAGAAGGATAGCGGCTTTGGAGAGATCACCGCCCAACGAACGAATGTCCTCCGCTGCCTGCTGAATGGCCGCAGGGATGTTGGTGCCTCCGCCTGTGGTTGTGAAGTTGAGAATGTTACGGATCACAACACCTGCCTCTTGTGCGTTAGTCGCACGCTGCAGAGGATGCGGTTGACCATCAAAGGGACGAAGCAGATACTTAGCCTGGCCTTTCACCGCCTGCATGAGCTGAGTTATCGTAACTCCACGGGCCCATACGTGCCGGCTTATGCCGTTACTCATGGCCGTATCCATAGACCCTGAGACATCAAGGATAATCTCCAGAGCCTGCTGTCGTTGCAGACGCTCATATGCCTGAATCACCTGCAACTCACCGGCCGCAAGATTGGCATAAAACTGGTCGTCGGACTGCATCAGCTGATCCGGCAAGACTGAGGTGAGTTGGTCAAGATCGGTCAGAAAAGTCGGTTCCATATCCGCGGTGGGATAGTTAACCGGCTCCCGCTCAGTAGTTGCCTGCAGGTTAATCCTGATCTCTTGCTGTGTTGCGGCAATATTGAAGATCTGGAGTGTATCTTTAGACAACCGCTGGGCAATATCTTCGACCAACGATTGGTCATTGGCACCCCGCAGTTCGGCGTGCTCAATGCCAGCCAGGTTACCCAGGGCTTCGGCAAGCAGCGGGTCGCCTGCAAGAGCCTTGCGGACTAACGCTTCTTTTTCGCGTTGTTCCGCAGCTTCTGCAGCTCTCCGTTGGTCTTCTGCATACTCATCACGTGCTTCGAAACCTGAAGCCCTATCGCCCGAACTTCCAAAGCTGCCTCGAAACTCTTGTTCTTCTTCTGCTTTCCGGCGTTTCCACCGACGCAGGAGTAAAAGAGCAAGAGCGGCAAGACTCAGAGGTATGAGAATAGGATCCATACGCCTCCTTTCTTAGCTGAAGATGCGACCATGAACAGTTTTTGTTGCCGCGTCGATCTCACGAAGAATCGCGGCTTTCTGATCGTCGGTCGTCTTGACAGCCGGTTTGACTGCGTCAACTTTTGCGCGGACCGCGGTCAACGCCTTGGCCAGATCAACCAGATCACCGCTCGAACACTGAGCAGGTATTGCGGGAATATCGGCCTTGAGGGCCAGAAGCAGTTCCCGCTGAACCTTATCAACATCCTGAGCTGCATCTTTCTTGGCCGCTTCGATAACCGGTTTCGCTACGTCGTCGAAGGCCTTGTAGGTAGTTTCATCACCACCTACGCAGAGTCCGTAACGAACCGCGTACAGGTCATCCAGCACAACCTCAAGACGCCCATGTACAAGGGCGTCGGCCTCTGCGAGCTGGATAAGTTTGCAGCGACGACGATCAGATAGAGGCTTCTTGTTGAGCGACTTAAGTTTATCCGCGTATGCCTGAATCATCTTGTTATACACGCGGATAAACGTTTCATCGGTGATCTGGTTTGACAGAACAACGATGTCGGACACTGTCATCAGCTCGGCCAAGTTCATCTTCGTCGTTGGGGTCGTACCTTCAAGGTAATGCCTGAGCATACGCACCTGGTTGTCTTCTACCGACAGATACTTCGCCACACTGTGGAAAAGGAACCTGTCCACAACTGCTGCCAGTTCGGGAAACTGAGCCACTTGTACATCCGGTTCGGCGTTTGTTGATGCCGCCGCCGTCTGCAACAACGCGTTTTCTTCCTGGCTCCCCCGTATGAACTTGCGCTCATTGAGGATGCCAAGCATCACGCGCTGGAGGGCTGGGTTTGCGTCAAAGAACTCGTCCAAGTCCGCAAAGTGGCAGTCAATCAACGTCCCTTCAGGGCGGTGATAGAACTTACCGGTGTCTTTGAGGATGGTTGGATCCGCGGCGCCGATTATGTAGCCTTCTGGCATGAACTTACTCATGCCGATCGCAAAAATTTTGGCGCCCGTTACCGCCGTGAACAAGGTCGACAGAAGGTCGCTCTTGCCTGTGCCGTGGGGACCGTAAATAAGCGTGTGCTCCTTGGTGAGGAGCGCGTACATGAGCTGCAGTAACATAAACTCACGCTCAGGAAAGATCTCATTGAGATCTTTCACAATGAGCTTCAGTTTTTCTACTGCGGTGTTTACCAGCACCAAGTCGGCTGCGGATGGGTGTAGTTTAACCTGACGAGTATACATCGTAAGGGGTACTCCTTTCCTAAAAAGGATTGATGATACATCCAGACCTATTGAGGAAACAAGCCTGGACAACTACAGAGGGGCCCTATTGATAATGGGGCATACCAACGAACGGCCCACACCATTCGCTTATATGCACCCATTATCAATAAAAATATATATTCTGAATATGTCAAAGTTCAAAAATTAAAGAAGATTATTTACACCCTATATTGTACTCTAAACATGCTTAAAGTCAATATTATAGGATTAAAAATGCCTTTTATTACCTTAGCGGAATATTTATGAAAGGAGTCCCATTCCCACTTACCTGCGGCAGATGACCGTCCCACTTTTTTATTGCCTCAAGCTGTAGAAACTCTTGGGTTAAGGTTGCCCGTTGCAACGACTGAGCTTCTGCCAGTCCTTTGGCTTCGGCAATCTTTGCCTGCGCTCTCTGAGCAGCTTCTTTCACCTCAAACTCAGCCTGTTTTACTCTCTGCTCAGCTATTACCTTAGCCTCAATAGCCTGGGAGTATTCCGGAGAAAAGTTTACCGAACGCAACAATATTTTATCCACAATAATATGTTTTGGCCTAAGTAACGTCGCAACTTCACGCGTCATCGTGCTCTCGGCTTCCTGTCGTTTTTCAGAGTATATGACAGGTGCAGTATAGCGACTTATTACCATCCGTATCTGACTTCGTGTAACAGGACGGATAAGCTTGTTCACATAATCGTCACCCACAGTTCTCCATAACTCCGGCACTTTTGACTTCTCCACCATAAAAAGCACAGTGGCATCAACTTTTACCTGCTGCCCGTCGCTCGTTGGGGCGTCAAGCGCGTCATCGCCGATAATAGCTCCCTCATCGCGTACCGCTGACATTGTATACTCCTGTAGTCTGGTATCAAACATCCTCACCTGCTGCCATATGGGAATAGCAAAGTTCATTCCTTCATCAAGAACAGTAGGAAGCACTCCTCTTCCCAGATCGTACACCACACCTACCGAACCGGGGGGCACAAATATAAGAGTGCTTCTAAAAAGAAATAACGCGATAATTATAAGAATAATTCTACCGATGAGTTTAAAAGGAAGAGAGCTTGGGTTGAAGTTTACCGGAGGTGTTGCCATAGTTAGAGGTAATTGTAGTTCTCCTGTATATTTATGTCAATGGATGGTAGCTAAAAACTTGATTCTGAAGCAGTTTTTAGGTATAATAGGCACACCAATGAAGCAACGCATTCCCGATTCTATTATAGGCTTTTGTGTACTCATACTTCTGGTACTTATACCGGTATATTTCTTAGGACTTCCCTCTCAGCGTCCACTAGTAAATGCCTGTGTAGCGACCGCCTGTACCAACATACTAATAGAAGACACCAAAGAAACGGTATACAAACAAGCAGAACCAACTCAACTAGATTTATCTCCCACCATCATAGCACAGGTCCCCGAAGAAACGTCAAACGAACCTACGCCATCAGAAATACCTCAGCCTGACACAAATCCTCAACCCTCACCGACTACACCAGAAGAATCTCCATCAGAACCATCGCGACCATCTGACGAGGAAATACCTAATCAACCTACCAATAATCAGCAAGAAGAGGAAAATAATACAGACCAAACTGTGGTAGATCAGACACTACAACCTGTTAAAACTATTGTAGCAAACGTACAAGCCCTCCTTCACTAATAGTGCCGTTCGTATGTTGGCGCCCGTTTAAAACTGATATAATCACATATGAGTACTTCTTCTTATAACTATCTTCTGTTCGACTGGGATGGATGTCTTGCGGCTTCACTTCATAACGCGTTAGTTGTATATCGTGAAACGTTTGCGGAATATGGTATGAACCCATCGGATGCGGAAATAGTTGCCAAAGCATTTGGCGACTGGAATCCCTCTAAAAATTTTGAAATCAAAAATAACCAGGAGTTTATTGATAAAGTTGTAAAGGGTATAACAGCTCGAATGCCGTACGTCGGACTCTACGATGGTGTAAAAGAAACGCTGGAAACATTAAAGATGAAAAACAAAAAAATGGCAATCGTCACATCGTCAAGAAGAGATACCGTACTCCCCGCATTACGCAATCTTAAAATAGATCACATATTTGACTGTTTCCTGGGCAAAGAGGATTTTATAAAAGAAAAACCGGATCCGGAAATTCTTCATAAAGCTATGAAAGAAATTCGCGCAGTCAAAGAAGAGACACTCATTGTAGGAGACTCCGATAAAGATATACTGGCCGGCAAAAATGCAGAAATTACGACAGTCGTATTCTATCCACGAAATAACGAGCTTTTTTATACACCTGAGACCATTCAGAACCTACACGCGGATTACCTGATAAAAGATTTTCGTGACCTACTTACTATTGCACAGTAACTGTATAATAAATAAGTCATTATCATTGTAACTCTTATGCTGTTTGCCTCACCACTATTTTTATTTGCGTTCCTCCCCTTCACCCTTATTGGTTATTTTCTCCTCCCTAAAATTGCCCAGAATATATTTTTGCTTGCAGCCAGTCTTTTCTTTTTTGCGTGGGGAGACTTCGAGCACATGCTTTTCTTTCTTCTCCTTATAGGTATAAATTACGCAGCGGCAGTAACTATAGAAAAATACCGTCAGTTTTCTAGGATCATCCTTATTGCCTCAATCATCGCAAATGTAGGATTCCTTTTTTACTATAAATATATTATTTTCTTCCTCGAGTTACTGAATAAGGTGTTATTGCAGCTCCATCTTCCGTCTGTCCAGATGCCTGCTCTCGTATTGCCTCTGGGTATATCGTTTGTCACATTCCGCGCCGTATCATATATAGTCGATGTCTTCCAGAAAAAAGTGCCCGCAGAAAAAAACATCTTTCATTTTGCGCTCTACATGACATTCTTTCCTCATCTTATCGCGGGCCCTATTGTGCGATACCTCGATATTAAAGAAGAGTTGAAAAATCGTCATATTACACCTGCTTCTATTTCTTATGGAATCAGCAGATTTGCTGTAGGACTGGGGAAAAAAGTACTTATTGCCAACAATCTGGGACGTGTCACCGACGTCATAATGCAGCTCCCGCCAGGAGATCTCAATGCGGCGTTTGTCTGGCTAGCAATGATATCGTATGCGTTGCAGATTTATTACGATTTTTCCGGATACTCCGATATGGCCATCGGACTCGCCAGAATGTTTGGTTTTACATTTCAGGAAAACTTTAATTATCCGTATATAAGCCGCTCTATTACAGAGTTCTGGCGGCGCTGGCATATATCATTATCCTCGTGGTTCCGTGATTATGTATACATTCCGCTTGGCGGAAGCAGACTTGGTCCCACACGGACTTCTCTCATTATTCTGGTAGTGTTTCTCCTCACTGGGTTCTGGCATGGCGCAAGCTTTCATTATATTATCTGGGGACTATACTTCGGTATTTTTCTGGCAATTGAGAAAGCTTACTCGACTCAACTCAAAAAACTTGGTGCTCCGTTTCAACACGCGTATTCGCTGACAATAATATTTTTTGGATGGATACTGTTTCGGGCAGACTCTCTCCACTATGCCGCGGCGTTACTGAAAATTATGTTCGGCTTTCACTCGACTCCATGGACCGTAGCATCTATCATGCCGTTTCTCACCTACAAATACATTGCTATATTTATTGTTGCGTGCATCGGTACTATGCCTGTCGTACCTGCACTCTACAACCGGTTAAAACATATATACCAACTCAGATATATAACTCTTGCGCTGACCACATGTATTCTTATTTATGCGATATCACAGCTTGCCGGTGATACATACAGTCCGTTTATTTATTTTCGCTTCTGACATGATGCAAAACGACCCAAAACAATCACAGACACAGCTTTCAGACATACTCTCTATTATTGTGTTTCTCCTTATTCTCTGCCTCCCTTTTATTGTAGGGCGGCTTGCCTTTGTCCCACGTTCAGAGGTACAGGAGAATAGAAAACTAACTGAAAGACCAGTATTTAACAGTAAAACCATAGATACATTTCCTCAAAAGTATCAGAAGTACTTTGATGATACTTTTCCTCTGCGCACACACCTTGTCAGACTTCAGAATTATATAAATATCGCGCTACTTAAATCATCACCACGCACCGATGTACTATTGGGTAAACACGATTGGTTTTTTTATAATGTGGAAGGTCCTTTGCAAAAGGAGAAACTATTTAATGACCAGGATCTTAGTATTATAAAACAACGTCTTGAGACCGTACAAGAATTGTTGAATCGTCAGGGAATACAGTTTTATGTATTTATCACTCCAAACACTCAATCAATTTATCCTGAGTACCTTCCTGATTATTTTCATGGGGAGCGTTCGCGTTTTGATCAGCTGACAGCATATCTTAACCAAACCTCTTCGTCTGTCTCCGTTGTTGACCCGCGCAGAGCGCTTATCGCAGCAAAACAACAGTATCAGCCATACCGGCGTTATGACACCCACTGGAATGATTATGGCGCGTATATAGCCTATCGCGATCTTCTCAAAACTATATCCGCCCAGTATCCCTTGTTACAGCCAGCAGCTCTCGATAGTTTTACAATCACCTACAAAACTACTCCCAATACCGACCTGTTGAGTATGGTCGGGCTTAACGGATATAAAAAAGAGTCCGCGCCAGATCTGGAACCAAAAGGCGGGTATACGGCAACACAACATATTGTCTCATGCCGGTTTAAGCCTAACTGTGAACAGATACGCACGACAAACGTTGATACATCACTTCCCCGGCTGCTTATGTATCGCGACTCATTCAGCAATCATCTCATTCCATTCATAGCCGAACATTTTTCTGATGCCCTATATCTCTGGAAACATACCGTCGCGGAGACAGATCTGCGGCAGCAGAAGCCGGATATTGTTGTCTATCAAATTGTGGAACGCGATATTTCGGAGCTACGAAATCTGGAGATAAAAATGGATTAAAAATACGATCTATAGTAACATTACACTCATGGACCCAAACATCCCAGATACACAAGATCTACAACCCAGATCAAGTCATACAATTATTCTTGCTGTAGTTGGTCTCATGTTTCTTTTCACTGTCGCAGTGGGAAGTTACTACGCCGGAGTGGCAAACGGCAAAAAACAGATCTTAGGCACAGGCCCGACACCCACCGTTACTCTGTTCTCTACTCCTACACCTGGAGATGTTGGATGTACTCTTGAAGCGCAACTATGCCCCGACGGCTCCAGCGTTGGAAGAAGGCCTCCAAGCTGTGCATTCGATCCCTGTCCTACACAAAGCGCGGGCTTATACCCCGTACACCCGGAAAATACTTCTCCGGCATTACAAAAAGGCAGTAACCTTAGCAGGAGAGCAAATCTTACAGCGCTTATGAGCGCCTTGCAGCTGTATATTATGGATAACGGTCAAACAGAGTTACCGATCTCTCCCTTTCCCCGCAAAATATCTAAAAAAGACGTCGACATATGTCCATTACTTGTACCATCGTATATAGGCGCTCTCCCAAGAGATCCCAGACAAACCTATGATCGTGAGCACCCTATATACTCCGGCGGCTCAATATCTGCCTGCGGCGAAGACTATGACACTGGGTATACAATTCAGGTAACCGATACTTCTATCACTCTTGCCGCGCCTCTTGCTGAGGGCGGTGAAATTATCTCGATAACTCAATAACCTAAGCTATGAATGAATCTATGCAATCAACACCACCAAATGAATCCCGGGCGCATCTCCGCAGCCGGCGCATGATCCGGAGTATGAAATCCCAGGCAGACGCAAAACGAACGGTTCCTGAAAAAATTGCCGATACTGTAACCAGCATCATTGGAAGCATATGGTTTCTGAATCTTAATATTCTTTGGTTCTTTGCATGGCTGATGGTTAATCTGGAATTCCTGCCTTTTTTTCCTCCGTTCGATCCGTTTCCCTTTGGCCTCCTTACCACCGCGGTCTCACTTGAAGCAATTGTCCTTTCAATCTTTGTGCTTATTTCTCAAAACAGAGCCGCAAAAATCGATGATTTGCGCGAAGAAATAGATCTGCAGATAGACATAATCACCGAACAGGAAATAACAAAACTTATGCAGCTGCAGGTGCTGCTTCTTAAAAAAAATGGGATAGACGTAAGTGACGACAAGGAACTACAGGAAATGCTCAAACCACTCAGCACAAATAAAGTACAAAATGTACTGGAGAAACAAATGAAATAAAAACGTTATATCAGATACACGAATCTTCTGTTAGAGATCGTAAGGTAAATTTGTTATTCTGTCATAGTGCATCAGAAAACATCACAGTCCGGCTTCATAGAACTTATCGTACTTATAATCGGAGTCTCAGGTATTGCCGCCCTTAGTATATTGAATAACGCTTCGAATGTGATATCATCACCGTTATCTTCAAGCCGCCAATACCGCGCGACTACTCCCTCTGTTACTCCTCCTGCGGAACAGACCGAGTATATACAAGCCGATAAGGGAAGAGGTATAGATATAACCGATGACTTACAGATAGCAGTCGAGATAGCGGGGGTGAAACAATATTTCACTCTTCTTGGAGTCGAAAAACCGGCCACTCAATCCGCCTACTGCGGTGAGCCATTTGAAATACAAACGCTTATTCAGAAAATGCAGGGCAGCCTCCTGTATCTTATACGGTATAACAACGGTCAACAAACAGATGATATGCGCCGTTATGTATTTCTTGCCGACTCGACGTTTCTCAACAAAGAGCTTATTTCCCATGGTCTTGCAACAGCTCGTAATGAAAATCACCTCTACTATAACGATTTTATCGCCGAAGAACAGAACGTAACCTGTAAACCAACAGCTACTCCTTTGCCCACACGTACCCAAACGCGCACTGACGGCACATCTCCATCGCCTACACGTCTTCCCACCCGCAAACCTTCACCAACAGTTACAAAAACAATAACACGCACTATGCCTACTGTGACACCTGCAGGAGATCTCGGTGATTATCTATCCGCATCCACTTCAGCAACCAAAAAAGTAGTGTCTCTCAATCCAGATCTCATCCTTCAGCTCATCAATCTGCACCGAAAAAGCAAATCGCTTGCACCGTTCAGGAAAGATACTCAACTCTGCGAACTGGCAGAAGCTCGAGCGCCGGAGCTTGATGAAGAAATATTTTCTACAAAACGCCTGCATGAAGGATTATATAACCGTGATATTCCTTTTTGGATCACCGAAAATATGGCACATTATCCTAGTGAAGAGGTAATCGTAAACTGGTGGCTTAACTCCGCTATTCACCGTGCCGCTATTGAAGGCGATTCTATCTATAGTTGTGGCGCTTGTTATGGAGATAGCTGCGCTCAGCTATTTACAAGCTATATGCCTAAGTAATAAGGCGGTTGAGGAACAGGCAATGCCTGTCCTCAACCGCTTTTTCTCTACGTGTCGCTGACCTCGATCAGCGCGAAGAGATAGGTTTTACCATCGTATTTGCCGGACATGATCGGCGCAAAGACGGCCATATCTGGCAATACATAGGTCTGAGTTCCTGGTCGCGCGATGGCTCCCGACCGGGTTCGTACACCGCGACGTCCAGTGATACGCAAAAGCGTCCGCGTAGGCCCTACTTCAAGGTCATAGTCGTACATCTGATCGACCATGCCCTCAACCGGAACCGGCTGGCGTTTGTGCTCGAGTACTTGTACCGGCACAGTCGCCTTAAGACGCTCGATATCAGCATCCAATCGTTCCAGATGGATTTCTTCACCACCTGGAAACACCCACATACGTGTAATCATGGGATCTCCTTTCTTGGTTTCGACAAGTCTTCGGATAAGAGAGGCTATATAGTAAGGGGCTTATAATTATATCATAACTATAGGCTACTTTAAACTGTCTCCGTGCTCTCTTACATAATCTGTTATCATAGCTATATATCAATCATTCCCTGATTATGCGGCATATTATAAAACTCAGTATATGTTCCCTCCTCCTCGCTTTAGCTGTCGCTTTTGCTACCTTCTTTATACATGCCGCGCCCACGTGTACCGTAACTATCCCTGTTTCAGTTACTCTCATTGACGGTAACAGCAACTATAGTCAACTGAAACCTGGTGACACGGTGTGTATTGCCGGAGGGTTACGCAAAGCTATGACCATAAAAAATATACGAGGGCAACAAGGAAAGCCTGTGACTATCATAAATAATGGCGGCGTGGTACGAATCGATGCTGAACAAGCACGAAGCGGAATTGAAATTGAGACAAGCTCAGATATACGTCTCACCGGAACAGGAGTTATTGCTCAGTGCGGTTCAGCAGTAGCGCCAGTCAGCCAACAATGTGGTATAGATGTGTTTAACGCTACAAAAGCCCTGAGCGCCGAAAGTTTGGACGGTACGGTGAATAATATCGAGATTGACCATGTAACTGTACACGACTCCAATCCTAACGGCGCATTCCCGACAGGGATATCATTTAAGCCCCGTAACCTCAAACATATAACCGGTATACGGGTGCATCATACCTATGTACATGACACTATGTTTGAAGGTATGTATATAGGTAATGATCCCAATAAGCCACCCTCGGACAACGGAACAATGTCCCATGTTGATATACATCATAATCTTGTAGAGCGGACCGGCTTCGATGGCATAAATGTAAAACAGGCCACAAACATAGAAGTACACCACAATATAGTTCGCACAACTGGACTCATGAATGGAAAAGTCGACCACGTGTCGGAAGGAGGAATTCAACTGGCAAGTAGTATGGGGGAAGTATTTAATAATCTGGTTATAGACTCTGATGATACAGGTCTTAATGTAGGAAGGGAGTTGCCTAGTTCAAACACCAGATTTTATAACAATATCATTGTAAACTCGACAAATGAAGGAATAAAAACACAGGAAATAAATGCCGCTATCTACAATAATACTATCATCAACAATGGTGCTGCCGGCATAGACGCTACCGGCGCGAACGCAAAAGTGTATGACAATATTGTTGTAGGTACCATCACCGGACGCAATAGCGGCAATAACTTAATAGGAAGTCTCCAATCGATGGGGTTTGCTAATACGCTGCTGCACGATTACCACCTCACGTCGGGTTCCCCTGCCATAAACAAAGGAGGAATTGCCGGCTCTTCATTTGATTTTGATGATAAACCTCGACCGCAGGACAGTAAATCAGATATAGGAGCATATGAGTTCGGAAATACACAAATATCACCTACCATTACCCCGACTCTGCCTCCAATCTCCGACTGCCCAAAAAAGTCTCGGGGTGACGCAAACTGTGACGGGTTTGTAGACATTGTTGACTTTGAAATATTCCGCAAAGAATATACCGGACCACTTTCTACAAAAGACTCTGATTTTGATATGAATAATATAGTTGATATCGTAGATTTTGAAATCTGGAGAAGAGGTATGTTCATAGCAAAATAATAATATATATGCCACAATAGGTATATATGCTTGAACGCTCACCAACACTTGTGGAGAATACTGCTATACGTGCGCAGCAGACGGTACCTTTATCCGAAGTAGGTCTCCGCGCCATTAACTTTGGGAATAAAGATGAGGTACAAAGAATGCGTGAGATAGCAGCAGATTCTCATGTTCAGCGATATCTTGGCATACATAACGATCCCGAAACTCTGTTTGAGCTGAGTAAAATGGGATTAGCGACCACATTTGCCGTGACTGAAAAAGGAGGCGGGGTTCCTGATACCGAAAAAAATGCGTTGCAGGGATGGGTATATTTCTGTGTTGATAGGTCAGAAGAAACGCAACAATATCGGGGAAATGAAAACAAAGTGGACGCGTATACTGTGAGCTATGCCAAGTATCCGAAAGCTCGCTCGGGCCAGATGGCTCAGGCAGTGCGCGCCGGATGCATGGCTATGTTTGCAAAAGACGCGCTGAAAGCAAACCCTAACCCGGATATTCTCGCTTATGCGGACACCAGTAATACCGCCTCATGGCACGTGCTAGAGGCTGCAGGATTCAAAAGAGTTGCCGAACTAACAAAAGCGGCTGATGAAGATAATCCTGCTGAGCGAAAGTTATATGCGTATAAACTTGACTGGCAAGCCCTTAACGATATTGTGCAAAAAAAAGATAATGTCAGACTTTTTACTCCTATTGATCCCACCGAGTTGGCGCTGGCCGCATAATTGTGTTCGTTATTGCCCATGCTCCGAAAGACATACAGTTCCTTTCATAGCATCCATCCACAGATATCCATTATATTTCTCCAGATAAGGAACATACTCTCCTATATCGGTTTTGGGAGAAGAAAATACAATCTTAGTTTTAAGAGGAGACTGGAGAATCTCGTTTCTATACGAACACGCGTCGAGATCTCCGGACAACACAATATGTTTTAAATGTTTTATAGAGCTATATACAGAACTATCAAATAATTCCATATTCTTAATCAGGATTACCCGTTCATCAATATCCCTGAATGTTTTAACCGCCTCAATAAATAAATCCGACCGTTCGCGCGGTACATATACTGTTCGTTTTACTTCTGCTGTCGATAGCTCCGCAGCATCACTTAAGAGCATCGAGGTCTCCGGTTCTCCTGTCTGTTTGTCAAATTCATCCCTGGCCATATGATATCCGCTGAGAAAAAGTATCTTTGCCCCCTGTCGATAAAGATCTGAAATATAGGTAACAGTAAAGAGCGAAGCACCCGAATGATCAGCACCATGAATAAGACATGGCAGATGTTTTAGCGAAACAGAAAAAAACTCGTTATTGAACAGGATACTTTTATGCATACACCTACATCATAACACACTATGCTTCTATCCTCAGGTATATTATAATAGGAAGCTCTAAACGACCGCCATAACTCAAGGAGGGGTACCATGAAAATAATACTCCTAGGACTTCCCTGTGCCGGTAAAGATACACACGGCAAACGATTAGCACTCACGTTTGGCATCGCGCATCTTGCGGTCGGCAATATCGCGCGGCATGAAGTACAGGCACGTACTGCACTCGGCCATCGCATAATGGCAGAACGTGAGGCAAGAGGGTATCTGTCTGATGAGCTTGCGCAGCTTCTCACCGAGATAGCTATGAAAGATCACGACTCATGGATTCTCAATGGATTTCCACGCACCGTGGCACAAGCGCGGGATATGCAGGGAATCGATCTAGTGATCTATCTCGATATACCCGATGAGATCAGCATCCGACGGATGCTGGCAAGAAAGCGTCATGACGACCTGAGCGAAACGCCTCAGGTACGAGTGGCAAAAGTGAAAGAACGCCTTCCATCGCTCATTGAGTACTGTGAGCAGACCTGGCCGTTCGTCACGATCAACGCCGTGCCGCCTGAAGATGTTGTCTGGCAGGAAATTCTTGCCAAGACCGGGCATCTATTCCAACGGTAACGGTTCCGGCAGTTCCCCCAGTCATTCTGGGGGACTGCTTCCTTTTAAGAAAGGATACGCGAGACCTTAACGCGCCTTGGCGGTACCCTGTACTTTTGTCCTGGTGCGAATCTCTCTCGTACATTCATTATCGGTTTTTCATATATCCTGTAAACCACGTAGGAAATAAGAAAGGTTGTGAAGGTGGCAAGAATAAAGAGCAGATAAGGATTAACATAGTCGGAAAGGAGGACAATGAAAATAGTAAAAACTTCCAGATGAATGAGATAGAGAGAGTATGAAGTAAGACTTACTGTTGTAATCGCCTTATGAAGCAGTTTCCTCTGTGCAAGTACTACATTTATACTCTCACTCTGCTCCATGTAGGGAATCAATCCCGCGATTGCTATACTCACAACAGTTAACCCAAATGTCTTCATAAAAAATGAGCTGTCAAGAATGTGATGTAAAGACAGATACACATAATAAAACCCACAGCCAAACAATACGGTCAACGATGCTACTGCTACGCGAGTTCGCCGAATAAAAGCATATACCGAGGGGCTTTGCTTGAGTACCGCAAGAAGAACGCCTACAAGGAGCGAATCAAAACGGATAAATATGCTTTTGCGAACCATCTCATACGATGGTTCCGAAATATATACGTAGACCATTCTCGCTAACGAAATACTCATAATGGCAATACCTATCATCTTAAGTAAATGCTTTTTTGATGCATTTTTATACGAAATACTGATAAAGAATAAAGGTAAGAGAACATAGAACCACTCCTCCACCGATAGACTCCATGCGATGCCAAAAAACTCTATTTCTTTAGGAAAATAATTTTGCAGGAATATAAAATGAAACGGATGAAACTTCCACTGACCGTATACGATACTGCTTGCGACTATAAATACAAAAAGCAGCGCGTAATAAAGAGGTATCGTACGAAACCAACGACGAATATAGAATCGTTTAAGCAACATACTACTCATCTGCCCCACAAACTCGCGCAGTAAAATCTGCCCTATGAGAAAACCGCTCAGAACAAAAAATAACTCCACTCCGATATATCCGAATACAGCAAGAATATTTACATGAACGTTTGGATTACGCAGAAAATACCAGCCATGATCCAGGAGCACGAAAATTATCGCGCATGCCCGAATTATGTCCAGTCCAAAATTACGCTTCATAATAATTAATCAACAATATAGCCATCAGGATCTACAAGAAACGGATGGTCGTCATTAAGATATTTTTCGAACACCGATACGTCGTCGTCATCCTGTTCAAGAAAATATAATGTGTAACCGGGCTTAACAAGCACTTTATAGTAGTGGTACCATGGCCGGTGTGGAATGAACTCAGCTTCGATAGATCCATCCTTGCGCTGCACAGTTTTGAATGTAAATCCGTCGAGCGCGTCACGGGATTCGTCACTCAATGGACCTGGTGCTACTTTGTAGGCATAAGGATAGTAGTCTGAGTTTTCAAGTTTAGTTTTACGCGTAAAGAATGTCTTTGGATGTAAGAAGGAGATGCTCATGCCGACACCGGCAATAACAAGAGCGGCAAGGCAGAGTACGTATGTAATTCTTTTATACATATAGTTGAATTAATATTATATCAATACCTCCATATTTATTCAATGTATGGATTACTACAAAAGCCCCATACACATACGTACTTTCTGCAAATATAGCGCATCAAAATAGCCCTATAATATTAATGAAATCTTAATAGTCCCAGGCGTAGAATAGGGGTAGATGATAGATGTGAATTAAGATATAGCTTCTTAATAAGCCTTTATCATCTACCACAAGTACTTTAACATCATGCGGACTAGACATATAGACAGAGTTTGAGAAGATCAAAGCTGATCTTCTGAAATGCTGTCTATATGTAAGCCTATAAGGAGGGTGTTATGAAAACTCAGCATCAGCGCGGTCGGCTACCCCAGGCTGTCAAGCACACGGGTCGGTGGATTACTATCGCCGTGGTTTGTGTGATCGCTATCACAGTTGTGGCACTGTTCAGCCTGAGAAATCCGGAACAGCCACCACAGACCACAGCCTCAAGCCAGACGTCGGCCGCCCCGCAGCCTAAAGGGCATTTCATGGATCCTAATGACCTCAGGATCGTGAAAATTGCTCCCAAGAATGCGCCTATGGTGCTGGACGAGGGCGGAACCACGGTCGCCGTGGTGAACCTGCTGGAGGGTAACATTCCCGCCGGCGCGACCAAAGCAACCGTGAAAACCGACGAAGACTGTGCCCCCGATGAGAGCGGCCCCACCAAAGGATGGAGCCACTGTCACAACCGCGTCGTCTTTGACGATGGCACAGAGGCCGTGGTGCAGCATCACCACAAGATCGCCGAAGTGGGATGCTTCACGCCGAACCAGGTCATCAAGATCGGCTAGTATCTAAGAGGAGATCTCCGATGAAACTCATACCCCGCCGTTTCACCAACCGTAAATGTATCGGCCAACCGCAAGGAGTAGGGCTTACCCTCTTCTTCTCGTTGGCCACTATCATAATGACGGTTGTCATGGCCATTCAACAGTGGCCGTAAAATCCGCATGGTGAGTACGCCTTGAGGCAGGTACTGTACAGTACCTGCCTCATTTCATTTATACAACTACAGTGATACAATACTACATATGCGACTTCTCCTCATTGAAGATGAACACCGACTATCAGACGTCATAAAAACCGGCCTCATAGACCAGGGATTTGCTGTTGATCAGGCATTTGATGGTGAGGAAGGTCTATACCTCGCTGAAACCGAGACCTATGACACTATTATTCTTGACCGCATGCTGCCCAAAAAAGATGGAATCGCGGTAGCAAAAGAACTCCGTCATAAAAACATCAGCACACCTATACTCATGCTTACTGCTAAATCCCAGCTTGAAGATAAAGTAACAGGGCTTGAAGCGGGTGCCGATGATTACCTAACAAAACCCTTTGAGCTCGCTGAGCTTAAAGCCCGGATACAGGCGCTTCTGCGACGCAGTCACCATCAGCCGGAGTCGGCTATAACGATAGATGACTTAGTAGTAGATCCTGTTCACCATACTGTGCAACGCACAAAAAAATCTATAAAGCTGACGCCAAAAGAATTCTCAATTCTCGAACTCTTAGCCCGTCATAAAGATGAAGTGGTAACACGTACACAGATCATAGAGCATACATGGGACTATAATTTTGACAGGATGTCTAACGTTGTTGATGTATTTGTCGCGACATTACGAAAAAAAATCGATGATGGTCATAAGAATAAACTCATCCATACCGTGCATGGGGTTGGTTTTAAGCTCAGTGAGAAGCCCTAATCTATGAAAACTCTAAGATTTAAACTATTTGCGTTTTACTTTGGAAGCCTTGCGTTGTTGGCGATATTTTTTTATGTCGTAGTACATTTTCTTGCGCTCCCTCACGCCACTCACACTTTTCTCATTATCCTTTCATTATTGATAATAGTAGGCTTTTACATAATTTATAAAATTACTGCTTCTCTCGGCGATCTGTCATCACAGATTGCCAATATCTCAAGCACAAATCTGAGTACACGGATCAAAGGTATCAGTGGTGACGATGAGATTGGCACGCTTGCACATTCGTTTAACAGACTCCTTGACCGGCTCGACGCGGCATTTACGCGGGAACGGCAGTTTATCGGCGATATGGCACATGAGCTGAAAACTCCGATCGCGACCATGCGTGGCGGCATAGAAGTTGTACTCGGTAAACCACGGACCAAAGAAGAGTATAAAACTGCGTTAGAGAACACTATAAGTGATGTAGATACATTATCTTCCACATTAAATGATGTTCTTGATCTGGCTTGGTCTGAAAGTCCTCATCTTAGTACTACCATGCCTGTGCTAAACCTTTCATCACTTGTTGAAGAACTTACGGAGATCATACAGAAGATGGCAGAAACATCCAACGTTACCGTAGACGCATCGGTCAAGAAAAATGTGATCATACGCGGATATAAAGAAAAACTTGCCCGGGCGATTCTCAATATTGCCGACAACGCGCTTAAATATACCAAAAAAGGCAGTGTTACCTTGAAATTAACAACTGATGATACGCACGCAACACTCGCTATAACCGATACCGGCCCCGGGATACCCAAAGAAGATATACCTCACCTATTTGAACGGTTCTATAGGGGCGCACAGGCACAGAAATCAAAAGGCTCCGGCTTGGGTCTTGCTATAGCACAGTCAATAGTCCATCTTCATCAGGGCACTATCCATCTTAAAAGCGTGCCTGATAAAGGGACTACTTTTACTATCAAACTTCCTGTATCTGACTCATAAAATCTTAATACTGCATTTTGTATCCTTACAATATTATCCATTGAATTAATATATGCGTGTAACAAAGGTGCCTATAAAAGGAATGCATTGTCGCTCTTGTGAGCTGTTGATAGAAGATGAATTATCTAACTTAAAAGGTGTCGAAAAGGTAGTGGCTAATACCCAGAAAGGTGAGGCTCTTGTCCATCACCAGAAAAAACTCGCGTACTCTGCGGTTGCTCACGCAGTGCGTAAAGCAGGATACGATATTGGACGCGATCTGCCCAAACCCTGGTTTAGCCGGGACGGAAATGCCTATATTGAATCAGGAGTCATGGCACTTATACTCGTTTTGGTATTTTACATCACCAAAGATCTGGGCTTGTTAAAAGCTATCGAGTTTGGTTCCAATAACTTTGCCAGTCTTCCCGTTGTGTTCATGGTCGGACTGACAGCAGGTATCTCAACATGCGCGGCTCTCATCGGTGGACTGGTACTGGGTACCTCGGCTCGGCACGCTAAACAGTATCCCGAAGCCACGGCGACCGACCGCTTCATACCTCACCTCTATTTTAACGCGGGAAGAATACTCTCATTTTTTGTCCTTGGCGGATTGATCGGCTTCATTGGATCGTTCTTTCAGATGTCTATGGGACTACTGGGTATACTAACAATCGTCGTAGGTTTGGTAATGCTCTTTTTCGGAGCACAGCTCACCGAACTCTTTCCCCGCCTTTCCGGCGTAAGTATAACTATTCCAACCGCCGTTGCAAAAATGCTTGGACTAAAACAACAGTCAGAGAAGGCATATTCTCACAAAAATGCGATGGTTCTTGGTGGACTAACATTCTTTCTTCCCTGCGGCTTTACTCAGGTTATGCAGTTATATGCCATAAGCACAGGGAGTCCTCTGAAAGCGGCTCTTGTGATGTCGGTATTCGCGCTTGGCACCACGCCCGGACTGTTGGGAATCGGTGGACTTACTTCGGTAGTAAAGGGCGCATTCGCAAAATCATTTTTCCGCTTTGCCGGAATCATTGTTATCGCTCTGGCACTTTTCAACATATCAAACGGCATGAACCTCAGCGGACTACAAAATGGTTTTACACTCTCAGCAAATACAACAGAACTCCAAACCGCACCCGCTGCTAACGCTCAGGTCATAAAAACAGTTTACACAACCAAATCCGATATTCAGCCAAACGCGTTCACGGTGAAAGCAGGTCAACCGGTACGTATGGAAATTGATGTTAAAAACGATGGCTTCGGCTGCATGGGCAGTTTTGCGCTCCCCCAACTTTCCAAGCAGGTCGAAATGCTGGTAAAAGGCAAAACACTTGTATACGAATTTACTCCCACTACGCCGGGCACCTACAACATAACCTGTGCCATGGGTGTACCACGGGGAACAATAACTGTTATATAAATTGTATTCACTCTAAATATGAAAAACACATCATCAACTGTACACTTATCAGGACTCACCTGTGAAGCCTGCAAAAAAGTTACCGAAAAAAGAATTGCGCGGATTCAGGGAGTACAAACTGTAAATGTCGATCCGACAACCGGCGAAACAACTATTATTGCAGATCATGCAATACAACCTGAGGAAATAACAAAGGTTCTTGAAGGAACTCATTATAAACTTGATGCAGATTTTAATAACTAACATATGAAACAGCCACTTACATTTCAGGTTCAGGGAATGCACTGCGATTCGTGCGAGCTGCTCATTAAAGATGAGCTCAGTGAAGTGCAGGGAGTAAGCGATATCCAGATTGATCATAAAACCGGAAAAGGTTCGCTTATACTCGACTCTGCAGCAACTCAGGACAGTGTTATCACCGCGATTTCTAAAGCCGGCTATCAGGCAACTATAGATGGTCAACCAAAATCAAACGGTATCGCGGTACATGTTGATGATAACGTACATGTGATTCAGGAAACCGTTATACCAAATAAGCCGATACGGATATTACTGGAACTAAAACTACAAAGTAATACAGATCAAAGTGTATATATTAACCAGCCCGTACCTGCAGCTCAAGTCATTGAAACCGCACATACTACTCAACAAAAAATAAACCTAGCTTTGTATGGAATGCACTGTTCTTCATGTGCCGCGATCATTGAAAAATCATTGAAGAAAGTACCGGGAGTGAAAGAAGCTCATGTAAACTTTGCGGCCGAAAAAGCAGCCATACTTTACAACGATTCCAACACAACGACACAGGACCTTGTGAATGCAGTACAAAAAGCAGGGTACCGAGCATCTATCGTAGACCAGAAAGACACCGGATTTGAGACGCGTAAACGCACCGAAGAAATCAATGCTCAGTTCCGTAATTTTCTCATCAGTTTTGTACTGAGTGTACCTATGTTGTATTTCATGCTCTTTGATTTCTTTTCCTGGATGCCTCTTCGATCCCAACTGTTGAGCTATATGGGAATCATCTCATTTATTCTGGCCACTCCCGTGCAGTTTTTTATAGGGAAAGGCTTTTATAAAGGTATGTGGTCCGCGCTTCGAATGGGAACGTTTAATATGGACAGTCTCATTGCGATCGGCACATCGGTCGCTTATTTTTACAGCGTTATAAATTTTGTTAATTATTATATTCTCAAC
>JBDKFK010000024.1:0-27011 GCA_039798745.1 Candidatus Parcubacteria bacterium
CGCGCCGCCGCCGCCCACGCTCTGGTGAAAGGATTCTACAAAATATTTGCCTCCGATAGCCAGCTGGAAACGACCATCTTCGTAGGTAAGGCTTTCGCCTTTATAATACATGTCGATACTGATATTACCTATGGATATAAGGTCGTACATATAACGATTATATAGCAAATTATACTTAGTTTCATAGATGTAGAGGCATCTGTTAAAATACTTGTATGTTACAGATAATCTGCGGAGAAGATGTGACCGCCTCACGCACCTATTTCCAGCAACTGAAAACGGAGTACAAGAAAAAAGGCTATGAGATTAAGCTAGTGCCTATGTCTGAGGTAGAAGAGCTGCCTAAATGGATACTCGAATCACCTTCGTTGTTTGCTCCTCAGATACTGTATGTCACGGAAAATCTAGTACGTAAGCTGAAGCAAAAAAAGAGTAAAGAGCTGTATAGCCGTATAGATGAGGCGGGAGCAGCGGCCGATGTGTTCTGGATAGACTGGGAAAATGATCTTACCTCCCGTGATATTACGACATTAAAAAATCATAAGATAAAAGAGTTCAAGCCGGCAGAATCTATCTTCGGCTATCTTGATAAATGTTACCCGGGAAACCTTCAAGGGTTTGTGGAAAGTGGTGAAAAACTACTCGATACTGTGGAGGAAGGATTTATATTTGCGATGCTTTCCAAACACATACGTACTCTTCTTCTAATTCAGAATAATGCCGCACCCAAAACAATACAAGCGTGGCAGGCAGGAAGACTTCGCTCACAGGTAGCCAGATGGAAGCCGGACAAGCTTATCGCGTTTTATGAAGGGCTTGCCCGCATAGACGTTTCGCTCAAAACGAGCTCAAATATGCACGGAATCAAGAAATCAGTTGATATTTTGGCATGTTATTATTTATAATATGATACTATCATACGATGATAGACGATAGACTATCGTCTATAGACTATAGTCTGTTTCGGTATTATTATTTTATTCAATTCTATGAACATCAATCCTTCGATTTTTAAAGCGTACGATATGAGAGGTCTTTATCCTAAAGATATTAATGAGGAAAACATTGAAGCAATAGTCAGAGCTATTTATACATTTTTTGTAAAGGATCTCGGCAAAGATAATCTTCAGATAGTTCTTGGACGAGATATGCGCATCTCCTCACCCGCGTTATATGAAAAAGCCGTAAACACACTCGTAAAGTCGGGAGCTCAGGTTGTCGGAATTGACCTCGCCACCACACCGACCATTTACTATGCAACCCTTAAATACGGATATGATGCAGGTATACAGATAAGTGCGTCCCACAATCCCAAAGACTACAATGGTCTGAAATTTGTAAAACGTGTAGGCAAAAAACTTATCAAAATAGGCAAGACAACGGGTATGGAAGATGTAAAAAACTTTGCTCTAAGCGGCAATTTTGTTGAGTACAAAGACGGTGGTTCATTTACAGAAAAAACCAATGTGCTGAAAGAAGAAGTAGAAGATGCAATGGCAGCCGTACAACCTCAACACATAAAAAGAATGAAGATAGTTGCCGATGCCGCAAACGCCATGGGTTCATTGTACATAAAGGAACTTGCCAAGCACTTGCCAATTGACTTGATAGAGATGAACTTTGAACTAGACGGAACATTCCCTGCTCATCAGGCAGATCCTTTACAGTTTAAGCTGCTCAGAGATCTGCAGGATAGAGTCATCGCGGAAAAGGCTGATCTTGGTCTCGCACCCGACGGAGACGGGGACAGAATCTTCTTTATTAATGAAAAGGGTGAAGTGGTACCTGCCACACTTATAACCTCTCTTATAACTAAACAGGTTCTGGAAAAAAATCCTAAAGAAAAAATTCTCGTAGACATACGCTACACCCGTAACGTAACCAACGTTGCAAAAAAATTCAACTCAACTCCTAGTATAAGTAAGGTAGGACATGCTCTTATTACAGAACAGCTGAACCGTGAAGAAGGAGCCTTTGCAGGCGAATCTTCGGGACACTTTTACTTTCGAGAAATGGGTGGGTGCGAAAGCGCTATACGGGTGATACTCTATGTATTAGAGGCTGTGGGTAAAGAGGGTAAACCACTTTCTGAAGTACTGGAAAGTCTGCATACTTCTATAGAATCTGGTGAATATAACTTTGAGCTTAAGGAAGGAACTTCGGCCAAAGAACTTCTGCAGCAGATTGCCGATACCTATAAGGATGGAGAGTTATCTACACTAGACGGCATAGCCATAGATTACCCTGACTGGCGTGTAAATATACGTACCTCAAACACTGAGCCACTATTAAGATTGAATGTAGAGGGAGCCACTCTGGAACTGACAGATGCTAAACTCAAAGAGCTGGCAACAATGATAAAGGCCACAGGCGCCACGCCTATGGAATAGCCCATAATGATCACGGCATGCCTGAAGCAGAATGATTTTAATTGTATTTAAGTGTATACCTATAGTATATACTTATTACATAGCAGCTATGTAAAAGTAAAAATCGGGTATTTTTGACATTTTTAGACTGTCATAACAGCCTAAATATGAAATTGTCTAAAATAGCACTCTCCACACTTGTCTGCTAACGTTTGCCCTGCCAGTCCAAAGAGGTCTTAATGATGTAATAATTTGATCAATATAGTATCTCTGTGGCTCTTGTATAGTATTTAGGCTTACAGGTCTCTTGCAAGTGTATTGGCAATATCATATAATTGCATATGTCAAAAGATGGTGCAATGACTCCCAATCCACCGCCACTCAAGGCGAACGTAGACCAACCCATTACCTTATCTCCCTATTCCTCAGCACTCGTACAGAGCGTGAAGACAATCCCTGATCAGCCTAAGCCAGACGAGAACACCAAGCTCACTGTCTCACAGACTGTTTCATTTATGGCTATCGCTTACGAAAAGGTGAGAAACGCTATAGAGTACCGTGAGGACCATCTCATACGGCGTGCTGCCATTGAACGTATTCTGAGACGAAGATTAGCCATGAATGCCAGTGGCAAAGGGGAGTCTGAGAATCTGCTTCGGGAGCTTACGTGGGCACGGTATTTTCCCAACGGTAGCCTGGACGAAGATGACATAGATCATGTGCAGAACATAATAGACAAATATCTACTTCTGAGAAAAGTAGTGGTAACCGGAAGGGATAACAACATAAAGAAATATTTGTACGATTTCTTCATTGACATGCTTACCTGCGAAATCGAGGAAACGCTGAGTCCCAGTACCACCTTCCGCGATGCCAGTTTCAACTATTTCCTGTATCAGACACTGAGACAGAAAATACATATTGAGGAGCTGACCGAAGAACAGAAAGACGCCTACTTCCTGGTAGCCCTGGAAAAGGCGTACCGCAAAAGTGATTCGTCTTATCAGCGCTATCACTTGTTTACAACATTCTATAAACCTCTTTCGGAGTATACTCCCGAAGAGCTGGCAAACTTCACCTCCAAACTTCCCCAAATATTTAAGCGTATAGATGACATGATTAAAAACCCCTATGTTGAGCGTCTACAGAAATTCGCCAAGAAACAGCTGCCTCCCTATCTTATTCTTTTCGAGATCATGAAAGATAAAAAAGGGAAAGTAGACGATATTTTCAAATCACGGGCGCTCCTGTGGAACGAAGTGGATCTTACCTGTCGCGAAAAATACCAGCAGGCTTCCTCAAAACTCAAAACACTGGCATTCAAAAGTTTGATCTACATCTTTGTAACCAAGATGCTGTTTGCCATAATACTTGAATACCCAGTATCTCTCTGGCTATATAACGAAGTACACTGGTCATCGATTGCCATAAATAGTCTGTTTCCACCAATTCTCATGATGATCATTGTGCTGTTCTTTAAACTTCCGGGCGATGACAATACGCAGCGCATATATTACCGAATCATCGACATCATAGACTCCAATAAAGAGTTTGAAACAACAAAAGTAATGAACCTTACGAGTAAGTCAAAGATCAAGAAACCGGTGCTTGTGTTTGGTTTCACCATTTTTTATACGCTTACTTTTTTCATAACACTGTTCCTGATACACGAAATACTGCTTCTTCTTAGCTTTAATATAATCAGCCAGCTTCTGTTTGTATTCTTTGTCTCCGTTATTACATTCTTCTCGTATAGGATAAAACAGGTGGTAAATGAGTACCGGCTTATATCCAAGGAACAGATACTGACCCCTCTTATAGACTTTTTCTTTATGCCGATTCTTTCTCTGGGTAAATTTTTCAGCACACAGCTGGGTCGTCTGAACTTTTTTATCGTAATCTTTGACTTCATAATAGAAGCTCCGTTTAAGCTGATTATAGAAGTAGTAGAAGAATGGATCTCGTTTGTCAAAGCCCGAAAAGAAGAAATCGCCTAATAGTTAGCCAAAACTGCCGGTCATCTGCCCAAAGTTTTTTTCCAGCTCTTCTCTCGTAATTCTTTTTATATTTTTTTTATGCGCACCTGAACTAATATACCTGCCAAGTATCTTATACGTATCCAGATCGAAGACTCCATCGGCGCGGGACAACTCACTCATACCCTCAGCGTCGGCACGGTACTGACCAATAAGACACCAGTTGTCGACAAGATAATATTCGGTCTCACTGCGTGAACCTTTGTGTTCCTGTATAAGAATCGGCCCTTGAAACGGCCAGTCGCGTATTTTGGTTTTATCAAAAGCTGCTTCAAAGATAGCATTATATTCGTCTGGAGTAAGCTTATTCGCACAAGCTCCTTTGCACCAGCCAAGCTGATGCGAGAAACACACCTTTTTACTTTTCTCGAGACCAAGCTTAACCTCACACAAGCCATACGACTTTACGAGCGCACGTAAGAAATCCTTAGCCTGCCTCAGGGACCTGAATACTCCCATAAGGCCGGGCAGATCGGAAATCTCAATATTGGAAACAGTGTCTAAAGCTATGGTAAAAAATCCGTCGTTATCTACCTTGCGTCTGAGAATGAGCATTTTGTGACTGTTACGAAGCTGGCGATTATACAGAGGCTGCATTTCTTTTACGAGTACCGATTCTTTAAGCAACGCTCCCAGTTCACCTGCGGTCTCGATAGCCTCAATATTCTGGATCTGGCGCGAGATGTTCATTTCTTTGTTCGAAAGTCGGTCGTTGGCAAAATGCGAAAGTACCCGTTCGCGGATGTTAATACTCTTGCCAACATAGAGCGGCATGGCGTTCTCACCATAAAATATATAAACACCGGGCCCTTCGGGCAGATCGTCGATGGTCTGTTGATCTATACTTATCGGTACTGAAGGCCGCTTGAGTACTGTGTTGAAAGCCGCCTCAAGTACGGGTGGGTCAAACCGGCGCTTAACCTCTTTATAAAAATCCCAGAGTACCTGAGCGTCGTCGAAGGCGCGATGCCGGTTGGCACACTCAAATTTGAACCGTTCCATAAGCGCGTCAAGGTTGTGATGGCGGTGTTGAGGAAAGAGAGTCCGCGATAATTTAGCTGTGCAGAAATGTTTGCGTGAAAAGTCTATGCCGAACCGGCGGAACTCATTTTGAAGGAAACCATAATCAAAACGTACATTGTGAGCTACAAATATACTATCGTCGAGTAGCTCAAGAATATTATATTTCACATCTTCAAAGGTGGGCGCAGATAACAGCTCCTGATTTTTTATGCCCGTCAGCTCTTCGATGAACGGTGAAACATAGAGCTCAGGGTTTATAAGTGTCTGATATGTTTTTACAAGTTTGTCGTTTTCAATACGTAAGATCCCGATTTCTATGATCCGGTCATACATAACGCGCGCACCGCTTGTTTCGATATCAACAAATGAAAGCTTATCGAGTGACATATGTGAAGATTAACTTGTCTGGATAGTATCATCATAACAAAAAACAGAGCAGGTTACAAGACTTTTATTTTGTCGGAATTACAGGGATATTAATATAGAACGTTGATCCTTTCCCTACCACACTCTCCACCCAGACATCGCCGCCATGTATGCGCATAATCTCGGCCGAAATATAGAGACCAAGGCCCATACCCGAAAAGCTTGCTCTGTTGGTATTTTCCAGCTGATAGAACGGCTGAAAAATACTAAGACGTTTGTCTGCTGGTATCCCTGGACCATAATCTTCAACACCCACTATTACATTGCCATTCTCTGAAAAAACATTCACCGTTAGTCTCTTAGAGGCAGGAGCATATTTAACCGCGTTGGACAAGAGATTGGTAAGCACCTGACTCAGGCGATATTTATCGGCGCGCACCGATGTTTTTGCCTTTCCTTTTATGGTTATTGTATGGTGGAGTGAGGTACCCTGAACTTCTTCGACAATATCCTTTACAAACTGATCGATATCAAATGTTTCCAGATGAAGCTCGAGTTTGCCGGAACGTATTTTACTTACGTTGAGTAGGTCATTTATAAGCTTTGTAAGGCGGTCTAGCTGTTCATTCATTTTACCCAGATACTGAATAAATTTTTTGTCACCGTTTGAGTTGGCGAGATATTTCTGAAAAATCTGAGTGAATCCTTTGATTGTGGTGACAGGGGTTTTAAGCTCATGGCTTGCTATACCTATAAACTCGTCTTTTTTCTGTTCAAGCTCACGCTGTGTAACAAGTACGTCACGATGATTTTTGCACAAATATGCGGTGAAAACAGCTATAGTGAAAAGGGGAAGTCCGTGGGCGAGGGGCGCGAGGGGGATATGACCATAAACAAACAGCCATCCCGGGGCAGCCGCATCGAGGGTGAGATGAACGAGAAGTGTCACTAGGACAACTATCCATTCAAGCCTCCAGTCAGAGTAAATAGAGATATAAGCCATAACAATATAGAAATGAAAATGCATCTCTATAGAGCCGCCGCTTATGAAGATAAATAAGTAAGAAAACGAAGTGAGCGCGATAGTGAGGACAATTCGCCAGTAATAATGACTTTTGACGCGTTTTTTGATAAGTAATGTCGCAAGTACAAGAAACACACCAACCAGGAATGCTGCGGCAGCCTCGACAACTGAGATAAGCCTCCAGGCAAAAGGGGAGGGCATATACGCGGCTAACCTGAAAAAATGATTTGAGATGATGAGCGCGATAAGAGCATAGAGATGCCACCATAGAATTTTGATAGAAAATCTGTCGATGCGGTCATACTTCATGATCTTTTCATAGCTTTCGTTTATATCATACCGGAACATATGTATCAACGAATATATGCTTTCAGATGATCGGTGATGAATACTTCGAAGCTTTTCTGTAAATGTGCGTAAAGAGTCGTTCCTCATAGTAATAACGGTAAGTATTATTGGGGGGATACGTGTTATTTATAACATATCCGAAGCTAGAAAGCACGGAGAGTGACAAATGCCCTTTGTTATGATATAATATACATATTCAATCTATATAGATTGTAGTGCGCTCCATGAGCATAAAGTTATTTTTGTCTTTGAGGGCGCATCCGTCCGATATGTATCGGATGAACCCGAGGGAAGACAAAATGATTCTTCATAAATCATGTTCTCTTCTTTCTATTATTTATTCAGTATTTTTATATGTATAACCATCATAAGAGTGGTAGAAAACCTAGTAGCAATTTTCGTGGCGGTGGCTTTGGCAACCGATTTCCAAGAGCCGCACGACCTCAGCAGTCCGCTAACCGTGGACGCGGACAGTATATTAATCCGTCCTCGTTTGTTAAGCACGCTGAACCTATATTAGAGATAAAACAGGTGGAACCAACCCATCAGTTCAATGATTTCGCCATCCACGATAGAGTAAAGCAAAATATCGCCCAAAAAGGATATATAAAGCCTACGGCTATTCAGGATCAGTCAATTGAGCATGTACTAGCTGGAAAAGACGTACTAGGACTTGCTAACACAGGTACAGGTAAAACAGCTTCATTCCTTATTCCTCTAATCGATAAAGTATTCAAAGACAAGACGGAACGTGTGCTTATAATCGCCCCTACCAGAGAGCTTGCACTTCAGATTCGTGATGAACTGAGATCATTCTCTCCTTCATTGGGCATTTATTCTGCCTTATGTATTGGGGGAACCAGTATGGGAAATCAGATCTACGAAGTAAAACGTAATCCTCAGTTTATAATCGGTACTCCCGGAAGATTGAAAGATCTTATCCAACAGCGTGTTCTGAGACTGGATACGTTCAGAACCGTGGTACTTGATGAGGTAGACCGCATGCTTGACATGGGTTTTGTGAAAGATATTCAGTACTTAATATCGTTATTGCCTGAAAAAAGACAGACATTACTGTACTCAGCAACCATAAATCAGGACATTGAACGAATAATTCAGACAATCTTGAAAGATCCTATTAAAGTAGCCGTAAAAACACAAGAAACAGCGGCAAATGTGGATCAGGATGTGGTACATTTCTCATCTCCTGACGACAAACTGGCAATACTGCACGAAATGCTGCAACAGCCTGAATTTGCTAAGGTTATCATATTCGGACGCACCAAGTTTGGTGTCGAAAAACTATCACGAAAACTCTTTAAGAGTGGCCACCGAACAGTAGCTATACACGGTAACAAAACTCAGTCTCAGAGACAGAGCGCGCTTCGTGCCTTCCGCGAGAACTCAGCAAATGTGCTTATCGCGACCGATGTGGCTGCTCGCGGACTTGATATACCCGATGTAACCCATGTAATTAACTTTGATCAACCTGCAACCTACGACGATTATGTACACAGAATCGGTAGAACAGGAAGAGCAAACAGTGCCGGTAAAGCGCTTACATTCGTTGAAAAGCACGGTTCAGGCACGAGTCAGAACCGAAGCTAATCAGCCTCGGATATAGCCTATAATATTGACACGGACGCGTAAGAGTACTATAATAATAATGGTATTCTATCTTATGCACTTGCTGCATTGTGATAGGCTACCGAACTTTTACAGCACGTTTGGATAATTAAAAGGTGCACTCCGACCAACAGCATATAGTTGGTGGTCAGTGTGCACCTTTTAGGCGCAACCCCATGGCAAAGGTTCTCCGCCTGGAGAACCATAAACACCCCCTATTCAGAGGAGGAAACCCATGCAGCAGCAAGATGGCCTGGCACCGTTCGAGCGATTCATGACCCAACTCGACGCTTTGCAGGCCCGTCTGCAGGAAGTGGCAAACGTCGTGCTCCCCACCGGAGCCGTCGTCACGCGCGCCGAGGCCACCGCTCTTGGCTTCACTACGGAAAACACCGTTGAGGTGAAGCCGCAGCGCTGGTTCTAGCTAGCGCCCATCCAACCGTGCACGGACCTGGTTGTCGAGTCCTTCGGGATCCGACAACCAGGCCACCCTTTTTTAAAATCTACTCAATTACTAATCTTGCAGATACTACTAATCTCTCCACGTACGCATGTCTAAACTTATCGAACTCGCCATAGCAGGTTATAAGGTGCAAATTTTTACTCTCCGTTGGACCTAAAATATCGCGCATAGGAAAGTTGTATGCGTCATATACCTTTATATCGAATACTTCAAACGTACGGCTTTCTCCTGTATCATCACCTATACCTATACGGTCACCAATGCGCAGTTTTTGTATAGCATAAAATACACCCGGATAGGTCTCAGAGTCCAGATGCCCGTCGAGCACGGCATTTCCCTTTTCACCCGGTCTGGCACCATATTTGTACCATCCTACTGTTACCGTATCTGAGGGAGCCTGCATATACCCATATTGATCTTTTCCGAGCGCAGTGATCGGTGCATCAATGTGTGCCGCAGGAATAACCACTCGTGCCGGGATCCCTATAGACTGAGTAATTACCGCGGACGCATCAATTGCTGCCGGAGCAGCAATTGATACCGGAAATATACACATAGCAAGCCATATTCCTGCGACTACAATAACTTTATCTTTTATAAGAACCACCTCCTCCTGTACGTGGCGCTCCATCAGGCAAACTGGTTGTATCGTTTCCGGGTGAACCACCAATTCCATACTCTGTTGTCGGACCTGTAGTGCTGTCTTTCAACGTGCCGGTAGGTGTGGGTGTTCGTGATTTGGTAGGTGTTAACGTTACTGTGGGTTTACGAGTAGGATTGGGGGTGCCTGTTGGCGGAGCTCCTCCTACTCCAAACAATGTCTGAGCCGGTGTGGTGTTGGCAGTCTGGTTGGAACCTTTCTGACTATTTGCTGTAAAAAGATTAAAAGCGCCAAAACCAAGAACTAAAAGAAAAAGGGGGATAATAAGCAAACCCCACGCTGCCAATCCATTATCGCGCTTATAGGCGCTGTCATCGGAACTATATGATCGTATCATTATTACCACCCCCTTTCATATATAATATGAAACTTATATACCTTCATTCTTTTATCACTATAACGGTGAAGGTTAAAGTTTCAAACAAAAAGCTGTAATAATTGCGTAAGATATGAACAAACTTGATTTTATATTCTCTATCACAGATCTTATCGACTATCTCCGTAAGAAGGGGATTGATACTTCGCAGGCAGGAGTAAGTCTCCCCACCGGTCCGAAATCTTCTTTCTTTCTTCTTATTCCACGCTACTATGTAGACCTTATAGATTGGTACGATCCCGCTGATCCACTTCGCAAGATGGTGCTTACCAGCAATCTGGAACAGGAGGTAAAGGAGTACGAAATGACCGACCCAATAGGCGACCATAGTCATAGTCCAGTGCCAGGAATAATTCATCGCTATCCCGATCGCTGCTTACTAAACCTTATAAATATCTGCGCAGTTCACTGCCGGTTCTGTTTCAGAAGAAATCTGCTGGATAAAAATAATGCCGATTACGAAGAGAGCATGAAATATATCGAAACCCACACCGAGATATGGGAGGTTATTTTGTCAGGTGGAGATCCGTTTATGCTTACGGCATTTTTCCTTGATAAAGTAATTGAAAGACTGAGACGTATACCTCATGTTAAAAATATCCGCTTTCATACCCGCACACCTGCTGTATATCCACAGCGTCTGACCGACTCATTTATAGAGTCAATCTCTCGCGCTAAACCAGTAACCGTAGTATTGCATGTAAATCACCCTCGTGAAGTAACAGCAATGTTTGTGGAAAAAATCAACAAGCTACATAATGCAGGTGTAATGCTACTAAGTCAGACCGTGCTTATGAAAGACGTAAATGATGCTGCCCCAGTTCTCGAAGAACTATTCAAAAAGCTTGTCACAGCGGGCATAAAGCCCTATTACCTTCACCACCCTGATCTTGCAGCCGGAACTGATCATTTCAGAGTGTCGGTAGAACAGGGAAAGGACATAATAAGAACGCTCAGAGGATCTATTTCCGGTGTATGTATGCCCGAGTATGTAATTGATACACCGGGAGGAAATGGTAAGATTCCGGTATTCTGGTTCAAAAAAACCGGGATCAAAACATACACCGCGACTAACTTTGAAGGAAAAACAATTGAGTATACCGATCATTACACTGAGTAATCTTAGTTCATAGCAGTAATATAGGTGCTTTCAATACTTGGTGCTATATGAACCATAAACGATCTGCCATACGCAATGCCGTTAAGAGCGGTTACCTGCACATACACTTCCCAGTCTCCGGTCATAAGTCGGTACTGAGGCACTTTCCAGTCGTGAAGATACGATTCGTTATTCCACCCGTATGCCTCACTATCGTGTTCATACTTTACCAGCAAATCAAGTGGTTCAGCCTGCCCGGCAGCTATAGTTACGGGTTCCGGAAAGTTAGACATGTGAATATAGTCAGTCTTGTTAGGATACTGCAGTTCGGAGGCATATGCCCAACGACCTTTCATGGTTCGTCCAAGTTGTTTAAACACAACGACACCCTGCACCTGTTCCGCTGTTTCACGTGTGGTGAAAGGAAATATCCACCTCAGCCAGTGAGGAATAGATTTATTTACTACCTTTATACGGTAGAATTTCCAGCGCTGACCGTTCTGATATCTTACATCTGTGTGCATGCTTTCATCTACCGAAAGCTCGAACTGAGGTTTACGTACGGAGTCGAGAGAAAGGGCAAGAAATACACCCATGATAACCCATATTATATTCGCAACGGCTCCAACAATGGTAGCTACAAATGCTTCCACCTGCCAGTTAAAATGAGACAGAACAGAGAGAAGCGTTGAGAGAACCGCGATACTGAACAATGCTGATATAAGCGTATTCATCGCATGTAGTATACTATGCCTTCATAGAAATTACTATATCGTTAGATAGCAGATGCACACCTTTAAGGTGTTCATGCGATTATCAAGTATAATAGGGTATGCAACAGCTGAATGAACGACAGCGATTTCTTATAGTAAACCTTGTGTCTCCTTATACTGGCCAAAACGAGGCGGAGGTGGAGCTGGAGGAACTAACCTCATTGGTAGAAACATATGGGGGCGCTACTGTAGTGCGTGTTATTCAACGGAGAATGCATCCAGACAGCCATACATTCATTGGAGGAGGAAAGACCGAGGAAATAGCAGAAATGATCACCAAGGATCGAATAAACGCCGTAGTATTGAACGCGATTGTGAAGCCCGGTCAATTATTTGAGCTGGAAAAAATATTCCGTGTTAGCAATCCAAATATAAAAGTGTGGGACAGAGTAGACCTGATTCTTCATATTTTTAGCAAACATGCCACGACTCAAGAAGCAAAACTCCAGATAGAACTTGCCCGGATGCGCCACATGGGACCTCGCATATTCGGAATGGGAATGGAGATGTCACGACAGGGGGGAGGAATTGGTACGCGAGGTATCGGTGAAACGAATACCGAACTTATGAAGCGGCACTGGCGTAATGAGACTAAAGTAATCACAGATAAGTTGGAGAAAATATCGGCCGACAGACAACGGCAGCTGGATCGCCGGAGAGAAATAGGATTCAAAACTATTTCAATCGTTGGCTACACAAATGCGGGAAAGTCTACACTATTTAATAAACTAAGCGGCAAAAAAAATATCGCGGAGAATATACTGTTTGCTACTCTCGATAGTACTGTCGGGAAAATATTTCTCCCTACACTCAAAAAAGAGGTAATTTTGTCAGATACCATAGGATTTATTCAGAACCTGCCTGCGAAGCTGATTACCGCGTTTAAGTCGACACTCATGGAAGCCATTAATGCGGATTTACTATTACATGTAATTGACGCCTCAGATCATATGCTGAACGAAAAAATTCAGACGGTGGAAGAGGCTCTCGCAGAACTTAAAATAAACGATAAGAAAAAAATATATGTGTTCAATAAGGTTGATAAAGCCACGATACTAGACAAAAAAGGCTTATCCGAGACATATGCAGAGTTTACTCCTCAGTTTGTTTCAGTAAAAACAGGCGAAGGGATGCCGCAACTCATGAATATGATTGAACATTTGATGGAGTAAAGAATATAAATCGGGAGAATAGAGCGTGGAGACAGGTTGTTACCTGTCCCCACACTGAGTTTCATCCTACGTAACTGTCCTACTTCACGTCTACATGCCTGATGCAGAGCGCACGGTATCCAAGAGCCACGGCTATGCCGGCCTCTTTGATACACTCTTCCGGCAGGATTGCAAACTCCATGCCGAGAACTGAGGTCTCTTCAGTCCAGGTCTCGTGGACTATCACCACATAAGCCGGACTTACATGAGCGTGCGAAAGTACATCCATGAGAAGGTACAGATCTTGATGCGGAGCTAAAATGTGTGTCAGCAGTTTATCGAGGATGGCACGCCGTGACCTGGTGCTTGTAAGGACCCGACCCGCGCGCGACTCGATATAGATCTGCTCCGGCTCTTCAAGATCGCTGAAATAGGTGAGTCGCACCAGTGCGACAGCACGATCCCTACCCGGTATGTCTCCAGGCGCGTAAAGCTTGATAATGAGTTGATCGTTCCTGTAATCAGGTACCAGATCAAAATCATCACCTGGGACGATAGGTTTTGAAGGCATATACCCTCCTTTCTTGTTAGGCGGCTCCCTCGTTCCAGTCGATCGTTGCGGAGCCGTTGATCGTCATATCAATGTGTGCGACCGCGAACGACATCCACAGATCGCCGTATTCGGCCTTGATCGAACGAACTGCCGTATAAAGCGAGCGAATGCGTGTCATGTCTGCCCGAGGATAGAGTTCGGGCAGAAGTGCCTCGAGCTCGGCCAGCAGCGCCGGATCATCGTTGAGCTCAACGACAACCAGGACTTTGACAGCCCTAGCCAGCTCCGTTCCCGAAGCGTAGAGCATACCCAGACCATCCGCGCGGTTGGCAACGACGAACTGCATGACGTCACGCGGAACAAAGAAGTTCTGGAACGATTCTGGGAGCTCGGGAAGCTTGGGTTCCAGCTCGTCATGAACGAGAGCGTAGATGGTCTTGCGCCAGGATTCCGGCCGTGACTCAGCTAACGCCGCAGTCTCAGCCAGTACCCTGTCGACCACCGTGAAGTCCTGCTCTGTCCAGTCGGCTCGCGCCTTGGCGAGAACCGCTTCGGCCAGCTTGCCTTGATCATTGATCCTCAGATCGATAATCGCGGCGGTCAGCACGAACATTGCCTCCCGGCGACCGGCAAACATGTCCACGATCTCCTCCCGTAGGGTAAAGACCGCGTCACTTACGTCCGGATCCTGGAGGAAGATCGGGTCGAAGTCGACTGGAGTAGGATGCGCATGAGATGCATGCGCTAGCTGACTTGAAGAAATCACCGCATAGCCATGCATCGCCACCGCAATCGTGGCTCCCAACGTGGTAGTCCATATGGGTGAGCCCGAACTTCGGGCCTGGTCGGCCGCTGTGTAGAGCTCGTGGATAACCGGCAGGTCGACGCCGTCCCAGAAATAGGGCAAAGCCTCTTCCAGTTCGGTCACCAACTCAGCTTCACCATTCAGGTGGAGCCCAACAAGAAGCATTACTGCGACGCGCAAATCTGCGCCGTGGGCCTTGATCTTGTTGAACGCGGCGGCACGCATGCCAAAGAGCAGCTGGTAGACAGAGGCGTCCAAGAAGTATGACGTAAACTGCTCAGGCATCTTGTGCGACTTAGGCATGACCGCTGCTTCCACCATCTGAAAGACGGTGTGACGCCAGCCCTGCGGCTGATCGACTCGCAGCTGATCAACCGTTGCCAACATCTGGTCAATTGCAGACCAGTCGGCTTCGGTCCAGATGCTTCTGGCACGCTCCAGGAGAGCATCTGCGATGTCCGCACGTTTCCCGTAGACGCGCAGGTCGACATGGGCACCGAGCGCCAGGAAAAGTCCATCGCGGCGTTCCCGGATAAGCTCCAGAAAGTCCGCACCGTACTCAAAAATGGCCTCGGAGCCGCTGTCTTCAGAGTAGAAGATGCCGTCAAAATCGGCGGGTGTGAAGTTGGTTGTGTCGAACATTGGTAACCTCCTTGTGATACAGTGAAATTCGTCTCCTGGTATGACCGCAGAGGATGCGGCATACAATCTTCTCCCGACGAACATAGAGAAGCAGGTAAAAGAGGATGACAGAGGAAATTGTCATGAAGGGGAGAAAAAGCAGTATGCTGCTCTTTCTTCCCTCCATGACTCGTTATTCTCCCGATTTATGAATGTGCTAAGCGCATAATGACAGCATATATGCAAATGTATGCGGTATGCGTATTGAATGTGTATATTATACTCATTTCTATAGGATTATTCAATCAGACCTATACAATTTGATATTATTTGCTTATAATGATAACTATATGATAGAACTTGTCGTGAGAGCCCTTATAAAAGACGCTGAAGGACAATTATTATTGGTAAAACGTGCCAAAGAACCTGAAATATATAAATGGTCGCTTCCCGGTGGCAAGGTAGAGTTGGAGGAAACAGCCGAAGAGGCCATAAAAAGAGAGATAGAAGAAGAACTTAACCTAGAATTTGAGCCTAAATATGTTACCCACTCTCAAAATATTTCGCCTTATCTTCACTGCCATATAACCTACTACGAAGGCAAAACTACCGGAATGATGACGGTAAAAGAAGATGAGATTGCCGAAGTAAGGTATGTTCCCTATCAGGAGATTCAGAATATGGACGATATTGCCTGGGATCACAAAGAGATAATAGAGCAGTACTATGCCCGCCAGGCACCCGTAGCACCGATTGGAAGAGCAGGCATTGATTATATCGGGGTTACGACACCTTTTTACTGTAATGATGGCAGTGGTAGGTTTCTTCTGCATAAACGGTCAGAACAGTGCCGTGATGAACAGCTCAGGTGGGATTTTGGCGGAGGCGCGTTGGAGTTTGGCGAAGAGGTAACCGCAAGCGTACTACGCGAAGTACGGGAGGAGTATGGCTGCGAAGGGGTAATACAGGAGCAGCTTCCTGCACATTCTGTGATACGGGAGCATGAAGGGCAAAAAACCCACTGGCTTGCCATACCATTTTTTATAAAGGTAGACCCATCAAAAGTACAGCTAAACGAGATGGACAAAATGATTGAGCTCGGATGGTTCACACTTGATGCTCTCCCATCGCCCTTGCATTCAGGCGTGGAATATACAATGGAACAGTATAAAAAATACTTCAATAAATACCGCGAATATATGCCTATTCAGGATGTGCTGTAATATTACCGTTTTCTTACCTCGTTATTGCTGATATTTCATGTGCTTTTGATATCGTAACAGGTAAGATGATAACCTCACCGTTACCACAATATGGCACGTTATATCGGTATAAACCACAAACTAAGGCTAGTAATGTCTTATGGTCATCAGTCTCAGCCCAGCAACGAATACATTTTTGTATAAATCTGGTACTTTTGCTTATGGTATGGCTCCTCCTGAATACCTTTGATATTTCTCTGGCTCAGTCGACGTCATCGGAAAGTACTATAAAGAGCACTGTGAAAGCCACATCAGCTCCCATAACCGAACAGATTACTCCCACACCCACTCCCGCGTTCATGTTTATCTGGCCAATTTCAGGATCGATTTCGACCCCATTTTCAGACAATCATAACGGCATCGATATAATAAAACCCTCAGACTCAAATATTATGGCCGCGGGCGATGGAATTGTAGAATTTTCTGGCTGTCGGGATAATGGATATGGCTGCTATATAATTATCGACCACAACAATGGCTACAAGACACTCTACGCACATATGGCCTTCCTCTTTAAACAGGCGGGAGAATTGGTAAGGCAGGGCGAAGTTATTGGACTAATGGGTGCGACAGGCAATGCCACAACAACTCATCTTCACTTTGCAGTCCTAGAAAATGATCTGCATATTGACCCTCTTAGCATGCTTCCATAGCCCGAAATGTCATCCACGTTTGACATCCTATAGTATTGTATGCTATACTGGCGACCAACCTTAATGGTTGAAAAATATATGAATAATCAAATGGTGGAACTAACCAATTACGTGCCGGCCACTACGGCCAAAAAAGCGGCACTGTTGTGTGTCGCGGCGTATATTCGCAAACGTAGGAACTAACTTATAGTTGAATACACGCCGTGGCAAACACCACGGCGTTTTTTATAGGGTCAGTTTCCCCCCGAACACTCGGGGGAACTACTGACCCTTACCCCTCCGTAGCAAGACGAAGCTTAAGCTTCGGCGCGCGAAGGGGGGTATGTACCTTGACATCACTATAAGGAGGACACATGTTTCGTAAACTCTGGAAACTGCTCAAACCGTTCCACCGAGTATTCGCTAGGTTCGTGGCTATTCTCGTGGTATACGAAGGGTTACAGATAACCGAAGGGTATCTGATAAGCACGGTCATTCAACTCTTCGATACACGTGCAGTACAGCTCTACTGGGTTGCCCTGTTTGCAGGGCTTGTGATCTACGACGAACTGTTTATGCGCCTCGATAATGCCATGGACTGGCATATCATTGCCAGACACACTTACCCCATCTATAAGTACCTCAAGACAAGTGCCATCTCCAAATTCCTCGAGATGGATATACCTTGGCATCAGCGTCATAACTCCGGCGCACTCGTGGGTAAGGTAGCTCATGGAGTAGAGAAAGTAAACGACATCGTCGATGGACTCAGCTGGGAGTTTGTGCCCACGCTTATCCAGGCGTTTCTTAGTCTGATACCACTGATGATCTTTAGTGGATATACGGCTTTGATAGCATCGGTCGCTTTCTCGTTCTTCATGATACTGACTATCCGTGCGAACGCTTCTCGAGCACAGTTTCGGGAACAGCGCCATAATGCCTATGAGCAGGAATGGCACCGTTCTATAGAGATCGTCCAGGCAGCCGAGACTAACGTAATGTTTGGTCAACAGGCCAGACTAAGCAGAGAACTGGAGGTAATTCACGATAAGATCGTTGGTCTGGGACTTACGGAAGCCAGACTGGGGATTTTTACGTACAACAGGTGGCGTATACGTATACTTACGATAGCTCGAAGACTCATATTACTTATATGGGTAATGCAGCTATTCAACGGTTCACTTACGGTAGCCAACCTTATCTTTGTAAGCATCCTTACGGAAAAACTGTTCCACAGTTTCTGGCGTTTCGCCCGATTACTTGATCGGGCATCAGAAGCGAGCGAAGGCGCGCAGCGTCTTGCGGATCTTATGAATGAACGCAGCACCGTGAATAATCGGGGAGAAGCTCCGATTATCTCGGAACCCGTAGGGATCTGTATCGCCGATGTATCGTTCGCCTACACTGAAATGTATAACGCCGATAGCGGCATCCTGCATGAGTTCAATCTGAATATCGAGGCAGGCAGCGTAGTAGCGCTTGTTGGACCATCCGGCGCAGGCAAGACAACGATACGCAAGATAATAACCGGGCTGGTACCTATACAGGACGGCTGCATTACCGTCGCTGGTATTCCGGTACCCCAATGGCAGAGTTCCGAACTTCTCCGCCTATTTTCCTACGTTCCCCAGGGAGATGATGTTTCTATCTTTTCGGGAACGATACGAGAAAATATCGCCTTTCCCAAACCGGAGGCAACTGATGAAGAAGTAATGAAGGCCGCAGAGTTGGCCGGAATTCATACCTTTATCATGGAGATGGAAGACGGTTACATGACGGTAGTTGGAGAACGCGGTAAGCGACTGTCGGGCGGACAAAAACAGCGGCTGGCTCTTGCAAGAGCAATCATAGCCGATCGTCCGGTACTGATACTCGACGAAGCGACAAGTGCCGTTGATGCCGTTACTGAACAGGAAATTCAGGCGAAGATGAAAACTATTTTAGCCGGCAAGACGGCGATCATCATCGCCCACCGGTTATCGACTATCTGGGATATCTCTCACAAAATTGTGGTGATAGACCAGGGAAGGAAAATCGAAGAAGGCACACATGCACAGCTGATGAACAATAACGGACTGTACGCGCGAATGGTCGCGCTTCAGACCGCCGACTAACTCCTATAGTGAAACTACACGTAGAGACGACCCGACTTCGGGTCGTCTCTACGATCCTTTTTATCTTAAAGATGTATATTGGCATAGTATATAATGAATTATGTCTCACTCCAAAACATGGAAAACTCTTTCTTCAAAATATGTATATGAAAATCCCTGGATGCAAGTACGACATGATGAGGTAATTCAGCCTGACGGAAAAGAAGGGATATATGGAGTTGTAGAGGGCAGAGATTTTGTCTGTGTAATTCCAAAGGTAGGAGACAAATATTATATGGTTGAACAATACCGGTATGCAGTAAAAGAACGTTCTCTCGAGTTTCCTCAGGGCGGAATAGAAAAGCATGAACGGGCAATAGACGCGGTTCACCGGGAGTTGGAGGAAGAGGCTGCTCTGAAAAGTAATGATATAACCAAACTTGGCTTTCTGTATCTGGCGAATGGTCATCAGACGATAGGATTTTATGTATATGTAGCTGACCATTGTACGCCGGGAAAACATAATCTGGATGCGACAGAACAGGACATGATAACCCAAATCCGTACTCTTGACGAAATATGGTATGATATAAAAAACGGAACGATAAAAGACGCTACAACAGTATCTGCATTTGGACTTTATATGCTTCACTCTAAATAATTGCATCTCCTTCATTTGTTATACTGAGTTATTATTACATTCTTCGATCTATGACTCATATTCAAACTACAAATACTGTGCCTGTGCAGGATGGGCAAAAAAAATATGCTGAGCTACGTGCTGCTGTACAAAAAGCCGGACTGCTAAACCGCTCATATACATACTATGCAGTACTCATTTCTATTATCGTTATAGGATTTTTTGCGAGTGGCTATTTTGTTGTAACGAAAGAAAATATAGGGTGGGTAATTTTCTGGGGTGTAATCTTTTCATTTTTCTCGGTCCAGCTTGCAGGACTTATGCATGACGCAGGTCACCGCTCTATCTGTAAAACAACCAGGATGAATGATCTTATTGGTTTCATTACTGCCGGGATGGTAGCTATGGGGTATAGTTCGTGGAAGGTGAAACATAACATGCATCATGCGCATACAAACGAAGACGATGAAGATCCCGATGTCGAGATGCCGATACTCTCGTTTACAAAAGAACAGCACGCGCGCCGCCGGGGATTACAAAAATTTCTGTCGCGCTATCAGGCATTTTTGTACTATCCGATCGGATCACTCCTGAATATATCTGTGCGCGTTACCAGCATGAAATATTTTATCAAGGAGTTTAAAGCCCGCTATATATGGGAAATGGCTTGGCTTGTAATAGGTGTGACAATAATGTTTGTGGTGCCTTTTTTCATATTCAGCATCGCCAAAGCGACCACACTATTTCTCGTGATTAACTTTACCGTTGGGTTTTATCTACTCAATGTGTTCGCGCCGAATCACAAGGGTATGCCTGTTATAGCTAAGGGCAAGAAATTTTCGTTTTTGGAGCAGCAGGTAATGACCTCGCGAAATATCATGGGAAATATGATAACCGACTTTGTATATATGGGACTGAATTATCAGATAGAGCATCATCTCTTTCCTGACTGTCCGCGCAACAAACTTAAGCGTCTTTCACCCTATATAAAAAAAGTATGCAACGAGCTGAACCTGGAGTATACAGAAGTGGGTGTGATAGAGACAAATAAGATTATAGTATCAGAGTTACACCAGATCGCGAGAAGCGGCTGATCAGGTACGACGATATACTGAACCATTCTGACTAAGCCGCTGAACATCACGCCAGCCGATATCGGTGCGGAAATGAAGACCATTGTCTTCTATAGAGATTACTGACATCGCCTGGTACGCTTTCTCACGCGCGTCTATTACATTGTTTCCTTCACCAACAATATAAAACAATCTGCCGCCATTGGCATACATATTTCCGTTTACTCGCTTTATGCCTGCGCCGTAAACATTGACGCCGTCAAAAGAACGAGCTTCTTCAAGACCCGTTATTTTTTTACCTTTTATCGCAGAATAGTCACCGGGATATCCGCGGGAGGACCCGGCAACAACTACGCGGGCTTTCCCATCGTTTTCTATACTGAGTTTACTAATGTCTCCTTGTGCTACAGCCATACTAAGTTCGTATAGATCGGTTACGAGAGATGGCACAATAACCTCTGCCTCAGGGTCCCCCCAACGCGCGTTAAACTCTATTACATACGGATCCTGTTCAACCATCATACCACCAAGATAGAGTACACCTGTATAGGGTCTTCCCATATCACGCATTCCCTTTATTGTTTTTTCAAGAATCTCCTGTGAAACCTGTCTCATAATATCGGGAGTAAGAAGAAGGGGAGGAGTGCTGCAGCCCATACCACCAGTATTAGGACCTTCGTCACCGTCAAAAGCACGCTTATGATCCTGCGCGCTTCCCATAAGACGATAATTCTGGCCATCGCTTACAACAAAACTTGAGAACTCTTCGCCCCGTAGATACTGCTCAAGAAGAAACGTATCACCGGCGCCGCCGAACCGTCGCATTTCGTCAATCGCGCGCTTTGCTTCATCACGGTTATCGGTGAGGATAACGCCCTTGCCCTCGGCAAGATTGTTCGCTTTCACTACCCATGGCTGATCGGGCTGCTGATCAAGAAAATCCATACCTTCCGCTTCCGAATGAGAGATGAAAAACGAAGGGTGAGGAATACCATTGTCTTTCATAAACTCACGCGACCAACCTTTATCCCATTCCAGCTGCCCGGCATCACGTGTTGGGCCTATGCAGGGGATTCCTTCCTGCTGCAGGATATCTACTAGTCCGCTCTCAACTGCGTTATCCTGAGCTACATCAACAAGTGAGATATTGTAGCGTCTACAGATCTCAAGAATGGCATCTGCATCGGTAGTTTTGACTGAAGAAAATGTATGGACAGGCTTTTCGGTAGTGTCCTGCATGGAGTCGTTTCCCGGCGCGGCATAGAGACTGTCCACGTGGGGACTTTTACTATACCCATGTACCAGAGCGGTACCTCTGCCTCCTCCATCTATTACGAGAACGGAGTTTTCCCTCATAGATAGAGTATATATTATTTATACTGAGAAAAATCGGAGACATATCGCGAATCCTTGAGTCCCTGTTGTATAGATTTCAGTGTTTGAGGAGGGGAATCTATTTTCCAGTTACTCTGTTCTTCCTGAGATCGGTCTTCATTGTAAAAAATGAGAGCTTTAACTTCGGGAAATCGTTGAGGTATCTGGGTATTAAGCGCGGCCGAAAACCAACCCGGCTTATCGCCACCCTGATCAGTTGTTCCAAACTCTGCTATCATAACAGGTTTACCAGGGGCAAGTTTGACCAATTCGTCATATGATGATCCAAACACATCTGAAAAGTTTTGCCAGCTGCTCCATGACTGTGTTGTACCCCAGTTATATCCATCCAGACCAACCCAGTCAACATATTCATCGCCCGGAAAGATCTCTTCATATGCGATAGAAGTGGGTGTATTAACCTGAGGACAAAATACCCACTGAACATTGGTGACGTTCTCTTCATTCATAATAGTATGTATATGTCTCCACGCACCCACAAACTCCTGCGCTGTACTGCCGGTATACTGCAGACTCCATTCGTTGGACGGAATATTCATCTCCCACGCAAATCGGAAAAATAAAGGTTTACCGTATGTACGAAATCGTATACTTATGTTGCGAAGAAACGCGTCACAGTCACCCCGTTCTATTGATTTATATAAAGAATACCGGGTGTGTTTGCACTGATCGAAGTAATAGGGATTGGCGCTTACCATGGGAACCCAACTATAGCGATCTATTGTTTGTAGCTCTGTAATAAAATTATCGGAATCGAGTTCGTGCCATCCCCTGTAAATGTGCGCAATTGTCACTTTTTTACCGATATGTTCTTCAAAGAGTTGTAAGGCTTCGGGATGAAGCACGTTAGTTTTAGGTTCCCATAATCCTTCAGTCCATGCACCAAGGTAGATAGTATGTGTGGCACGAGTGAGATACATATAAGCCATTATTATACTCATGCTCAGAATGAACAGTATAAAGAAGCGGCTGTTTTTGTTGGAGGAAGTACTCATACCCTATGATCTGTATTATAGCTGAGAAGAGACAGTCTAAGGAAAGAGAAATTAACATGTGCCATATATCTGGCAATTTTTTCTTTAAGTACCATCACTACAAACGCATACATGCCGATGGTATTGAGCACAGCAAAGAATATAAGCTGTGGTGCGGTATGATGAAAATATATCCCAAAAAGTATACCTAAGGCAGTTACGCTTCCCAGAATGAAATGAGGCATAAACAGCTTGAGTGATGTGGCAGGTGATTGGTTGTCGTTACCTTTAGGGGTAACTTTATATGTCAGGCGCTTGCCTGTCACAACACTGAAGAAGGCAAGAAGATAGATAGGCCATGCGGCGATGCTTAAGAGTTTGCCTTTTAAGAGCCAGCCCGATTCATGTACAGGATCTACGGTATATTTCTGAAGCCAGAAGGCTATAACATGCTGCATGATAAGAACGGGAATATATAAATATATGAACGGTCCAAGAAGTAAGTTTGTGGCCTGTATGCCGAATACGAAATACAAAGCAAGAAGAACGATGCCTATAAACTGAGCCAGACCATAGAAATAGTGTTGCTGCAGAATAAAGTAGTTGAATATATGAATAGCCTTCATTCTTCTAAACTGCTTGAAACTTTCATTGAATAAAATATGTATAAGTCCATAAGACCAACGCATCTGCTGACTAAAGTACGCGTCCCAGGTTGCAGGACCTTCGCCAATGGCAAGAATTTTGGGTACATACACACTTTTCCACTTCTTTTTATATATATTCATACCGGTAAGGTGGTCTTCTACGATATGGCCGGCATAGCCGTCAATGTCGTGATGAGCAAGGGAACGAACAATATGATTGGCACCTATAAAAAGTGACATATCATATCCACAGAATCCTTTTTGCATATGACCGTAGAAACTAAATGCCTGTTCAGCCGCTCCGCGAGCAATCCAGGAGGCCTCCTGATTTCCGTACACCTGAGGAGTACCTACAAACGCCACATCGGGGTCACGAAAGTATCCGATAGTATCTGTGAGAAAGTTCTTTTTCGGTATAAAATCTACGTCAATCTGAGCGACAAGATCGTAATCTATGCCATAATTATCGAACCACGCGTTGTAGTTGCCACCTTTGGTTTTTGTTTTATAGCGTCCTGCTGACTGATTATATTCCGGTATACCTTTACGGCTAAAGTGTTTGACACCATACTTATTACATACCTTTTTTACTTCGTCGCTATTGCCTTCATCAAGGACCCAGGTATGATGAGGATATTCGACAGCGATCATAGCCTGCAAAGTATTTTCAAGTATTTCAATAGGTTCATTCTGAGGCACGAACGCGGTAAGAAAAGCTACATTGAGTCCTTTTTCCGGAGGTAAAAACATAGGTCTTCGCATATTGGAAGCTATGAACCATGAGAAGAGTTCAAGAATTATCTGATGCCATATCACATACGATATAGCTAAAAACAGAAGATAGTCAAGTATGTGATACATACCGGTAAAATTATGAGGAATGCTTGAGGGCCAGAACCACCATATACCAAAGAGGATAGTAAAATAAGCGCCGATAGTGATGAAAGATATAAACGTTACTTCGTCGGTTTCCTTCATTACAGGTATTTTGGTTACCTGGCGGATATTGTCAAACATATTAACCTATAGTATACACTATGAAGGCTGTATAATCAAGTGTTTTAGGATGCCTCATTCCGGGAATTTTCATATCTGGTGTGGTAAGATTTGGATATGATTAATGAGCAGTTTGTCATAGTTGGAGCTGTACTAAACTTTATAGGAGGAATCAGTTATCTTATTGATACCTTAAAAGGCAAAGTGAAGCCAAACAAAGTAACCTGGTTTCTATGGGCACTGGCACCGCTTATAGCCTTTGCAGCGGAGATAAAACAGGGCGTGGGAATCCAGGCTCTTATGACATTTACGGTCGGTTTTAACCCGCTGCTTATCTTCATTGCATCGTTTGTGAATAAAAAATCACAATGGAAACTAACAAGTCTCGATTATATCTGTGGTGTGCTGTCGATTTTAGGCATAATCTTGTGGTTGGCAACCGATGTAGGCGATGTAGCGATACTTTTTAGTATATGTGCAGACGCACTGGCTGCTGTGCCGACTATAATTAAAGCCTATAATGAGCCTAAAACAGAGAGTTATATGCCGTTTCTAGGAGGCATGTTAGCAGCGGGACTTACGCTTCTTACAATAACGCAGTGGAATATTGCTCACAGCGCGTTTCCTTTGTATATATTTATCATAAATATTTTCATGGTTGTTTTGATAATGTTTGAGCCTGGAAAGCACCTTAAGAATACTGCTTGACGATACTGCGACGAAATGAAATACTAGTAATGTGGATTATTATCTGTTTGTAGATACCATTGGCAGGATTATAGATATCTGTGGCATTTTAGCCATAGTTTTTGGCATTTTTCTCTCACTTATATTTTTTGTACTGGCAGCCTTTAAGACAACCGATATCACCCCTTCATATCAGATACTGCGGAGAAATCTGGGAAGAACCATAATAATAGGGCTGGAGCTGTTGATTGCGGGAGACATAATCCGCTCGATAGCCGTCCCACCTTCGTTTACAAATATAGGAATATTGGCAATTATTGTGCTAATAAGAGCATTTCTCACCATACAGATAGAAAAAGACACGGACTCGCTGCTTTTTGGAAGAAAACTAAAAAGCAAATAATCGGGAGAGAGTGAAAGGGGAATCATGGATAAGGACGTAAAGTCCATATCCATGATCCGGCGCTCGCTAATGGCTAATATCGACGGGGATTTCTCATCTCACGTTCGATCTCAGTCCAGTTTAGATCGCCTGTGCAGTCGACAGGATGCTCAAGCTCGAGTCCCAGGGGTATGTTGCAGGGCATGATGATAAAGGGTACGACAGTACCCAAACTCTTACGGAAAGCCCTGATCTGGCTATTAAGCCACGATGACTCTGTCAGCTTCGGACTGAAGAATACCAGAAGCTTGCGCGTATACCGAGTCTGATGATAGGCTCGTTCTATGGTATGCTTCGTTTCATCCAGCATCATTTCCGAATTCAGCTCGGTGAATACCCGCCAGCCACTAAGCCGACGAGTAATTTCGGGGACAATCTCGGTCTGCATCCGTTGATCGATAGCGGAATCTTCCCTGTCCCATACAATGAGTACTCCAGGAATTTCCTCCAGATCACCAGGTAGTATGCTTGAGTCAGTCACGGGCATGATCTTTCTCCTTTATGTGGGTAAACATTCCGGTTAAGGCGTATCCGAACAAGCCTTTCCTCCGAATCGGAGGGTGAGGTGATGCATCTGTTTCTCTCCCGATTATAAACGTGCGTTGAGATAACCGATACGTCGTTATGCGAAGAAACGAAGGAGGGTTATGAAACACGGATTTATAGTATAACATATATTCCGCATGTGCCGTCCCAATGGGACGACACACGCGGTTCTTTACAGCGAGTATACGGACGCCGGGCCGGTTATGCTATGCAACCGGATTGTGCGCCAGTACCTGCTCACTGAGACGAATAGCCTGCGACATGCGAACATCAAGAGAGCCTGAAAGAATGGCATACGGAGTAGCCGTTGCCTTTACGGCTTCTATGAAA
>JBDKFK010000025.1:0-26653 GCA_039798745.1 Candidatus Parcubacteria bacterium
GAACGACGGGACGGTGACTCTAACATGTGAGACAAAGCTAACCCAGCTTCATGGTCCGATATCGGCGTTTGCGCTCTTTCTGTTCACGCCATGTATCGGCGGTAATATACGCCGATATAAGAGCCACAAACAGCGAGAGAAACATTATGACGCCAAACGCGGTGTTAATGTTGTGCATTGCCGATGTTACAAAGTACATAGCAACCGCCAAAACAATCGAAACCAGCGTCACCACAAGGCCACCCAAAACTGTCTTTTTTGACATTTCATGAGTGAACTGCAGGTGTTTCCGCCAACGGACATCGAGGTCGTTACACAGAGTAATAACCTCGTCGTAGTGATCCTCATTCCAAGTCGCCATATCGCTGTCACTCGCGTCGATGAGGAACTTCGGATTTGCTTCACGAACTCCGAGAATGAGGTAGAACCTCATCAGGGCGTCCAGAACTTCGGGCATCACCGTCAACCGTCCGCTGATGATCTGCTGGTATGTTTCCTCGGTAACCTTGAGTACCGCAAATACCAGACGCTCTGTAGTCAGACCAACAGCCGCAGCTTGCTCATCGAGCGCGGTGACAAGAAAACCAGTATTTCCAAGTGTGGACATACAACCTCCTTTACTAGATTGTTACTGTGTTAGACTTCTTCCATGACACGATAGCGCCCGGGGTTGGGCATATGGAAAGGGGATTATAGGGGATATAACTTCTCACACGTCAAGGGGCATCATAGACTCATAGTAAGACTGCTATTGCCTTAATAGGAAGATCTATGACTATATATTATGACCTATATTATATCACTAATGCACTCCACACGCGAATCTGAAATGTTATAATAACTATTATGTCTATACCAGAAGGCGTCGATACAGAAAAAGAAGCTCTTAAGAACGAGATTATACAAATAGAAGATGACGAAGAAGGATGGCGTCTGGGTATGCCGGTCGATGTTATAGACAGCCCCGATAAAATTCGCCATATAGACAAAGTCCTCAATCAGTTCTTCACCGAAACATACCCCCGCAATTTTGCGTGGACGGCCATAACCCACGACATGTTGACCGCCCCCTCACCAGAGCTACAACGACTTCTCAAAGATGATCTTGAAGCTGTCGCCTCTATGAAAGGTATGGGTATTCCGGAACTGGATGACTGCTACATGGTATGCTTCGGACGCAACGCTCCAGAGCGCAAGGCAAAGCCAGGAAAAACTGAGCAAGATCTGCAAACAGCACGAGAAATATTCGCGCAGCCGCCAAAACAAAAAACTCCGGAAACTGCAAAAACATCAGAACTTCCGGGTTTTACGGTAACATATGACCGTATAACGGCAGCCACTGATGCCGATATTGTTGCCCAATTCAAGGCACTGTATACTCAGGACACACCCTACGATGACGAATACCTCATGGAACTTATGAGTGAAAAAAAGAATATATTCTATGCAGCAGTCCGCACAGACCCTACCGGTAAACGAGAAGTGGTTTGCACCGGAAGCGCACTTTCCGACGGATGGAATCTACGAAGAAACGGAAAAGACTTTAATATCGCGGCCTATGAAATAACGGGTGCCCGCGTCAAGCCGGATCATGCCGGAAGGGGCTATTATCAGGGAGTATTACGCGCGGTGATGCAGACTCTGGCCGACGGGAGACGTCATACCAATCTTGCCTATGGATTCTCCAATCTGGACCAACCTGCAGTGCAGGCGGCAGTCCGAAATCAAGGGAGACATTCTATGTTCGAATCAGCAGATGCGCTTGGACTTAAAGTAAAAGGAATTCGGCAACATTCTCATTACTTCGGCGAACTTACTGATTATAATCTCACCTATATTGTTGGCAACGAACTAAGGGAAAAATACGGTAACAGAAGACAGCAACTTAAGGGAGCAACACCACTTCCGGAATTGGTTTAATGAAGTTCTGCGCCAGTGAGTAAGTTAATGTACCCTGATAAGGAACTAATAATATATCTCCTTCTTCGATCCCTGCACCATAATAATATCTTCCCCACGAATCCTGTGGCATACATAACGGACCGTACAGCTCGCATTCCCTTTCCTCCAGAGAGGGGCGTGTAAGATTCAATATCGGCACATAATCATACTCGAACCGCTCCCATCCGAGTATATTTATACCACCATCCAGAATCACCGCGTCGTCCGTTTTTTTATCTACAACGCGTAATAATATATGCATCGCCCCGTTGGAAATTATTCGCCCGGGTTCAGTTATATATTGTGCTGTAACAACAGTACGCAGGTATGTATCTATCGCATTTCCAATCTGCCGGGCATACTCCTCAACGGTTATTGCTTCTGTCAACAAATGCTTTTTCGCAAACTCCATGTCATGACCGGCATCCTCCAGTATTGTTTTGAGAGCACTTCCCTGTGGAGTATTCTCAGGGTAAAAACCCTCTGACTTATAGGGTCTGAATCCGCCGCCAAAATCAATAATTGACACATTTTTTCTTTGTTCGTTAGTAAATTCTTTCTTCAGATAACTGCCCAGATCGTGTATCACCGAAATATACTTATCTGCATTCGCGTTCCAGCTCAGATGAAACTGGATAGCACACATATGTATGCTGTCTGCCGCTTCTGCCTCAGTCCAGAATCTTTTTAACTCTGACAAAGGAATTCCGAATTTACTCCATGCACCATGTTCTTTGGTAAATATTCGCACACCTGTCTTGATGCGTTTCTTCAAACGTTTCGAAACCGCAATAGCGCGTTGAAGCTCGCCGAAACTGTCTATGTTAAGCAGCGCCGTGTCCCCAAATGTCCTCAGCATATACTCAATGTCATCCTCTGTTTTACCCGGTCCTGTATACACAATATTCGTGCATCCAGCCTCATGTGCCAACTGCATTTCACGTTTGCTTGAAACATCCAGACCATAGCCGTGATCTATTGCTTCCTTCAACAACGGCTCATAATGATTTGTTTTCACCGCGTAGTAGCAACGCACATCTGGAATATATTGTTTAAACGCATCCGAGAACCGGGTAAGTGAGTCGCTCAATGCTTGTCTATCGAATACGTAAAAAGGCGTTTTATTCTTATCAGCAAGCGACAAAAACTCATCTTTGCGTTTGGCGAACATCTTCACCACATGCGAAAGATCGGCAGGGGAATACAAAACCTCGCCTGACAGAAACTCACCTGCGTGTAAACGCGCAAGGTCGAGAAGTTTATTTTGTATAAGTTTCATGGAAGTAATTATACGTGCTCTCACCGTCTTTATTGAACGAACCTGACTCGAGGTCAAATAAGATCTTATCGGATAAGATAGTACACAATGTATCGTCAGTTATCGAAGTTGTGCCAGGAAATAACTCGTGGAATATAAACATTCCTTTATACGTTCCGACTTTTGGCACTGTTTTCAACTGCGCGGTTCCCTGTATATCCACATCAAGCAACGCACCCGCATATTCGCTTCGCGGTAATTTTCCGTCATGAACTGTTTGGTTGGAACTATCGGTACAGGCATTTACAAAAAACTCCCACGCATTATCTATAGGCATAAGGCCATGTGCTGCAAACAAATGTGCGGTCGCGCTGGATAATCGCGGGTTACACTCCAGTACTTTGCATGTGCCTGGTGTGAGAAGCAGGTCGAAATTGGCTAGGCCTTTGAACCCTATATCAGACATAAACAAACGCAGTTGATCCATTGTTTTTTCGACGGCCACAACAGTTTTAGGATTTAAGAATGAAAACGGAATCCATTGCACGCCAGTGAACTGTGAAGGAAAACCTTTGTCATATATAAAACACTGTCTACGAAGCGCCGAATAGCAATAGTTACCACTCCTATCTATCAACATACTTATACCGACAGGCATACCTTCCTCGTATGCGCGAATGAGTATATCCTCGGTCGAGAACATACCGTCCTTCACGAGAGACCTCCCATCCTTAAAAAATCTGGTTCCGTATAGTCCATAGCTTGTCGACTCTTGCGCTACAAGCGGGCCATTTTCTACAGCTACATTCTCCTTTGCCACAGTACGCGGAGCAGCAATCCCACGGTGCCTTAAGGCATCATCGAACCATATCTTATGTTCAAGATCACGTTGGAGTGTGAAGGGGGGTGCGATCACAGCTATCGCATGTGCTTGCGCCCATGTGTGCACTTTTTCTGATGCCCGGTGTGGCATCACGATATGAGTTACCGCTGCCTTTTTCATACATTCACCAAGGTCAGTATGCTCCAATGCTTCTTCCAGTTCAGGATACGGTTCAGCACCTCTATACAGAATCACTTTATCACCAAACTTTTTTCTCCCCATCTGCTCCAGTTGTGAACCCTCCTGCGCCGGAAATACACAATCACGGATATCCCGTTCAGAGAAAAAAAAAGGATCAAGTGTGTTTAACATTACAGCTATTTTTTTCATAAGATATGTTTAATCATCTCACACATTCTATCAATATCTTCCGTGCTCATCGCCATCGTCAAAGGAAGTATAACAACTGAATCATACAATCGCCTTGCCCGCGCGGGCATCCATGCTTCATACTCCCATAACTGATCGGCGGCTATACCTTTCGTGCCAAGAGTCTCAATAAAGGTGTCCATTTTACTATGTTCAATCCTTAATGGTATATAACTAATATCATATTTCTTAATGAGTTCCGCCAACGGATTACGCAGATTATTTGCGTATCTTGCCTTTAAAACAGATAACTGTTCGTGAACTTTTTTTACATCTATATATGGCCACATAACATGAGCCACAATATCTCCTCCGGCTGCTTTGTCAGCTTGGCCTATTCTCGAGTCAAGCGACTCAAAAATGCTGTCGCCAATCTCACGTAATCGCTCACTCCCCGTCACACGTGCCAGCGCATTTATGACATTTTCAGAAGCTCTCAAGAGGTGACAGGTAAGGGAGTACGCAGATATAGATGCTACAGTTAATCCGATTGCATCTTCTGAAACAACGTGAGAACCTAGAAATGGCGTATGCTTTCGTATGCTATCAATATATATGTGCCTTGGGTGATGCCACTTCATAGTCTTCCCGTTCAACCACCGGTGAGCGTAATCATCAATCACCAGAATATCAGGGTAATCTTTTCGGAGAAGACTGTATAAACGGGTCGGTATACTACCACCAAAAAACGAATAGAGTATTACGGCCTTTGGATCAACGCGCGATATTTGTTTCTCAAAATCATCCTCATCAATAGTTAAATCATCATGTACTTTATAAAACGTTACATTCATGCGCGTCATCAACGCATGAGCAGTGTCAGGACAATAAAATTCTGGTATCAGTACCGTATCATCTTTTTGTAATCCTTCTCTCTTAAATACCTGTCCGATTCCATCAGTAAATGAAAGAAAAAAAGCGCTGTGATGGGGGAGCACATTTCTTGTGCGTGACCAGGGGAGATCAGTAATAAGCGTATCAAATGTAACTGCTCTCATATATCTGTATATCTTAATGGATTGCCTGGAAATATATGTCCGTTTTCAACATACGCGCCACCTGTAACCACATCGTCATAAAAATCAAGTGGACCACTATCCAGATCAACATACTCTATCGGTAGAGCACAAGCCAAGTGAGCACCTGTAGTCATTGAGATATTTGACTCGTACATACACCCTAACATGAGTATTTTTTGCATTGTTCGAGCCATATGGAATATTTGTATAAACTCTAGGGGGCCTCCGCATTTCATGAGCTTTATGTTTACTCCATCCGCGTATCCACCTGTCAATATACGATGAGCATCTGACGCGGTGACTACCGCTTCATCGGCTATTATGGGAATCTGTTTCATCTTTGTTAATGACTTCAGACCCTCCATATCTTTCGCGTCAACCGGTTGTTCAAATAATGCCACGCCAGTATTCTTTAATCCCTTTACAACAAGCTGCGCTTCCTTTAGTGTATATCCCTGATTCGCGTCAAGTACGAGGAGTATATCTTTTGGAACTGCTTCTCGAACAGCCTTCACGCGGGCTATATCAGCTTCCGCATCCAACCCGCATTTCAGTTTAAGACACTTAAAACCCTCGCTGACTTTCTGCTTTGCCGAAGCTACTGTCAACGATTCATCACGTATTCCGATAGTAACCATAATAGGCGATGAGCTTCTATATCCGCCAAATATATTTCTTAAATGTATTCCTTTGCGTGCAGTAAATAGTGATAAATATGCTTCTTCTATAGCCGACCGCAGACACGGAAACGCACTGAACGTTTCTTTGATTTTTATATGATACCTATACCAATCCTCCCAGGGGTCTGTAAAAAATGCCGGAGTAAGTGTGTGCTGCAGAAATATCTCAGCCTTGTCCAACGACTCACCTGTTACTTCGCTATCGGGGCTTGCGCATCCGAGGCCAATAGTGCCGTTGGTATCCTTAAGACGAACGATAAGCATATCGGCAGATTCCACCTCTTCATAGGCAATCGCGAACGGCTCGTGGAAATGAAGCGTCTTACGTGCATATGAGACTTCCTGTATCATACGCGTGTGGCAGTAGCGAAGTCTGCCATTTCTAATGTAAATAACTTCATCACCCGGGACTCATAATCTGAAGGCATACTGCGATGGCTTTTGAGAGTAGAAAAATGCTCTACAAAAAATGCGAATGGTTTAAGACGGGGTTTTTTGACTTTTTCAAAATTCTGAACCGCCTTTGACGTATTCCTTCGAAGGGAAAGGAGATACATAGCATAATCCATATCGTTGTCGTAATCATACTCAAGTGAGTCGAAATAATCGATAAATCCATCAGGGTCTTCCAGAAGATTCTTTTTAAAACCAACCTTCTCTGGATCTATACCTAGAGCTACAGCATATAGGAAATTACGTGCACATTTAGAACAATTATGACACCACTGACTGCCTTCGACAAGTGGCTTACTCGCGAAACATGAAAACTGATACTTTCCATACTCAGTATATTTGCTATGAAGCATATGAAATATATGCAGCTCCTCAAGCGGTTCGAGTAAGCAATTTACCGTAGTATGTCCTCCGGTAAGGATACGGGTCATATTACTCTGCTGCGCAGTCCAGAACTCGGTCTGATCGAAAGATGAATATATTTTCCAGTCTTCATTCTGCTCTATGTCATTATTAGCATGCTCTGTTCCGTATAGAATGTAGCGGGATTGATGTCGGTATGCAAAAGGTATTGCCATGAGCGATAGTATGGTTGTCTGTGCAGCCCAGCCTACGTCAGATTTATCAGTCAATCCAAAAGCCTCGCCATATCTGAACATACCTGGCTCGTTACCGGTGTAGTACGTTTTGACACCAAACTCTTTTGATAATTTATTTAATATTTGTTGTTTAGGAAGCCTCTCATAAGGCTGTGTTGGTTCGTCTGTATAAACAAGTATCGGGTTTATACCAAGCTCATTACACAGTGCAAAGGCAAGCATACTCTCCTTACCAAACGAAAAGGGGAGAACTGCCGAATCTTTAGCCATTTTCTTAAATCTAAGTTCCTCGGCCAACGGCATAGCACTTTTATAAGAACTGAAATCGAGATCTAGATTATAAAATCGTTTTACATATGAAAGAAGTGGTTTTGAATCTACCCATTCGCAGTATGTTAGATCATATAGTTGATTACGGTATAAAAAACTTTCAAACAAAGGTATACCCATATCATAATAAATGCCATCCCGATCAAGCAGAAGAGGAATAAAGTGAGTATTAGCGTATGTCAGGTTTTCCGTAAGAGTAGCACGTACAGAAGGAGGCGTTGTTTTCCATATGTCATCCGGAAATGTAATAGCGTATGCCTTGTCTTCAACGGTCATTGATATTCCATGATCCGACTCAGACGCCGAAACGTGAAGTATAGAAGAATTATCGCTCATGGGTTACTGATTGAACTAAAAGAGGCGCTTCTTCTTTATAACGTTGTATTGCTGTGTTAATTATTTCCTCAATAAGATCTCCGTAATTCATATGGATCAGCTTGGCCACTTCTGTCATACACGACTTTGGCTCAAGTGAAGGGTTGGGATTTAGTTCCAGAACATATGGGTTGTTGTCCTTATCCACGCGTATTTCTATTCTTCCATAATCAAGACAGTCTAGTATGGCATACGTATCAAGCGCGATTTCGGTGATGAGTGATTCCAGTTTCTTGTTTATATTCTTGGCCGGCCGTTGGATCTGTATATTTTTCTTCAGTTCGCTTTCCATCAGTTTAGACTCTTGTGTATATATATGCCAGTATCCTTCGGGCATATTCTTAAAGATAGAACGCGAAAGGGGGAGTACCTGAAAATCATTTTCATCACTTCCCAGTATGCAGACGTCATACTCATCTCCCTCTATATACTCCTCAATCAGCGCGGGTCTTCCCATTTCGACAATTATACGGCGTACCTGTCGTTCCAGCTGTTCCTTGTTTGTCACCACCGACTCATTGGTTATTCCTATTGAGTTATCGGTATCTCCGGGTTTTACAATAAGCGGATATTTAAGATCATTACGTATCTCATCTTCCATGGTATACGCGTAGTCCCATTTAGGCGTTGGAATATTATGATAATTCAGAAGTTTCTTTACCTTTATCTTGTCCATGCAGAGTGAAAGTGTAAGTGGACTCGAGCCGGTGTAGGGAACCTGCAAAACATCAAGCACACCAGCCGCCTGCGCTCGTACCGCAACATCATTATCCACTTGGTTGCACATATTCAGGACCAGATCTACATCGCTAGACTTAAGCTCCGAGATTACTCGTGGCATATCGCCGACGTCAAAGTATGTCACTTTGTATCCGCGTTTCAACAGAACTTTTTCAATATTTTTCCCGGGAAATAGATGATCGCTTCCCGATTCATAAAGTTCAGACTTTGGATTTCCTAGCACACCAATATGCAGGTTCTGCATATTGTCAGGAGAAAACTGCCGTATGTGTTCAAGCTTTGCTCTGCGCATGAGGATATCCTTATTCAGCACCGCCGAGGAGAAACGATTCTTACGTGAAGTCTTACCGAGTGCCGATGTGGTGTCAAATTTTACGACACTGTATGATATATATTTTAACGCCTCACGCAGATTGTCCTGAGAGTCTAGTAGATTGTCTCCCGAAACAGTAAGCCAGCCCAAATATTCATAGCCCTCCGGAGGCACCAGTAATGCGTCACCTATTTGTTTATATACATGCAGTTCCTCCAGATATGCTTTCTTTTTTATTTTTTCATTCACATCAGAAGTTACCAACACTCCCGATTGGTCCGACAAAAAATACTGGCCGGTAATATACTTTTTCGGTACCTCAGGTCTGTCTATCTTATCTATATATATCCCGCATGCAATTTTGGAAGCGTTTTCTATAAGGTCTACATCCCATGCGCCCTTTATAAACGAATATACTTCGTCACCACCCATTCTCAGATTTACCTCTATCGGAACAGGGCCGTACTTGGTAGACTTCGCTTCAAAATGAACACATCCATTTTGCACTCCCATTTTTTCGAGAGTTTCCTCGGCAAGAGCTATTAAATCCTGCTGGCTCTTCACAGGAAGGCTTGAAGGTATCGACTGACCCGTCTCGACGAAAAAAGGTTCCTTTGTTTTATAGTTATCGGATATAGAATAAAACTTTACTTTACCATTCTGAAGGAGGATATCTACATCAACCTCATCACCGTCAATATATTCTTCAACTAGAATATCAAGACCATCAGAAAGTGATGACTCTGTATTCGCGGACATATTTTTCCGCATATATTCGAAAGAGTCCATGATCTCTTCCTTATTTTCTACTTTTATTACATAAGCGCTACTTGCTCCGTAGGCGGGCTTTATGACCATCGGAAATTTGAATGCTTCCATGGCCAACCGTATGTCCCGCACCGAACGTACCAATTTATGGCGAGGTGCTACGATACCGTTCGCTGCACAAAATTCGCGGAACAAATATTTGTTACGTGCTTTTTTTGCAATTCTGAAGGGGATACCAATAAAATCAAATTTATCTACTATCTTTGATGTCAGCAAAACATCATCTTCCCAAAATGTAATTGCGCCATCCGGTTTCATCTCGGGATTAGCAGTTATAAAGGCGGTTATAGCACGCAATGATTCGTCGTGATTTGTGGTATCTGCAAAAATCCATTCATCTACTAAAGGAGCAGCCCAGTTTTTTTCTTTATTGAGCATTATTATACGCAGTCCCAGCTTACGCAGTCTTTGTAGAACAAATTTCTTTTTTATGGATCCTGTATTTATTACAAGTAACGTTTTATCACGTAGCTCTTCGTTACGTTTATTATTTTTCATTTTGGACTGTTGTATCGTTCCCTTACAGAATATAGAGAAATAGTAACACTATTACATTATTACTTTTTTTATGCAAATGTCAAGACACATATCTCATAATGCAACATACGACTACTCATGTTATACCAAAATAAGGCCCATAATATAATATATGCACTCCATATCAGTAAATACTATTCTATTGTTCGTGTATACTAAAATGATATGTTTTTGATACCGCAAGATATCTGGGAAGTTCGGGATACTCAAAACAAGGGGAGAGGTATATTTACGAAAAAAGATATACCTGCAGGCACCATTATCGGTGACTATATTGGCATTCTCACACCGGCCAGTCAGGTCAAAGAACCATCACATCTGTTCTATGAGTTTTACTACAACGACGATGTCAGCATCATACCCGACCGGAACAAAGTTGGTGTTCATCTCATTAACCACTCCTGTATGCCCAACTGTGATTCATATCCATATCATGGCCATACTCTAATCTTTACACTCCGTCATATTTTCCCTGACGAAGAATTATCTTATTCATATTTACTCGAACCATCAAATACCGAAAAAGAAGTATGTCACCATATCTGCCACTGCGGAACACCTCTCTGTAAAGGCACAATGCATACTCCCGAGGCATTCAATATAAAGTGGGACACATATGTAGAACGGGCACACAAAGAATATAATGAGGTACTTCCGGTATCTCTGGGAAACGAACTTCCCCTGCTTGAATCGTATCCACATACATTACCCGATGATGCATTTTATGACATATTCGCATCTCTTACGCAGCCTGCGTTCGAGATATATGACACATCATTTAACGCTCAAAAAGTGCGGCGCGCGCTTCGGGATACCGGGCGCTGTATTACGGTCAAGCCCATCAATATTTCCGTCTGCGCGTTCATGAATAACCTTGTCATCTGCCGAAACTGACATCATACATACAGCTCTTCAGCCGGCACGCAATAAATCCGCTATAATAATACATATATGACAAATACAGATAAGAACCTTGAAAAACTTCCTACAACTTGGGACCTTACCCCACTCCTCGACGGAGACGACGATCCCTCAATAGAAACCATCAAACAAAAAATTACCTCGGCGACTAATACTTTCATCTCTACATGGAAGAACCGGACTGACTACCTTGAAAACCCCACTGTACTGCGCGAAGCTCTTGATCAGTATGAGGAGCTGCAGCAGTTCTATGGTCTCAGTGGAAACATCGGCTATTATTTTTCATTGCGAAATGCTCAAGATAGTGAGAGCCCGGCTATAAAGGCAAAATTAAACATGACAGAACAGTTCGCTCTGGAAATTCAGAACAATATGCAGTTTTTCTACTTAAATATTTCCCGTATACAACCTACCAAACAAACCGAGTTACTTTCGCACGAATCACTGAGGAAATACAAACACTTTCTTGAACGAATATTTGCCGAATCAAAATATATATTAAGTGACGCCGAAGAAAAAATACTCAATCTCAAATCACTGCCGGCATACGAAAACTGGGTCCGAATGACCGCCAGCTTTCTCGCCAAAGAGGAACGAACTGTGCTCACAGATAAAGGTAAAAAATCTAAACTGCCATTTAACGGCCTTATAAGTCTCATGAATCACCAGCATAAAGAAGTACGGGACTCAGCTGCAAAAGCTTTTAACGAAGTTGTTGAGAAATATGTTGAAGTAGGAGAAGCTGAAATGAACGCTATTTTGGCAGATAAAAAAATAAATGACCAGCTACGGGGTATTGCCCGACCTGATCTTATGAGGCATATTTCCGATGATATCGAAACAACCGTAGTAGATACCCTCGTCAGCTCAGTCAGTAAACGATTTGATATACCCTCCCGATACTACGCCCTTAAGGCAAAGCTTATGGGTGTAGATAAACTGCAGTATCACGAACGGAATGTTGAGTATGGTTCTATCGACAAAAAATATGACTACGAGGATGCAGTAGAGCTTGTTTATGCGGTTTTCTATCATCTCGATCCTTCGTTCGCCGACATCCTTAAATCATTTACCGAAAAAGGACAGCTCGATGTTTATCCGGGAAAAGGTAAACGCGGAGGAGCATTCTGTGCTCATGAGCTGCTCAGCCAACCCACTTACGTCCTTCTCAACCACACAGGACAGCTTAACGATGTCCTCACTCTCGCACATGAAATGGGTCACGCGATTAACAACGAACTTATGAGAAAGCAGCAGCATGCTCTCTATTTTGGCTCGCCTCTCTCAACCGCCGAAGTAGCCAGTACATTCATGGAAGACTTTGTCCTCGAACATATACTCAAGGACGCGGCCGAAGAACTTCGCCTGTCTATTATGATGAAAAAACTGAATGACGATGTTTCAACTATCTTTCGTCAAATCTCACTCTACCAGTTTGAACAAGAAATGCATGCATCCCACCGAGCAGAGGGATACCTTTCAAAAGAACAGATCGGTGAACTTTTTTCCAAGCATATGGCCGCGTACATGGGCGATGCTGTAGATAAATCACCCGGCTCTCAAAATTGGTGGCTCTACTGGAGTCATATACGGTCTTATTTCTATGTCTATTCATACGCGTCCGGTCTGCTTATCTCCAAGTCACTCCAGTCCTCAGTCAAGCAGGATCCAACATTCATAGAAAAAGTAAAAGACTTCCTATCGTCTGGCCTCTCTGACTCACCAGTAAATATCTTTAACAAAATGTCTATCAACATCGCCGACCCTGATTTCTGGCAAAAAGGAATAGGGGAGACCGAAGAGTTACTCAATCAGACAGAGGCATTAGCTAAGAAAATGGGAAAGATATAATATGGCGTATGAACGATAATAGGACATCTTCCTCATTATCTGTATAATGAAACTATGTACGGAAAATTCAATCGATACCTGAAAGAGTCCATGAAGCACTTCTTCGAAGCTCTTGTTAATATTGCCATTTTCCTCCCCTATTTCTTTTCTGTTTCAGCGCTTCTCAAATCTCTCTTTTCCCCCTGGAAAAATCTCACCTCGCACAAAACTACTGTCGGGTTTTCATTCAGCGACTGGTTTAGCCGTCTTTCGTTCGATATGGTTTCACGAGGTATGGGTTTTGTCATGCGCATGGCTCTTCTTACCACATATCTCATCCTGCAGATTCTCTATGTTATACTCATGCCGTTTATCATAATTTTCTACTTTATCCTCATTCCTCTCTATTTCTTTGTGTCTCAGTACTCAAAAACCGAGGATGAGCGCAAGCTTGAACTCAAAAACAGATTCATCACCTCACACATGATCAATAAGGATAACTTTCAGGAAGTAGAAGCATGGTTCGAAAAACTGTATGTCTTAAACTACAAAGATAAAGAATGGTGGAAACTGCAGAACCTCAAAGCTATTCCGCCAATTGCCCGCGACTGGACAATGGGATTTACGCCAAACCTTGATCAATACGTAACAGATCTCACCCATCCAACATATCAGGCCTATATCAAAAATCTTGTTGACCGTGAAGCAGAAATAAATCAGATAGAACGTGTGCTATCAAAAACCGACGAAGCAAACGTGATACTGGTAGGGGACGAAGGTGTAGGACGACATTCCATAGTCGACGCATTTTCTCAGCGTATATATGAGGGTAGATCTACTCAACAGCTCATGTACAAACGTCTGTTAAAACTAAATATGCAAAAGGTCCTGGTGAAATATACAGACCAGCAGCAACGTGAGGAATTTCTTGAGGAACTGCTTATGGAAGCCGCGGATGCACATAATGTAATCATGCTTATCGAAAATATTGATAAATATGTATCTTTGGGTGCCGAACGCATAGATCTTTCCATACCGCTTCAGAAATACGCCAAATCCTCAATCCAGATCATCGGGCTTACCAGCCCGTTTCTGTATCAAAAGTATATTCAGTCGAACGAAAATATAATGAGATTATTTACAAAAATCGATGTTAACGAAGTAGACAAAATTCATGCTATGGAAATTATGCTCGATATCGCGCCCCAGTTTGAGACACGATACCGCGCGTATATTCCATACGACACTGTTCAGACCGTTGTTGAGAAAAGCGATTTTTATATCACCTCAGTCCCGTTTCCCGAAAAATCGATGCAGCTTTTGGACAATGCGTGTATATATACCGTCCAGACAATGAAAAAAAATGTAGTCACCCCTGTAGCGGTCGATGTCATCCTTACCGAAAAAACACACGTCCCGACCATACTTACGTCTTCAATGAAAGATAATCTTCTCAAACTCGAAATGCACCTACAATCTAAAATAGTTTCACAACATGAAGCCATCAAACAACTTGCCTCTGCGCTACGGCGTTCGTTTGTCCTTATGGGAAAACGCAAAAAACCACTTGCCAGCTTTCTCTTCATTGGTCCGACCGGTGTAGGTAAAACAGAGACAGCCAAAGCAATCTCCGAAGTATTTTTTGGCACACCCGATCTTGTGCGGTTTGATATGTCTGAGTACCAGTCAAAAGACACCCTCGTCGAACTTATCGGCTCAATGGAGCGAAACAATCCCGGCCGGCTTACCGAGGCGATCCGTGAACACCCCTATGGAGTACTTCTTCTTGATGAGATTGAAAAAGCCAATAAGGATCTTCTCAATATCTTTCTTACCATTCTTGACGAAGGGTACTACACCGACGGGTATGGGAAAAAAGTAGACTGCAAAAATCTGGTTATCATAGCTACCTCAAACGCAGGAGCCGCTTATATTTACGATCATCTTAAAAATAATCCCTTAGAGCTAACCGATGATGCAATTTCCAAATTTCAGCAGGAACTTATACGATATCTTGTAGACAAAGGTATTTACGCACCTGAGTTTCTCAATCGGTTTGACGGTATCGTAGCCTATCAACCACTTCAGGAAGATAATGCCGTCCTCGTAGCCCGCAAATTCCTGCAGACAGTTACTGAACAAATTCTTTCACTCTATAAAATTAAGGTCCGTGTTTCCGACGAAACACTTCAGTCAATAGCGGTAAAAAGCTACGATCCTGCCTTTGGCGCGCGCGATATGGAACGCGTGCTAAGACAAAATATTGAGGATAAAATTGCCAAACTCATTCTGGAAGGAAAAGTAAAAGAAGGGGATACAATCAATCTATAATGACAAAAAAAATAATTCCCCTCCTTTACTAAGGAGGGGCTAGGGGTGGTTATCACACGAATAACTTCAGCAGCTCTTCCGGCTTATCAACTATATGATTGGGTTCATGTTCCTTTAATATTGGTTTTGAGCTGAACCCCCATGTCACCGATACCACATCAACACGCGCTTTTTTGCAGGCATCCACGTCACGCACCTCGTCGCCAACATACATTACTTCTTCTTTTTTTAAGTTAAACTTTCTCATCATCTTTTCAAGTACTGGTGCTTTACCAAAAAGACTCCGTTCAGAATATACGAAATCAAAAACGCGAAGATCCTGCTTATGAAGAAATATCTCAACATTTTCCTTTGAGTTTGATGTGAGAAGACCAAGCGTATATCCTTTTGTGTGCAAAGACTCCAGTACCTTTCGCATCCCTTTTACATATCCGACATTTTTCATATATTTGTGCAGGAGCTGTTGTCCTTCCACAATCAAAAAGGGAACTTTATACAATGGTATTTTTAGCCGTTTTATGATTTCCATAGGCGGTTTGTCTTTAAACGAATCTATCTCTGCTTCCGGAGGGGGGGTAAAACCATATTTTTTAGCAAGTTCTCGTGCTGCTTTGAATATAAACGGAATAGAATCCGCGATTGTTCCGTCAAAATCAAATATGATAGTTGTCTTTTTCATGTCCCATCATTGTACCTGTTTTTGCTCTTGGACACAATGCATCGCAGCTGTTGCTTATTAATTGTAAAAAGAGGCTGTTCTTGATATACTATAGGTTCACATTTAACCGATGTGGTTCCTCTGGTCCGTCTGGCACTTGCTTGCCAGACATGTATCAACCGCGGCATCACGCCGCTTCACAACACAGGAGGTGTCTAATGACACAGAAATCAGACACGACCGTTATGCGACGCGTACGGCGCCAGGCGCCAGACATCAACGGTCTGTATCGCGCCTATCAGGCCGCAACGGTCTCGTTCCTAGCCCTTAATGAGGAGCAGCAAACAGCCGTTTGCTTCGAGCGGCTCTATCGCGCAGCGCTCGACGCTGCCGGCTTTGCCGAGCTGCCATTGCCAAAGGGCTACGAAGTGCCAACGGCCACGGCGCTGAACTATGTCAACCGTGTCGTTGATGGGTGGAGTCAGGCTCTAGCAGCCTGATTCATAGTGCCCTCCAACACAGTGGGGTTATCTGGCTTTTGCCAGATGACCCCGCTTCTTTGCAGCTTACGCTACCTTGCCCATCGGCACCACCACAGGAGTTTCATCTTTATCTATTTCTACATGGTATATTTCTGCTCCCAGCGCGAGGTTGTGTAATGTAGCCTGAAGCTGTGTATCAGACGCAGCTTTAAAATCTTCCAGCGTCAATCCCTCTACATGCAGTCGAGGCATTAATACTTTTTCAATAAAAGTATCATCCCGTTTTTTGTCATATACAAAGTACATAGAATTCTCTTTTTCGTCTTCATTATGCGGATTCACAGCATGAGTATCACTGTCCACAACCAGAACTCCCTGTTCCCAGTGACTTCCTTCCAGTACAGCCATATACACTGATTTTCCTTGTTGTATATACGTCTGCATATGATCAAAGGCTCTTTGCATGTCTTCTTCGGGTATTGCATACCCTGTAGCCAGTTCGCTATTGAGTGCTTTCGCGATATGTCCACAGCCTATTACCGGAGCATCGTGATGTTCACCTGCGGTATCATGCTCATGAGACGGATGGGCGTGAGTGTCGGTGTGCATATAAAACTTTTGTCCGCCTACTGTTAATGCGTTATAGACCGCGTCTACGCATTGCTCGGGCGTTAAGCCCAAATTTTTATGCCGGTTTACCGACAGAAGTGCCATGACATAGCCGTAATCACCGCCCGGGCGGGCTATCATCCCGTTTTCCGCACCATCTGCAGCATACCTGCCATCCACGCATTTACGTCCTTCTTTCGCTGCCGTCATACTTTTTACTACATGAGTAAGAGCGGCATCTATACTAACTTCGTGTTCTATTGTTTGTACTTCATCTGTTTCTTCCATATGTATCCATTGTATAAAGGAACAAGACCGTATTCAAGGCTAATCCGTGCTTGTTTATTACAGCTCGTTTTGATATACTATAGGTATATTTTACAACCCATATTACCTCTAGGTATTATTGCTATATCTATCTGGTCCTCATGGGTTTGAACCTTTACAACCGGGAGAGATTTTTGCCTTAGAGGCATTAAACATATCAGATTTCTGGTGTTTTTAATGCCCCTAAGGCACGCTAAATGCCTGCATTTAGCTTGGTGGCAATCGCTTATGATCCTGGACGCCATGTCTAAGGTCATCAATTCAAAGGAGGGCTATATGCTTGACAAAACTGTATTCACCAAAGTAGTCTGGCTTTGCGACCGACCGCTCTATGAAGGGGAGCGCAATCTTCTTGAGCAAGTGTTTCCCGACCTGCCGATCGAGGAACTCGACACCGGCGACGCCGGTTTGAGCGTTGCCTCGGCGATGACGTTGCTGCACGGCTGCAGCAACAGCTGGCTGCCGGTCATCGGCGCCCGCACATCGCTTATTGTCGTATTGGCCACTCAGGGCTATCGCTTCGCATACCTATGCGAAAGCGGCACCCCGCCGTACGACGACGAAGTGTACTATGTCAAAGAGCGCGAGCAGGAGCTCGTGATCGCTGACTAGCACCTTCGACGCCTCACCTCGCCCGTCTCGCCCTCCGAATCGGGGGGGCGGACGAGGCGGGGGCACAATCTCTCCCGGTCTTTATACTCTTACCTCAGTACTCCCTGTATAATATCCTCATGACCCGCGACCGCGACGATATCGAACAAATACTTATTGAAATTGCCGCTACCCATCCTATATGTACTCTCGGCAAAATGATGGGACATAAGGCTGTTTATATCAACCGTAAACTAGCGCTCTGCGCCTTTGACGATGGGATGGTCGTTAAAGTGCCAAAAGAAAAACATCAGGAAGTAGTAGATAGTAATGAAGATTGTGTAGATTTTGCTCCCTCAGGTCACCGTATGACCGGCAGAATTATTCTTACTCTCGAGAATGCCGAAGACTATCTGCATCATCCACTTGTTCACGAATCTCTCCGCCTTACTGCTCTTGAAGCTTCTAAAAAATAACTCTTATTTATTCCGCTCGTTCTTCACAAAGAGATATGTGCCAATCGTAATGAAGACCACAAACATTCCGGACATAACCAGAAGATCCACCCATGGGCTATATAACACTACTTTGTCGTACTCAGGTAGGCCCCGGTAAAAAACACCTCTTACAAAATCCACAGCATATGTCATCGGCGCGATCCGCGAAAATATATATAAATAGGGCGGCAGATCTTTAATCGGATTAAATACTCCTGCAAGAAAAAACTGTGGAAATAAAATAAACGGAAAAATCTGATTTGCCAATCGCTGTGAGTTTAAGTTAGCCATTACTATTATCCCGAAAGCTCCTCCAAACAAACAGATCACTATCGCTACCGGAATAAGTGAAATCAACTGCGGTATCGTAATAGGAATACCAATAATAAGACCAAACACTAGAATACCCAAAACCTGCATAAAAGCAACCATCGACTCACCGAGGATTTTCCCCAGAATAATAGAGTAACGGGAAATAGGGGAGACAAACATCTCCTGACTAAAATCATTCTCTCTGTCCTCGATCAGTGAAATTATGCCCGATGCTGTAGATTGAAAAAGTGTCTGTCCCAGTACACCCACGAATGTAAAGGTCAAGAAGTTATAGCCCACCGACTTTCCAATATTCGACTCTAGACTTCCTCCTAATACTCCAATGAATATGAGCGGAAATATAAATGTAGCTATAATCCTTCCCCTGTCACGCAGGAATTTTGTAAGATCTCGAAAAGCAATAGCAAAAATAGAATTAAGTTCTTTCAGCATGTGTATCCTCCACAATTTCTAAATATGCATCCTCCAGGCTTGGAGTGTGCACTTTAAGATGAGTAAGTGGTGTCTTGATTGACTGTACAATCCGTGCACCCTCACCGTCTTTCACGGGTATACGGATGTGTTCTTCTTCAACGAATGACACCTTCATCTTGGTTAATTCGGCCTTAACAGCGCTTCGATCTTTTGGTTTCACATCAATGCTTACATATCCTTTTACCAGATGCGCCTTCACCTCAGTCGGTGTCCCTTTCATTACAATTTTACCGTGGTTTATTATAGCTATCTGATCCGCATTTTCCGATTCTTCAAGGTAATGTGTCGTAAGAAAAATAGTTGTGTGTTCGCGTTTTCTTACATCCACCAGATACTCCCATAAATTTCTCCGGCTTAGAGGATCTAATCCGGTAGTAGGTTCATCCAGAAACAAAATTTTAGGATTGTGCATTAGGCTTCTCACGATTTCCAGCTTCCGCTTCATCCCACCCGAGTATGTTTTGATCGGTTTGAACAGATCTTTTGATATATCCAAAAGCTCCGCTAGCTCATGTACACGCTCCTTATATGAATCAGGCATCATTGAGTACATCGGACTGAACGGATACAACCCATAGAGAACAGCATGTAATCGTATATTTTCCTCCGCCGTAAGATTCTGATCAAGACTTGGTTTCTGAAAAATTACCCCTATGTTCTGTCGTATCTGCGTTGACTGTGTGTCTATATCATATCCTGCGATCTTTACTTCTCCTGATGTGGTAGATAGGGTAGTGGTAAGGATGGAGATGGTCGTAGTTTTGCCCGCTCCGTTTGGCCCGAGTAACGAAAAAAACTCTCCTTCGTTTACGGTAAATGAAATATCATCCACAGCACGCTCCTTTGAGTTATTGTATTGTTTAACCAGATGTTTCACATCAATTACATGTTTCATACGACAAGTAATATTATAACCTACCCAGCACGATTATTTCAAAATGTCTATATATTCCTCTCCTTTACTAAGGAGGGATTAGCCGCCGGAGGGCGAGCCTCGCCAAGGCGGGGGGTGGTTTATGATATAATATGAGTCACTCATATTACTACGGCGCCTTAATACTTGCTTATTACTGCCGCCGATTATATTTGCCCTTTGATAAAGCGAGAGATTTCACGATATATGAGGGAATAAGATATATATAGTATATTATATAGCTCTCATCCCCTCATATATAACACCCTCAAACATCCTCTTGCCGGCCTCATCTTTCTCTACCTGAAGTAAAGGAGGTATAAGCACAATGTCCGAAGACTATGCGCGCAGCCGTGAGACAACACTTGTGGCTGCAGCGCACGTATGCTTTAAGTGTGGAACCTGTATCCAACCTGAGCAGAGTTTCTGTCATCAGTGTGGCATACAAAATCCAACTATCCATGAGAAGCAGTGCCGTAAATGCAGCTACATAATCGTCCGTCTTTCAGGATGGATGTATTTTTGTCCCATCTGCGGCACACCGATCACGTACGAACGATGCTTTTCAGCATTTGAGCTGCTTCGTCTGGAAGCACGAATCACCTGGTACAAAGCTCCCTCCAACTGGGGCTTGTCGCACAAGGCTGCTGTACAGCTTGTACAGCACGGAATCACTCCGGACCACGCGCTCCTTATGCGCAAAGGCGACTTCCTTGTTCTCAAGGGCATCGGTGAGTCGATAGCCTCAGAAGTCATGCGTAAACGCAGGTTTATGCCTTGACACGTAAAGGAGATACACATGACTGACACCAACTCACCGCTACCAGCACTCATCGAGCAGTGTGTAGCGGAGTTTACCACCACGTTTGCTGCTGGAGATCCCTCCATTTCTTTTCCCGAAGAACGGCGGGAAGGAGTGATAGAACTTAGCTGGGATCTGCAGCTTGAATGGAAAGCCAATGAGATCACCTATCGCATCCTCGTCAAGCTCGCTGAGCATCTCAAAGGCCCTCGGATCGAAGTGAGGGCTTCAGCAACTAATGCTGAAGGTCAGAGCTTTGAGAGCGATGTTGGAGCTATTTCTACGATTACCGAGCAAAATAGCCCAGCCTGGCAGGTCGCGCTTCGATACATTCTCGAGGTTGCCTACAAAACAGTAGGCATCTGGGACGCCGATGACTTCTCGGGAGACACCGTATACGACAATGGCGAATTCCACGAGAAGCTATACCGTTTCCCCGGTGAACAAGCCTTTCAGGATGCTATGCTTCATCTCAACTGGAAATTCACAACAACGACTGCAATCCAGATTGAGCCTATAGGTGACCTGGCCTTCCTTACCCGTGACCGCCACGCCGATCTTATCGACGCCTACCTTTCCGGCCTTCCCCACAGCAGTGTTGACGTTGTGCATGTTCGGCCCAACGGCCGCCTTCACAAGTCCACAATACTCAATAACATGCCTTCGTACCTGAGCGAAATGCTCACCGAAGTCATGGAGAGTCGGGGTGGACCTACCGATATGGAGGCATTCATTCGCCGGCAGGAAAAGGCCATGCGTAAACGCAGACGCCAGCGGCGGGTCAAGTTGGCTGTCGAGATTTACAAAAACCTCACAGCCTTCATCATTCCTATGCTGGTCGTATACTTCCTCCTCGCCCTGGATCGGACGGAGTATACGGTATTTCAGAGCATCCTTCTGATCCTTACTCTGGCACTGCTCGTGGGACGTATGATCGCTGAGCTCATTGCCATGCGCATAGAGCTCAAAGAGCTTCAGGAGTAACTATCTAGGTACAAAGGGGATGCTGCATAGCATCCCCCTTGTATCAATCTCTCGCTTTATCTTAATCTAATTGACAATGCATATATTTAGTGCTATTCTGAAGAAATTGATATGGATAAGAAACTACTAGGCTTGATGTTCTTATTTTTCCTCTCGTTCGCGCTTTTTGCGTCGATGGTTATTTTTGAGAAGCCATTATCCAACTTTACCCGAGCTAAAGAGGAATTAGCCCCTTCCACCACCGACTCACTTATTTTTGCCTGGCCTCTCACTACTAAGGCCGACTCTACCTCACAAAGCACGGTAACCGTGTTTGTGCGTAATATTAAAACAAAACCGTTATCCAATAAAGTAGTATCTATAACTTCTACACTCGGTACATTCAAGGAGACCTCAGTAACGAGCGATAAAGAGGGAAAAGCCGAATTTCACCTTATTTCCGATACCCCAGGCATAGCTGAGGTTACCGCCAAGATCGAAGGGATGGAAGGATCAGATGGAGTACTCAGCCACAAAGTAACAGTACAGTTTGAATAACGCTCCGCTTATTTATTTTCCTGGGTAAGTCTGTTATAATCATCAACATATGAAAATCACAAAAGCAGTCATTCCAGCAGCCGGATTCGGTACTAGATTTCTTCCTCAGACAAAAGCAATGCCAAAAGAGATGCTTCCTATCGTAGACAAGCCCGTAATTCAGTACGTAGTCGAAGAAGCCGTAGATTCAGGTATTGAGAATATCATTATTGTGACAGGCTCAAACAAACGCGCAATCGAAGATCATTTTGATATGCCTGACGAAGATCTCACAAAGAATCTACTGCAGGGCAATAAAACAGCTCTTCTTGAAACAGTAAGAAAAATCTCAGATATGGCCAAATTCATCTACGTTCGCCAAAAAGGCCCTTACGGCAACGGTACTCCAGTACTTTCAGCTGAGCCTATTATGGACGGCGAATCGTTTGCCGTACTCTGGGGAGATGAGTTCATCTACTCCAAGCCTCCACGTCTTGCTCAGATGATGGAAGTCCACGAAAAATATGGTGGAATCGTTATCTCAGGCGTGCGCATCAACCGTAAAGAAGATCTTAAAAGATATGGCATAGCTGACCTCGAACATGTCGAAGGAAATGTGCATAGAATTAAAGCTATTATAGAAAAACCAGAGCCTGAAGAGGCTCCTTCAAATCTAGCTACTCATGGCGCTTATATTTTGCCTCCCGAAATATTCCACGCACTCAAACGTGTTCAGCCTGGTAAAGGGGGAGAAATATGGCTCGTTGATGCCATTAATCTTCTTAAGCAGGATGGCGTGCCTGTATACGCGGTAGAGATTCAGAACGGCACATACTACGATACTGGAAACAAGCTTGAATATATGAAAACAGTCGTAGATCTAGCCTTGCAACATAAAGAGATTGGTGAAGAATTCAGAGAATATCTCAGAGGCCTCGGCATTAAATAAATATCTTCCCCTCCTTTACTAAGAAGGGGCCCGCCAGCAGGCGGAGGGTAGTTAACCTCACATTCATCTTCCAATAAACTATATCTTATAGTATAATTATTACAGCGTCAATTTTTTGTAGAAGCTCTTTGTATAACCAAAAAAGGAGGGCGGAATGCCAAGATGGCTACGAATCTTGTTGCTGTGGCTTATGGTTATCTTCCTCTCCGGCTGCACGTCGAGCTGTGGGGGAAGTATCCAGGGCTATGGGCTCGAGATGGGCACTCGTGATGGCACGTTTCAGCCGCAAGGCGATCGTGCATCATATAATGCTACTGTGCCCTACATCGACCTCAAAAGTCCATCTGCTCAGCAAGCGGCTCAGCTACGAGCTCAGTCTGCAGGCGGACCCACGCTCGAAGCGTGTAAACCTTTTCACCTGGCCGATGAGCTGAAAGCGGGAGCCAAGCCAGCTTCAGTCATGCAACTAGACGGCGCCACCATCTCGATAAGAGACAACAATGGTGCCGTCATTATGTGGCTGGATACGGGAGCAACTCCCTCCAAAGTCAGCACGGCAATGAAGCGACTGCTGGTGAACAAAGGCTTCGCCCTTATTTCCAGCAGTACGACTGACGTAGCGAACACGCTCAATCAGGCGCTCGGCGCCTCCTACGTCATCACACTGCCGCCCAACCGACAGCCCTACAAGCGAGCAATATTTCACTTGTGGGGTCTCGACGGATCGTATACCTATGCCGTTTATGACGCTAACGGCAAAGAAATTTACGACCCGCCGGGCCGCGACGTGACTTTCGAAGTCCCGCAGGAAGTTGTGCCCCAGGCACATCAAATCGTCCTGCGAGTCAAAGGAAGTCACGCGTTCGATATGGAAGCAACATGCTAGTCGAGCTCAACTCGATTACCACACTTCCATCCGGGAGTGGCCAGCTACACAGCTGGCCACTCTCTTACACCTACTTTACCTATCCTATCTTTCTACTTAGCTATGTTTACGCTCAAGATACCCCTTGCATCATATATCCTATAGTACTATACTATATTTAGGCTGCTCTCAAACTGAGATTTGCTTCTCAGCGTAGGAATAGCCACACAAGCTAAGGCCGCAAGGCCAAAGCACTTTAACAAGAGAAAATCTAGACTTCCAGAATCCGGACTCTATAGTAGAAATAACACTCGTGTACACATTATTTCTACCATTGAGGCCGGATTATCTATAAAGGAGCTGTTCCATGCAAGTGATCACCCGTCGGCCCATGTTCGCCGCCCCGCCCGTCGAGCTTATGCTCATCGCATTGCTGGTATGCCTGTCTTGCCTGCCCACGCCACGCGTGAACTGGCAGTTCAGCACGCCCGCAACTACGGTGTCATCGGTTCAGGCCGAGGCACTACCCACGACCATTAGCCAACCGATCATTACTGAGGCTCAGGCCGTGCAATCGACGACCGTGGCCAAACCCATGCCCCGAGCGGTTCACTCCGTTCGCGCTGCTGCCGCGGCCATCAATGCCGCAGCTATGGGAACTCTCCAGTCTACGCCTGTCGAAATCGCCCCTATCATCCTGCCTCACGCAAGTGGACAGTGTGGTGAAGATAGTGGTGTGCCCTGCACGCCGCTAACAAAAGAGGAGAGGATGGATCTCATCCTCAATAACTGACAGGCTCGAAGTGAAAGCACCGGCCCTCCGATTCGGAGGGTTGGTGCTTCTTACTTCATCGGAAGTCAGCCTTGTACATCAACTTAGCATTGAGCTTACCGCGATAGCCGTGGTCTGTCTCGCTGAAGAGTTCCTGTACATACAGCTTACGATTTTCTCTTGCGTTTCCTTACAATCAAGCGCTGCTTGAAGGTAGAGATACGCAAGGGTAGACGATAGACAATAGACAATAGACAATAGACTATAGACTATAGACGATAGCCTTATTTTGACACATATATATTATGTATGTATAATATGTCGAGGCTGTTTAGTGACGTATGCTCCCTTAAAAAATATGCGGGTATTTGTATAGGCTATATATTAATACTATATAGTATACAATTCACCCATGAATGGGTCCCAAGGCTTATGGCCACAACCTTAGAAGAGACCTTCAAAAATAGCCTCAAAATGGCCATTGACACCCTAAAAATATAGTACTATACTATAGGTAGATCTTCTCCCGAGAATAGGCAAGCAGCCTAGAGGAGGAAGGAGACCTAAGTTAGGGTTTCGTACCTTAACAAAGAGCAACAGTAATAATCGCTACCAATACAATAAGACTTCTTTCCTAGAGAAGTAACGGCCCCGATCGTGAGGACCACGCAGAGGGCAGCTTCAACGGCTTAGCCGTGGCAAGCTGCGCTCATCGGCAAATACTACTTAGCAGGCCAAGATTTGCGCCTGAATACTATAACTTTCCTTTGTCCACTTAGTGACACCCCTCCGAAGCCCACAAGGCGAAGGGGGGCGCTCCCGCTGACCGTGAACAAGACAGATCCACCCTTACCTTGAGTATATAAGGTATATATTTATAATCTGTCCCTGTCAGCCCCCGAAGGAACGAGTAATCATATAGTTATTCTTTAGCCTTTGCCCATCCGTAGCCCCCACAATCGGGTCCGATTTTTACTTATATGGAAAGGAGTCCCACAGAACCATGGATCCCGAATCTAACCCCAAGTCCAATGTTCGCAAGTCGGTTCGTTCGCGTCGGAATGTTAGCATCAGTATGAGGAGGTTTACCATGTCGTCCATTTTCGCACGCTTCGCCCTTCTGTTCGCCGTCGTGTTCGGTTCGCTGTTCGCGCCTTTCGTCAACATCGCCGCAGCCTCGCCGGCTTCCAAGCCCGCCGCTTCCGGCGTCGATGACCGCCCGTTCAGCATGCCGATCAAGAGTGGGCAGCCGGCCAAGGCTCCCTCCGTCGCTTCCGTTAGCGCGGCCGAGAGCTTCTTCAGCGCCGAGGCTCACTATTTCTTCCGCAGCGACAAGTTTCAGCCGCTTGTCTCGTCCCAGAACGTTTCGGGGACGACGACCCTCGGCTACGAAGTTGTCGGCCCGCGGGGATACGCGCGCACCGGAACCGTCGATGTCAGCGGCACGGAAATGAAGCCGCTGTATGACAAGGA
>JBDKFK010000026.1:0-21244 GCA_039798745.1 Candidatus Parcubacteria bacterium
GGATCTTCTTCGCGTCGTATCCGTAGCGGATCGGGCGCTGACGGTAGTACCACATAAATTTGATGTAGTTCATTTTGCCTGGTTTGAACCAGAGCTTCATGAACACACCGTAGGCAGTTAGCAGGGCCAAGAGGCTCAGCACGATTGCCAACCAGTTGTTGCGGATGATCTCGGCGGCGGCCTGGATAAGGGTGTTGATGGTGTCCATAGGGGATGCCTCCTTGTGTTTTGGCGGGTTTTCTGTACCCGCATTTCTTCTGGGCGTTGCTTGCCCATATAAGCGGCGTTCTTATCGCCGGCCGTCGTTGGTGACCGTTTCTTTTGGTCTCGACAGCAATCCGGCCACAATAATGGCCGAGTTGCTGTCGAGAGTTCGCATAGCAGGGAATGTATTTCCAGATACCCAGTGCTCCTCCCCACGGAACAAGTTCCGGGCTCAGAACAAGGGGTGTCTGGAGATGTTTCCCTGCTACATCGGATTATCAAGGAACGGGGGAGATGAATAGATATATTATAGGCCAGTATTCGGAATTTGTCAATACTATAGGAATATATTTGAGGCTAAAATGAAGAAATTACAAAAATGACTTATAAGAAGAATGGGGTGTCTGGGAACCAGGGGAGCTATGCTCCCCTGGTCCACCGTTGTCCGCGTTAAGCGGGGGTGAAAAGGCTACGTAGCGCGTCAGTACCTACCGTTTGCTCCAACGCTAGGCCAACGCACTCCGTCGCGTATAAAACGGGCTTCCACTGCCCTGTGCCGAACCCGACTTCCACACGGACAATGGTGCCATTGCTGTCAGGCGGGCCGACGACGATGCGGTAGTTCTCGATGATGTGGCTGGCGATCATCAGCACGGCTTGCTCGCCACGGCGCATGGCCTCGACGAACTGTGCGTGTTCAGCCTCAGGATACGGGACATACGTGAAGTCCTGAGGATACCACCACTTGATGATGGCAGCCACCAGCTCAGCCAGATCGATCGCCCCGGCGGGATCGATGGGTTCGACATAATACGCCTGCGGCGCGTTGCCCATGAGCTCGACAAAGCGGGCTGTTGCCTTCAACGACAGCTCGCGACAGATCACGTTCACGGTATGAAAACCGATTTCGTCGTTTCTGCGCGATTCTCGCTCTAAGATCCGTATTATGTACCCATTCACATCAGGCGCACCTAGGCTATAGGTGAACCCGTGCTCGTTCCATGCGAAGGGCAGATTTTTCCTGAGCGCGCGCGGCAGATGGGTTAATACAGGATCAGGAAGTGGGCCGCCAGTAGATTCCCGGTACCATGTTGCGAGCGCGAGCATGGTTGCGCGTATCTTGCTGATCGCCGGATCGAGGATCGCGGCAATAAGCTCGATAGGCAGCAACGCATCCAGTTCATCGTCATACGAGTGGCCGGTATTGTCCCGGCTGAACGCGTAGACAGACCGGTACTCAGGGCCGTCGGGTGCCGCAACATACTCGACGTAGGATAGCGTAGGGCTGTCCATAGTGTAGTATGTCTTATCGTTCCCGTCGCGGATAGCATCCGCGAAGGCCCGAATCTCGGCGTCGGGCATGTTGTGCCCTTGATCCCGGACAAACTGGCCTACGATCGTGGCAAGCCGCTCTGCGGCCTCTTCCCGTGTAATGGGTCCATTGCTCATAGAAGTCCCCCTTTCAATATGGGTTGGTTGAGGTGCCACAGGGTGTGGCGTTGAGGCGCAGATTAAGTTTTACTTCTGTATCTGCATAGAAGGATCGTCCAAAGGGACCACATATGTCTCATAGGAGGATGCAGGCGCATGTGAACCCTCTGGCGATCAGGCTGAGCTTTTATCAAAGTGCTGTAAAAATATGTCAAATTGTATCAATTTGAAGCTGTAAAGTCAATTCTATAGGCCTTATTATCCACTGTATTGAGATTTAGGTATCTTTAGACTACAATATGTTACTATGTCAACCAATCCCCCCGAGGAGAAAAAAAAAGAATTTAACTTCATTGAGATGGAAAAGAAATGGCTTGCCCACTGGCACAAAGAAGGCATAACCGATAAATATCTACATAAAAACGACAGCTCTGAGGAGCGCTTTTCATTTCTTGACGGCCCTATAACCGCCAACAATCCAATGGGAGTGCATCACGCATGGGGACGGACCTACAAAGATCTTTGGCAGAAGTTCAATAATCTGTTAGGCAAGAAACAGCGCTTTCAGAATGGTTTCGACTGCCAGGGACTCTGGGTAGAAGTGGAAGTAGAGAAAGAAATAGGCATAAAAACAAAAAAAGATATTGAAAATCTTGTTCCTGGTGATAAAAAAGCATCGATCGCCAAATTTGTTCAGATGTGTAAGGACAGAGTCATCAAATTCTCCAGTATTCAGACAGAACAGTCCAAGCGCCTTGCCTACTTTATGGACTGGGATCATTCGTATTTCACTATGAGTGACGAAAATAACTACACAATCTGGCATTTTCTTAAAAAATGCTATGACAATGGTTGGATTTATAAAGGGCGTGACTCAGTGCCATGGTGCCCACGCTGTGAGACCGCAATAAGTCAGCACGAAATGCTTACCGAAGATTATAAGGAACTTACGCACGAAACAGTGTTTTTTAAACTGCCGATAACATCAAAAGGTTGGGAAAACACATATTTATTGGCGTGGACCACAACACCCTGGACTATTCCTGCTAACGTCGCAATCGGGGTTAACACTGCCTTTACCTACGGCGTATGGCAGAATAAACTAACAAAGGAAAAGATTATATTTATCTCCAAAGATGAAAACGGGAACACGCCTACAAGACCACTAAAAAATAGAACGCTAAACACTTCAGACTATGTATTCGATAAAGTCGATGGAGAGCATGAGCTGGTGAAAGAAATATCTGGTAAAGAATTGTTGGGACTCTCGTACTCGGCACCTTTTGACGATCTCCCCCGTGTTCAGACAGCCCGAAAAGAAAACGAAAAGACTTTCCATACTGTGGTAGATGGCTCCGAAATAGTCATGGCAGGTGAAGGAACGGGGCTTCTTCATGTAGCTCCTGGTGCAGGCCAGGAAGATTTTCAGCTGGGTAAGAAAGCCGATCTACCTATCATCTCGGTCATCCAGGACAACGCGGATTACCTACCAGACATGAATGAATTCTCCGGTAAGAATGCAAAGAAACACCCGGAACTGATAATAGATCATCTGAGATCGCTAGAGAACGGCAGATATATACTTAAAACTTTGCAGTATACACATCGTTATCCAGCTTGCTGGCGCTGTAAAACAGAGCTAGTCTGGAAAGTAGCTGATGAATGGTATATAGCCATGGATAAAGGTACCAAAGATGATAAACGCACACTTCGTGAGCGTATGATGGAGGTAGCCAAAAAAATAACCTGGATGCCTGAGTTTGGTCTCGACCGGGAGCTTGACTGGCTTAAGAATATGCACGATTGGCTGATAAGTAAGAAAAATAGATACTGGGGTCTGTCGCTGCCGATCTATGAATGCAAGAAATGTGACACCTTTGAGGTTATCGGCTCTAAAGACGATCTCAAAAAACGAGCAGTCAAGGGTTGGTCAGAGTTTGAAGGACATTCTCCTCACAAACCTTTTATTGACGAGGTTGTTATTACCTGCGCCACATGCAAGGGAGAAGTGCATCGTGTAGACGACGTGGGTAACCCATGGCTTGATGCGGGAATAGTTCCTTATTCCACTATTACTGAGCACAATACGGGTGAACCTCTCTACTGGAAGAATAAAAAGGAGTGGCAAAAATGGTTTCCCGTGGACTTTATTACAGAATCATTCCCCGGACAGTTTAAAAACTGGTTCTATGCAATGATCGCTGAATCTACTGTGCTTGAGGATACTAATCCATTTAAACGTGTGCTTGGTTTTGCCACGCAGCTTGGAGAAGACGGCCGGGCAATGCATAAGAGTTGGGGAAACTCCATAGAATTCAATGAAGGAGCCGACAAAATAGGCGTTGATGTTATGCGATGGATGTTTGTCCGTCACAATCCTGCGGATAATATGCTTTTTGGATATAAAAAAGCTGATGAAGTGCGTAGACAGTTTTATCTTATGTTATGGAATACGTATAAATTCTACCTCGAGTACTCCAAACTCGACAAGTTTGTCATCCCGATGGAGATCGGGATCCCGAAACAAGTTCGGGATGACTCGGAGTCCAACATTCTTGATATGTGGCTTCTGAGCCGACTTGAGCATCTTACGGTATCTGTTAAGACACACATGGAGTCGTATAACGCACGAGATGCCGCAATGGATGTGGAACAGTTTGTTTCAGATCTCTCTACATGGTACATCCGCCGGAGTCGTACGCGTGTATGGATGCATTCTGATGATAGTGCTGACAAAAAAGCCTTTTACGGCACATTGTATCATACGCTCGTTACTCTTTCTGTAATCCTCTCGCCATTTCTGCCTTTTATTTCTGAGGAAATCTATACAACCTTAACGGGGCATGAGTCGGTACATCTTGCTTCATGGCCGGATAGTAAACATGCTGCCGAACACAAGCACGTTCTGGGTGATATGGAGTTGGTTCGCAACATAGTTGAAGCCGGGCACAGAATACGTAAAGAGCTTAAGCTTAAAGTACGTCAGCCGCTGGCTATGGTGAGTGTAACACTTCCCGAAGATAAAGCATTTCTGAGAAAAGAACTGATTCATACATATGAGTCACTGATCTCAGATGAACTTAACGTGAAGAAAATAACATGGGGAACCTATAAAGCCGAAGAAATTGCGGTTGTCTATGATACAACTATGACTCCCGAACTCAAAGCTGAAGGGGAGATCCGTGAACTCGTAAGAAAAATACAGTATGAGCGCAAAGTGCAGAATCTTAAGCAACACGATACCATAAAGCTTGTGCTTCCTAAGGAATATGAGCAGTATGGGGAAGCGGTGAAGAAACAGGTGATGGCCAGTGACATTGAGATAGGCGACGCCCTCGTTATTACAAAAAGCTGATTTGTTCAATAATACTAATCCATGTTACAGCTTCTGATCCTGGCAATACTTATATTTCTCTTTGGTACATTCAATCTCCTGGGCATACAGAAAGACCTGTTAGTTAGGCATCTTACATATTTTGGTATAGGAGTGCTATTTTATTCTATCTTACGCAAGAAGGGGCTGCATTTTTTGCGTCTCAATACCTTTTTTTTCTATTGGTTGTCTATTATTCTTCTTATCATTACATACGTTATTGGTTTTGAGGTCAAAGGTTCGCAGCGTTGGATCGATCTTTACTTCTTTAAGTTTCAGTCTTCAGAATTCCTGAAAATTATCTTTATTGTGTTTATGGCAGAGTTTTTTTCACGTAACCGGGCTCACCTTAAGGAGTTTTCATTTTTTCTCCTTTCCATGTTTTATTTTGTAGTGCCTGCGCTGTTGGTATTCAAACAGCCTGATCTTGGAAACGCGCTTGTGTATGCGGCTATTTTTTTTACGATGCTTATGTTTTCAGGTATTCCCAAGAAGTTCATCCTCTACGTTGCTCTTATTGGAGTTGTCAGTCTTCCGATAGGCTGGAATTTTCTTAAGGAATATCAAAAGAGCCGTATTACTACGTTCTTTAATCCCCATATAGACCAGGAGGGGACCTCATATAATATGACACAGGCACTCATAAGTGTGGGTTCAGGCACATTCACCGGTAAAGGATTGGGTCTGGGAACTCAGTCACGCCTTTACTTTCTGCCTGAGAATGAGACTGATTTCGCGTTTTCGTCGCTCATTGAGCAGTTTGGTTTTGTAGGCGGTTTTGCGGTCATATCACTTTTCTTTATTATGGCCATAATACTCATAAAGCGTATTACGTACTATTATTATCAGCAGACTGTTGATGGCAGATTTCATATGCTTGTATATATAGGCTTTACAGCATTTTTTCTCTTTCAGGCATTTGTGAATATGGGCATGAATCTGGGAATTCTACCCATAGCCGGCATTACTCTGCCATTTATTTCCTACGGAGGGTCCTCACTTATTACATGTCTTATTGCGTTAGCCTTATTGCCTTAACCACCCCCTGCCCCCTCCTTAGTAAAGGAGGGGAATTAATGCTTATTTTTATGTACATCTTCATCTTTCAAGTATTTGCATTAAATTTACGAAAGGCCCCTCCTTTACTAAGGAGGGGTTGGGGTGGTTTCATTTCATATTGCACTCTGACATTTTTTAGGTATAATTTACCTATGGCAAAATTTGGAATTATTAAATCAGGCGCGAAACAGTATGTTGTACGCGAGAATGAAGAGCTTATCGTAGACAAACTTGCTTCCAACGCAAATGATGAGATCGAACTCGACACCCTCGGAGTCTTTGAAGATGATGGCGCAGCTCTTGAACTGGGAGCACCTTTCCTTAAATCACCTATCAAGGCTACTGTCGTAGAACATGTAAGAGGCAATAAAGTACGCGTCGCACGATTTAAAGCAAAAGTTAGAAGAAGAAAAGTAAATGGCTTCACAGCTGAGTTGACAAAAATAAAAATAGCAAAAATATAAAGTTTATAATTCACTATGGCACATACAAAAGCGCAGAGAGCGGTACGAGGAAACAGAGATTCACATTCAAAAAGAAGAGGCGTAAAGCTATTTGGTGGTGAAACTGTCGTCACAGGTAATGTGATCATCCGTCAAAAAGGAACAAAAGTATGGCCAGGAGAAGGAGTTATGCTTTCTAGAGATTTTACCCTTATAGCTCTTCGAGACGGCGTAGTGAAATTTGGTATAAAGCAGGGCAAATCATACGTGTCTGTAGTAAATCCTTCATAAAAGAGAACGCTATATTTTATACATATAGGCATACATACTCATAGCTTACACTCCTATCGTATATACGACTCATAGCTCATAAATTTCCCTATATGTATTTCTGCTGAGGGTAGTTAGCTTCATAATCTTATAGAAATAATTAGATTGACTAATATATTTTCTGCATGTATTCTTCTTGAGGCATAAATATTGTAAGAATTTCGTAAGTAAAATGTAAGAGGTGTGTATCATGTCGCGATATGGCCACTCTTGAAGAATATTTACCATCAAGGGGATTTCCATTTGGGCTGACACGAGAAACTCAGCACGCCTATGATATACCCCTTCCTTCGGAGATTGAACGCCGTCATCTTCATTATCAGCCCATTCTCTGGCGGGGAATAGAGGGTCAGGAAGATGAGGTGACATTTGAACAGTTTTTGCGATATCCTGGGCACAATGCTCTTGATCTTATAAAACAGTTCCATGAGTCGGGCGTAGGAGAACAGGCTGAGTTTGCCATCTTCCGGCAGGTTTGTGAGCAGCTTACCATGTGGGAACAAGAGAATGGAATAACGCCCACCATTGGAGTTAATTTTGCGCCAGTACATTTTGGCAGACATGGCATATACCCTTCTTCGGCGGATATGTTTGTGCGCATGGTAGGGAGGACAATGGAGGAGACCGGCATAAATCCAGCTCAACTGGAAATAGAGATAACAGAGTACAGCGCCATGGTCAATAAATACGAGGCAGCACAAGCTATGCTGGCACTGAAGGCTATGGGTCTTCATATAAAAGCGGATGACGTTGGTTTAGACTTTCATAGTGATATAGATGGAGTCTTAGAACTGCCTTACGACACCATCAAACTCGACGAATCATTTTCAAAAGATATCGAGACAGATAGTGCCAAACAGGCTCAAGTATGTGCTATTGTTGATAAAGCACATGCTAAGGGTATGACTGTTGTTGCCGAAAAAGTCGATACTCAAGGTAAACTTCGGTTCTTTGACGAAGTGGCAGGCTGTGATGGATTCCAGGGATGGCTGTTTTCTGCTGCAGTACCTGCAGATATGGTGAACAGCGCGCTCTATGATACTGTTATAGCAAGAGGGAGATTATAAGCCATCTACGTCTCTTTCTGTTAAAATAGGGGTATGAAAGAAGATGTACTGAAAGTACTAGATCAGATTAAGGACGAAGAAGATTTTTTCAATAAATCAAAACTTCTCAACTTTGCGGTTAAGCAAAAGGGAGCTTCTATTAAAGATATAGGTGAATACATAGGTATGAAATCTTCATATATATGTCATATTATGCGTCTTGAAAGAATCCCCGAGCTTATACTTGACGGCTATTATTCAAAACTAGTCTCGATAACCCATCTGTTTATAATAGCCCGGATAAAAGATAAGGAAACAATGATGGCGATCTACGAAGAGGTGCTTGCCAAAGGGCTTACATCTGTTCAGACCGAAGAACTTGTGCGAAAACATCTTTATAAACTTACATCCGAGGGTGATTACATACCTCCTGGAGAAGTTGACGGACTGGCATCACAGTTTAACGGGCGGTATAAACACTCAAGTCTTAAAGTGTTGCAAACGCGTATACACAGCAAAATAACTATAGAGATACCGGGAAGTCTTCAACAAACTACACCTTATGTGAGGGAGATTATACACCAGCTTCTTTCCAGTGAACAAAGAGCTGAGAAGGAATAACCGAGCTGCGGAGTGCTCGGGGAAGAGGGTTTGCTACGATTCCAATCTTATTTGCCGGATAATACCGGTAAAATACCTGACCAATAATACTCGTTTGAGCTATAGGCCCAAACTCACGTGAGTCGGATGATCGGGGCCGGTTATCACCGAGTACAAACAGAGAGTCGGAAGGCACAACAATTGCTTCGTCTTCTTTAGCATAGCCGCCTTCCCACAAAGAGGTTTTATCCGCAATGTAGTTCTCTTTCAGCTGCTGACCATTCACATATACTTCGCCTTCTCTAAACAGAACTTTATCGCCCGGCAGACCTATTATACGTTTTATAAACTCAATATCAGGGTTTCGTGGTGAGCGGAATACGATTACGTCACCTCTTTCCAAAGCTCTGAATTTATAGGTTACTTTGCTCGTAAATATATAATCTCCGGAGTTGAATGACGGTTCCATCGAGGCTCCTCGTATCTGATTGGGCTGCATTATGAAGAGGTAAACCACTATAAAGAGCGATCCGACAAACACAATTGTTTCCAGAATATCCATTACAAATTCAATCGCTTGCTTAATAAACTCCATAACCTTACATTTTAGGGAATAAACCGGTAAAAGACAAGGCTATTAAGGAGTCTGTCTAGATATAGAATGAGAATAAAGCCTGTAACCCGGCAGGGAAGGTATTCTTAATAGTGCCTATTTTTGATGGCGGGTAGTAGCGGAAAAAAACATGACCTACTACAGAAGAGGTTGGTATAGGTCCGAACTCACGCGAGTCAGACGATCGGGGTCGGTTATCGCCCATTATAAACAGACTTTCCGGAGGTATAGTGATGGCTTGATCTTCTTTTACATAGCCGCCGTCCCAGACCGGCGTATCGTCTGCGAGATATTTTTCCTGTAGCAGCATGCCGTTAAGATACACGCTTCCCTCACGGAATAGTAGTTTATCTCCCGGGAGGCCGATAACGCGCTTGATGAGCTCGATATCAGGGTTTCGCGGAGAGTGGGTAACAACCACATCACCTCGTTGAATAGGTCGTAGTTTATAGGTTAGTTTGCTTACAAAAATATGATCGTCAGTATAAAAGGTAGGCTCCATTGAAGGGCCTTTTACCATGCTCGGTTGTAGTATAAATAAGTAAAGGACTATGAATAACGAACCTACGAAGACGATCGTTTCCAGAATATCCATAACAAACTCCAGCCCTTGCTTAATGAGCTCCATAATGCTTCATTGTATGAAAGTTATCGACAAAAAACAAGCTCTTACATAGTATAATTGCTATGATTCTCTAGTCATTCCCGCGCAGGCGGGAATCTAGATAATTGACAATATTAGGCACATTGTAGTCTGGATCCCCGTCTGCACGGGGATGACATGCCTGCAACTAATGGTTTAGGATCTGTAGCTCAGTTGGTTAGAGCGTTCGGTTCACATCCGAAAGGTCACAGGTTCGAGTCCTGTCAGATCCACACTGCATAACACCCCATAGTATTTTTGTTTTTTGACACCAAAACTGGTATAATACATACTAAATGTAGACAAAACGAGGCTAATGCTGTCTCGATATTGTCGTTTGGCACCTTTATAACCTGCGGAACACTTAGGTCTTGAGGGCAATCAGGCGTTCAGATAGCTGAAATCCTGTTTGTCCTCAAGACACCTTCGGCAAGAGCAGCCACGGGAGAGGTAATTCCTGAAAGTGCTCACCCCAAACCTGTTCCCACCATCCCCGGTGGAACAGGACTCTATTCGTACCCCTCACGGGGTTTGTAAGCGGCCTTTGGCCGTAGAAAAAGGGGGCTTATATGACCGTGGTCCCGACCACGATCGTCTGCCCGTACTGCCATGTTCGCGCGCCTGGGTTTGCCAGGTTTTGCGGCCGTTGCGGTAAGCAGACGGTCTTGAACCCCGCGGGACCTGAGTATCGCTTAACGCGAGTGGTCAAAAGCGGGGGGCAAGGTACACTCTATCAGGGAGTCGATAACGGCGGTAAAATTTACGCTGTTAAGAAACTTCTTGATCAGAGCGGCGATCCAGAGGAGCGCGCTTTAGCGCTCGAGATGTTTGAGCAGGAGGCCAAGCTGCTGATGCAGCTAGACCATCCACGGATTCCCCGAGTGTACGCGTGTTTCGCGGACTCTGTGGGAACCCGTTTCATGGCGCAGGACTATCTCATAGGCCGTGACCTGGAGGAAGTTTTGCTCTTTGTGCTCAAGCAGGGCAGGAAACTGCCTGTAGAGCTGGTTCTTCGATGGGGAGAGCAGATCTGTGAAGTGCTCGAATATGTGCACAAAATGGGTCTGATCTTCCGCGACATGAAGCCGTCGAACGTCATGATGACGAAGGCCGACTATGGTATCACCGTAGTCGACTTCGGGAACGTATCCCTGATAAACAGTATCCAGACTAGTATTGGAACTGCAGGATATGCTCCTAAGGAACAGTATCGTGGCAAGGCCAAACCTGTTTCCGACATTTATGCGCTCGCCGCTAGCCTGCATTATTTGCTGACTGGAATGGATCCAACAGATAATCCCTTTCAGTTCGCGTCTTTGTGCAGCGTAAGGCCAGATGTGCCTTACTATGTCGCCGAAGCGATTCATACCGCATTGCTCGAGGACGACAGTAAACGTCCGCAGACACCGTCCGTGTTTACAGCCATGTTGAATGGCTACGATATGGCAATGGTGTCCTAAGTGTCCGCAGTCTACGAACAGAGAGGTACCTCCGGGTACTTCTCTGTTCGTCATTTTCTTTCCAACCTTCATATATTTTCCTATATAATAGAGCCATGGTAAACGCATTTCCCCCATATTTAGTCGCAGTCGACAACGTAAGAAAACGCATATTTGTAATGGCCAAACCCTATCTGTCCGCGCTTCTCATAGACGGTGAATGGCAGTATGTTCAGCCCTTACCCGATGAAGAAATAAAGCATTATCAGCTCGTAACCGATCCTGAGACTGCCTTAAAATATGTTGAGGAGGCGAGAGAGGCGTTGCTTGGAGGTATAGGCTCAAATGATGATAAAATAAATTGAACTAAATTGAAGAATATGGTATCTGCAGAGGGCTCCCCAAATTATTAGCAATCACATCCACTATCTGCTAATTAAGTTAGAGTTTAAGTTTGGACTGTCATAACAATCCCCAGTATTTTCTATAGGATATATATAAGATATGTATATATGGAGCGCAGGCTATGCCTGCGCTCCATATGATCCTACTCCTGTGATACTCAGTGAAACGTGCCTATCGTAAAGGTAAGTTCGGCGTCGGCCATATTTTGGTATGTCGGCTCCGCTTCGTGGTTGCCTTTACGGGTAAAGTTTGCGATCAGGAAACGATCGCCCGGGCGGAAAGCTGCCATATGAACGGTTTCCCGCATCATAATGGTAGCGCGGACGCGAAGGGTAAGGAGAGCTACAAGCCACTCGTAGCTTTCCAGATTGACAAGCCTGCCGCTGGCCAGAAGTTCCTTTGCCTCCTCAAGCGGTATTCCTACCGTCGTGAAATGCTGATTTTCCGTGCTGCCGGCGTCCACCATGATGGTGAAGTAGGTAACCGGTGGTTCCTGAATGGCTTCGGAATTGTCAGACGCGGCAACTGAGTTTAGTCCCTTGCTTATCTGCGAGAGAATAGACTTCCAGACGGACATGATGAAATTGAGCATGAATCCTCCTTATTGCGGTTATGCCCAGGGTGGGCGGGTAAAGAGGTGGAATGAGGCGTTACACGTCTTCTGAGGGTAATTAACGGGGGAATAGAGGCATCTCAGCGACATGTCTCTACTCTCCCGTTAATCTATCACAGTTTTCAATGGGCGATGTATGATACAGAAAGCTATCATCTGTACATATATGTTAGTTATTATACCACTGATTTTTCAGAAGTCCGGTATAAAAAGCTGAGCCTAGCCAAAGCCAGTGCTGATCATATATGTTGGTTTTTTCACTCCAGTACATATGACTGCCATCATTTACTATGGCCGTCGCTATCTTTGTATAGTAAAGCTGATCAGCCGTCTTGGGCTGCGTAATAGAGAAGTATGCAAGCATAATAGCATACTGAGCCATAGATTCATTGGGCTCGATTACCGTACCATCGTGCTTATATGCGCTGTAGATTGAGTTCTTTTCATGCCACTCCTTTTGCCAGATCTGCATATTCTCTAGATATTTTTTTGCCCGGTCGTTGGGATTGAGAAGATAGTCCATACTTATATACATTATTGTTCTTGGGGCATCATACGAATAATCAGATGCGTGCGCATCGATAGAGCCTGCAGCGGTTATTGTGTTTTCCGCGCCAAGCATACACCAGTTAGGAGGAATCCGTGCACTAGTCTCCGTATTGAGCGGCGCATTTGTGCATGCCTCAAGAATGTCATAGGAGCTGTTAACCAGTTCGTTCCATTCGTGTCCAGAATCCAGTTCACCAAATATTCGATATGCGAAAGGCATGAGAGCTGAGGTACTCACGGTATATCGCGAACCGTTTTGTGCCCAGTCGCCGGCCACTATATATCGGTTACCACGTATTGACACTGTTTCGTATTTCCATATGTCATCAATCATGTTAAGCGCTTCTTTTTGATATATATCTTCTCCCCATTTTTTATACGCAAGGGCTAATGATAATGCTATATGTTCATCTGCCTCAGTCGTGGTTCCTTTATTCAGAACGGTTTCAGTTTGTCCCTTATCGCTTCCATAGACTGTTCCGTACAGGTTGCGGTCTTCCAGAAGCATATGGCTATACGTCCACGTAAAGAGTTTATCAAAGGTTTCGCGGTCATTGGCTATCACCGCGCGCAGCATAGCATATCCCTGATCACGCGACGAAACCTGTCTGGATTCTCCAACCCGGCCATCTACAACCACAGTATCAGCATAATCTCTCCATGTTTTTCTCAGTATATCGTTAGGTACATTCTGTTTGAGAACCGCGATCCAGTCTCCATTTGGATGAGTCCGAGGATACTCGGGCAGTTTAAACTGGGATTTTTTATCAGGACTGAAGAGTGCCACGAGCGAACTATTTGCCAGAGCTCTTCGCAGTAGCGATTTATTTTTATCAAAGCCACTGAGGTCCCGAAACATCTGGTTGGTGAGCATGATATATTCGATATTACGAAAATCATTGTTTAGTTTGCCGTTTTTTATGTCAGAGTCAAAATCAAGCTTCCAGTACCAGTCAGCATCCGGAAAGGCGGGATCATCTTTGAACCGGCTTTCGATAAGGTCTAGTGTGGCGTAGTTATCGGTCACCACAAACGCACGATTATCTATATTCTTCTTTGCCCAGTCAATAGCTTCCACCTGGTATTTAGTGTCATCATGCGTCAGAGCTACCTGCGTGTCAGGATGATTTGCATAATAAAACAGAATACTGCCGGCAATTATGATATTCAATATACCGAATACGGCCGGATGTATCCGCAAAGACCATCGTGTGAGTTGATCCACCGTAAGGCCAATGCACATACCCAAAAACGGGATAAGGGCGATAACATAAAAGTTAATTACAAGCTTACCGCTTAAGAAAAAAAGCATGATTGCGGCAGTAATAAAAAATACTTTTCGGCTACGGGAACTAAATATACTTAAGAATCCCTGCAAAATGAATGTCGTAAATCCCAGTATTATAATAACCGGTTCAGTATGCAGCCAATAGCGAAAATTACTCATAAAGTCGCTATTGTAGTTCCAGAACGGAAGTCCTGTTCCTCTGCTGGCCTGCATTTTGAGTGTACCAACAAGACTTACATGCTCGTGAGGAGATGCCAGAGGATAGCCTACCGGAAAGAGCTCACCCTTAAGTAATGCGTATAGAGGATAAAACGAGATAATAATGCCTGAAACAGCGATCCATTTAGCTATGACAAAGAGTTTGTTGTGTTTGTGAGCTTCGTGTGCTACAAGCCAGACAAGGGCAGGCCCAAAGAATACCGCATTTTCTTTGGCAAGTACCCCGATGCCGAACGAAAGGCCACTGAAAATAAAATAACTAAGCCGTTTCTGACAATACAAAATAAGATAGATTGATAGAAGAATAAAGAAGATCATGATATTATCCAGAAGAAAACGACGTTGGAAATAGATAGCGAGCGGCGATAGGGAGAAAAATAGACAGGTTATTACCGTAGCACCGAGAGAGTTAGTGAGACGACGGGTAACCTTAAATAGAAGATAAGTTGATGCTATATGAAAAAGAAGAGTAATGATACGTGCTGAGTTAAGCGCGAACCCAAATGTAAACAACCCACCCGTTAGGAGAAGCCAGAGTGAGGCGAATATCGGCCCTACAGGTGTGTGGTCATACCAGTAGGTATAATAATCAAGTTTTCCTGCTGAAAGGAAGGTCCATGCGCGGGTAAAGTAGCTTCCTTCATCATTCTCAAAGTACGGATAGTGCAGCATGTTATAGCCGTGGATAAAGCCCGATATAATAAGAATTCCTATAAGCAGCATTACTTCAAGCATTTCCGGAGTAACATGACGCTTTAGTTGTTTCATAGGTATTCTGACTCATACAGCTTTGCAGGCATGATTTTTCTGTGTTCGTTCGTATGGAGAGTTTTATCCCAGTTATTGTTGTTAAATATAAAGCGTGAAGTGGCTCGTAGCGCGCTGTATCCCATGACCAGCTGATAGGGAAAGTAGGTAAGCATAATCTGAAGAGAGGAAGTAAGGGGGTATCTGAGTTTATAGTCCCGAGTAAATTCGTAGAGGCCAATTACCTGCGTAAGGAGCTGCAAAAGCATACAGTACAAAGGCAGCATAGTAATAATGGTAATCCAGACTGGAATTTTGAGTGACATGAAGAGCAAAAATGAGATCGGCATGTAGAGAAATATAAAGACCTGCGTCTGAGACCAGAAAAGGATATAGAACGCAAGAAGTTTTTGAGACATTTTAGGAAACTTAAGCCACTGTCCCCGGAACAATATTTGTAGAAAGCCCTGGTTCCATCGTGCGCGTTGTCGTATAAAATCGTGTAAGGTTGAAGGAGTTTCTTCTCGGGTGGTGTGAGCTTCATCATAAATAATTCTCATATTCGCGCCGGCGAGACTGAGTCGGATGCCAATATCCGCATCCTCGGTAAGGCATGTTTCATCCCAACCCTGTACATAGTGCAGCCAGTTAGATTTAAAAAATACGGTATTTCCACCAAGAGGTACAAGACCAATACGGGAAAAGTAATGAAGCGCTGATTTGAACCAAAAATAGTATTCGAGTACGTTAAGCATCGAAAACCATCGTGACTGAAAGTTCATAAGCTGAACTCCAGATTGAAGCACGTCCGCCCTATCCCTTATGAATACAGTATTGGCAATCTTATAAATATCCTTATGAGGTTCGTCTTCTGCGTCGAAAATGACAACCGTATCTTTGTTCGCATATCGTAGTCCCATATTGAGCGCGCGCGGCTTATTCACTGGCTCGCCGCTGAAAGTAATAAGTTTAATATTATCTTTCTTGAGATCTGAAATAGCTTTATTCACTGCCCGTATTGTGGCGGTATCATTGTTTTGGCATATAATGAATGTTTCTTTGAGATGCTCAGGGTAATCTATACGCGAGATCGCCTTTATAGTATCGGCAATAACAAATTCTTCATTCCGTGCGGGTACTAAGGCGGTAAATCCACGTTGGGGCGGCAGATATTTGGTCGGTGATTTGTTAAGGTTTACATATTCCGGTCGCTCCCAAGCATATAACATCCAGAACACGGTAAACAGACTCTGAATCGTAAGAAAGATAGATATAAGAGCTACTGAAGCGGCTACAAAGGCATAATAATTGAGTGAAAATGAGTATGTCCGGTCAAGAAAAACAAAGAATCCCAGCATTAGACCCGCGACCATGAGTATAAAAAGTACCGGTTTTGCTGACTGAAGGCGAAGCCACAGAGCATGCATCACAAACTCAATTCGGTCGGTAAGACGCAGTTTGGAGTTTCCCACTGTGCGGTCTTTAAACTGAATCGGAATCTCGGTTATATGTACGCCAAGCTGTAAAAGAGCGTGCAGAAAGCTTATCTGAAACGCATAACCCTTTACTCCCAGTTTGTCCATTTCAATACGACGGAGGACATCGGCTTTTATGGCGCGAAAACCACTCGTGCAGTCTTTTACGCTGCTCATACCCGCGACATAGCGGGCGACAAGATTTCCAAGTTTGCTATTCAGGTGCCTCATGATAGGCCATTCTTCGGGAAGCGAGCCGCCATCGACATAGCGGGAACCAATAACTACATCACTGTCTACCAGGAGACGATGAATGAGATAGGGGATCTCAGCGGGGTCGTGAGAAAAATCAGCGTCCATTTGTAGGATTAAATCAGCCTGCAGATGTTCCATCGCATACATAAATCCACGTATACAGGCGTTTCCATAGCCTTTTTTATTTCCGGTGAGCAGGTGTACTGAAGAGTCTGATTTCATAATCTCTCGAATAGCGTCAGAAGTGCCGTCTGGAGAGTTATCATCTACTATAAGTACTGATAACTCCACTGCGTCTATAAAGGTGGCCTGCCTTAAAATAAGAGGAATCAGCTTGAGTATATTATTACGTTCATTATAGGTAGGTATTACTACAACTGCCTTATATGGTGTATCTCTTTTAAGTATATTCATAACTTCAGATTATCAATATACCCTTTCTATGTTAAGACTAAGTAATAAATATGTAAGGAAATGCTCTTTGCAGCGATAATAGTAATATATTATGAGATATAATTTTATTGAGAAGCATTATGATAATAGTATTATTCTGTCCAGATATGCACCAGATATGGAAAATACTATAAGAAGTTTTGAATTGTAAGAACCGGATATAGCTTTTAAGCTACATCCGGTTCTTGCCTTACCTGGTTTTTCCGATCTAGGTACCAACAGGCACAGCAGGTGTGACGGGCGGTACTTCTTGTGTGTATACAATTCCTCTCGCATCAAGACGTTTGCAGAGAGGTTCACGAACATATGCCGGAGCTACCAGTGAAGACTGCTCTTCATAGGTCACCTCGATAGGCATTTCTTCGCCTAGCCCTTTGACGGTGACTGCAGCCAACAGGAGAGAACGTAAGTCCGGAAACCGGAGGCGTCCTTCTTCCATGAGATCAGACACCTCGCGCGGTTCTCGTACGGCCAGTATTCTTACTACAACGTCAGGTTTTATGTGATGTGTGCGCGCAAGGTCTTCGGCCGTGGCGTTGTACGCTTTGCGAGGAGTGAGTCCCTGCTCGATCAGAGCATGTGCTGCTTTCCAGTCTAGCCCCCACAGCTTTCGGTACGTATCTATCCACCGGGGTGAGACAGATTGTTTCTTTGGTCGTGGAGTACGGCGCTTCACAGTTTCTACGAACGATTTGTGAAGAGGAATTGCCGGATAGGACTGGTTTAATGCGATGACGAGAATACGGTGACTCAGTTCAGGGCACTGAGTCCCGTACCACAGTCCTTGCTGGCAGATGTCGCAGCCGATGAGAATTTCGATCACAGCGGTTTCGAGTATCGCAAGACGTTCCTCGATAGGCAACGAATGGTCTGCCTTTGGGAAGTTCTTTTGAGATGAGAGTGTCCAGTCGGGCGGCGGCATTGTGCTGTTCTCCTTTTTTTGTATGAGTCTCCAGGGGTGAGAAGCTTGAGGGGAGGATTTCTATTATGAAGGTGCGAATGTATTATAACATGAGGGGTAGAGGCATGGGCCCTCCGAATCGGAGGGCCCATGAATCAAGATGCGGTAGTGATTAAAGAATCACATAAACCTCGTACCAGATATCGGGTACTTCTTCGGGCCGATGCATCGGCCCGCTGGTCATGAGTAGATATGAGGTGAGGTCGCCGTGAACCACAATCACTCGGTCTCCTGGCTGCAGATCGGTTAGCCCTACTGAATGGAAGCCTATTTGGGTAAAATTACCCAACAGCTCCTGTAGCTCGTTGACTTCGTTCTCTGTCACCATGAGCGGAGTGATAGCGTTGTCCTTGCCGAGCTGTTCAATGATATCCAGCAATATCGGCTGCACATAGGCTACGATGCCGTCATAAGGACCTCTCCATCGGGTATCCGCCATGGTTACGTACACACGCCCTAAAGGCGGCAACGCCGGCAAGACCTCGACTATTTCTTTGGGTGTGAAATAGTAGAGGCGCAGAACCATGATCAGAGCGTCAGCCATGATCGCGACAACGAAAAATGCCGCGAATCGTGGGGGAACACGCATGGCCTCGGCAACGAACAGCAGCATGATGATAACCACTGCTGCTGCAAATGCCTCCATTTTGATCCGTTTTTCGCGTAGGTTCATGGAAACTCCTTTCAGTATGCTTGTGCCAGTTTGTGAAACAGTGGCACAATGGTGGAGCTTTGAAGTTGATCGTCCCGGGGGGTCGGATCAAGCTCGCCTGCGATGACATGAAAAACCAGCACCGTGTCACCCGGCTGGGGAGTCACTTCGGATCGTCGGGTCATAGACATATCGCCCCATCGGGATCGAATCTCCTGATAGACAGGAGTGTCAAAGATGCTGAGGGCGTAGACCGCGCCTGACGGCTCGAAGTAATCTTTCAGCTGAAGATGATCAACGGGGCGAGTGTAGTACGGTCCGGGAACTGGTGGCTCGTAGCCCAACACCCACGCCACAAACTTACGGGGTCTGGCTTTGGGTGGTGAGAGGTACCACGCGCGAACACTCTTCAGCGTAAGAAAAAGCGAAAGTCCGCCCAGGGTAGCCAGCCAGAATCCCAAGGGCGGCCTGGGCTCCATAGCTGAGTCTGCCGCGCGGTAGATCAGTGCCATAAGCGCGATAGTCACAAGCAAAGGCAGCCATCGGACACGTGAGAGAAAATTCATCGGTTACCTCCTGGTAGGTCGTTACAGTGCCAGTATCCGGGGATGAATACAGGCCTTGTCGAGAACGGAAATATCAAGTGGGGGGAGCCATTTGATTACCGCATCTTGTGAAGGTGCAGAAATGTAGGTTAAGAATACGATAAGCTTTTACTATCGATCCAAACCTAAGCAAATCAGTGGAATATTATAACATATCCTATAGAAGAACAAATATAGAGGAGGTGGTATTTGTGCGGAAGAAGTTAGGCTTCTTCCGCACAAATGGTAGATGTGGTATTGGTATGCGGTCTAGGCATGCACGCCTCCATTGACATGTGTTATCTCGACCAGAGACACTTTCACGCCGTGGGCGACGAGGTCAGATGCATTTACCCATCTGGGATCAAGTGCTTCTGACATATAGGGTGATTCGACGAGAATGATTTGATCACCCTGATGCAGGATTTCGGACCTCAACCAGTCAAAGGTGAGATATCGTTCCGTTACACTCAGTAATTCTGCTACCGGGTGTACAAATGTATCTCCCCGCAGGGCACAAACTGTGCCCATGTTACTCATGTGGGCGTGCACGATCTTCATGGCGTCCGTTAAGCTGATAGAGCGAACGGCATACTGCACGCCGGCATTTTCGAAGTGCATGTCGGGGTTAACACCTATGAAAAGACACCCGACACGTGTGTTCATATGCCAGCGTAGCCTGGGCATGAGTTCCAGACTGTGCGAGCCTGATCCAGTGCTAAAAAGCAGGACGAAAGTTGTCAGGCTGCCGGCGGCGAACAGTCCTAGCGCGAAGATCAACTTGAAGCCGATAATCGTTGCCAGAATGAGCAGAATGGCACATGCAATGGGAATCACGGCACTAGCATGTGACATTGTGGCGTCAATACGCCTGACTCTGCTACTGAATTGAAGTTGCATTACAAAACCTCCTTGTTGAGTGGAGTAAGTATAAGAGGGCTCCTATACTCACCGTCGGGACGCATGCAAGATTGCTGCATCAGTTGAGGGAGATGTCTCACCCTTACGGGAGAGACTGCCAATACCACGTCTTTTGAAAGAACGTGCCTATTACACGACAGCTATTGTCGTGTTCTGGGATGACGGTAAGTGATTATATCACAAATGAATAAGATAAATATATATTATAGGTCACAGTATAGCGATGAGCCTGATGTGGGATAAAGCAGTAAGATAATAACAAACCTATAGTATTGTATTGCGAGCGTAGCTTTAGTATAATATCGTATATTTTCGCACATACGGCTCCTGCATGTCGTCTTTGTGCCTGTACGTTGAAAACCTGCAAGAACAAAAATTGGTCTGAGCGGGGCAGTATAAGTATGAGCTCATAAGCTCATGTATGTACTGTCCCGTTTGGACACCGTCGGCAGACCGCGGCTAAGCGTCTGCGCCTCAAGTCCCCGTTCCCACGGGGCATTGTGTCGTTTCAATGAGCAAAGGAGGTACAATGTCACGAGGAGTCCGTCTTTTTTCTGAGTTTTGGGTACTGGCCGTGTGCATAGTGCTGAGTTTAGTGGTACAACAGCCACTATTCCTTCAGATCATGCGCGTGGCCGTCTATGGCTGCCTTGGACTCATCTTTTCGGAGTGGGTTCTCATCGCCATTCCCCACACTCCGGCGATCTTTCGCTGGATCTTTGCCGTAAGGTTCCGGCCCGCCAGGGTGAGTATGGGCATGGTGCTTTTCGGCATCTCTGCCTATTTCCTCACTGTTTACGGGTATCATCCGTACTGGGGTGGCTGGGTAACGATCGCCGCGATAGCGGCGTTCAGCTGGCCTCTCCTGGAAACGGTCGTCTGGGCTTGCGGCATCGGGCTAAGTACCAGCGAGTCATCGCCGCCCGAGGAATTGCAGCCTG
>JBDKFK010000027.1:0-21004 GCA_039798745.1 Candidatus Parcubacteria bacterium
CCTGTAGTTCGTGTCGGCATCGAGGGCGGCAATCGCGCCGCCCTCATGGCTTTCCTTTGATAACAACATAGAGCGCTATGCGCGAAAGGAGCACCACAATGCAAGCTCGACAACGGAAACTCGAGACCTACGTCATCCAGTCTGCCATTCAGGCCCTTCGGGCCTTCTGTGAACAGTATGGCGTGGAGCTTGATGAGAACGCGGTCATCGCCTTCTCTGTGGCCTGGGCCACCGGACGCAGTACCGAATGGACGCCCGGCGGCGAGCACTTCTGCCGAATCTACGCCCTCCGGGGAACGGAATCGGACGAAGGCTACATCGCCAGCGTCATCGACAGCAATGGCTACCGCGGATCCTATCAGGTCAACACCAAGCTATCGCTGGAACTGAATGACCTGATCGCGCGCTACACGCGCGATGAGTTCGGCGTTCGCACGCCCAAGCTCGAAGAGCAGCCTGCCTAGTCGACAAACCGCGAAAGCGGCAGGGCCGCAAGGCCGCTAGCCTGCAGCTTTTGCACCCCTGAGTTGGAGATGGCGCTCATGCGCCGTCTCCAACTCCCCGTTACCACTCTCGGTTGTTCTACACTTCTTACTAACCTCCGGGGTTCGTTAGAGCATAATAATAAACCGCTATAAAAACATGCATTGATTAAAGGAGGGTGAAAAATCGAAGAATGTGGACTCGAGGGGATTCGAACCCCTGACCTTCGCGCTGCCAGCGCGACGTTCTAGCCAACTGAACTACGAGCCCTAAGTCTTCCTATTATAAAGTATTTAGCCTTATATTAAAAGAAGAACCGAAAGAAACAAAAAAAGACGGTATCACTATGGATTTTTGTAATAGGATTATTTACTAGCTCACAAAATATCCCTGAAGAAAATATGCGAAGGTTATGATCTGTGCTATGGTGAAAACAACTGCGATTACGGTTTTTATCTTGGTATTGGGGATTAACCTTGCAAGAGCAATATAAAAAGCTAACGACAGTAAAGAATATCGTGGAATAGCAGAGAAGGTTCCGGTGAGAGTAGGAATCATAAGATTAGCGAGAGAAAAAAGAGATAGACCTACATCTATGGGAAACAACGAACTCCGTTTCTTCTTAAAAATGAAAAACAGATCGACACAGAGCGTAACAAAAACAATATGAAACATAACAAACTCGTATACCGACATATAATACTGGAAGTTTGGGGCGGCAGTATAAAAAATCTTGAGATACCGATATATTACCTGCGGCAACAATATAATATGCGTTGATCTATGGGCACCAAACGCCGGTTGAGAATGATAGAAATAGAAAGGATCTCCTGTTGTTATCCAAAGATATGCCGCGTAGATAGCAAAACCGGCACACGGCGCGACGAACATATATAGAGTTGCGACGTACGATTTTTTATGACGGTTAACCCACGCGTATATACCAAAAGGAATGATCAGAAAGATGCCGGCGAGCCGGGTAAACGACGCCAACGCGGCAAACACACCCGCCACAATGAGTTTATTGCGTCGTATGTAATATAAAGAAGCGGCTACTATAAGAAAAAAAAGTGCTTCTGTGTAAACAACATTAAAGAAGAAAGCGGTAGGATATGTGAGCAAAAAAACAACACTCCAGAACGTAATCGACGAATCATGATAAGCCTCATCAAGAAATTTTTTCCAGTAAATAATACCAACGGCAAAACAGCTTACTGACAACACAACACCGGCTACTAAATAATTATGATTGAGAATACTTCCCAGACCTCGAATCAACAACGGATATAACGGGAAAAATGCCTGGGTATACTGGGCATAACCGTTTTTAGCAATAAGAACATAATGAACACCATCAAAGTTAGCTAGTGACGTGATAAGAGACGGCATATGAAAAAGCAGTAACTCATCTCTATAGGGAAAGAACCCTAGATACGCGATATAGTGAGTTGCCGTTGAAGAGAGTACCAGTATGACACCCCTGAATAGTATGGCCACGGAAAGAAGCAACAATGGTGTCATGATTGTAATTATAGGAGAAATTATTTTTCTTTCACAAGAAATAACTCCTTTTTAGGAATATTGGATATTTGGCGTATAAATGTTTCAACGTCAGCTTTTTGAGATACATGCTTATTAATCGCTTCCAACTTTTTCTCCCATTCGCTTGACACATCAAGTACTTCATCAACTTCGGCTTCTTCATATCCTGGAGGAAAATGTATAAAATAATCTCCCTGCATAGCACGCTGCGCTTTGCTGATACAGTAGTACATGATCTTTTTTATATAGCTGAGTCGTTCCCATAGAAATGTCGCTATCATGGCTACTGCGATATGATCAATATGTCCTGAGATTCCACGTGGTTCGAATGTGATTATGGTATCAGGCTTAAGCATATCCAGTTTTTGCTGAATACTATCGGCAATCTCATGATATAAGTTATTACACAAGGCTCCATCTTTATATCCCATAAAGAAAACCTCTTTTACCCCTAGCACTTTGGCAGACAGTAATAACTCCTTATCTCTTATATCTTTCAGTACTGAATGCTCACTTGTTTTGTATCTTTCTTCAGATTCTCCGTCTGTAACGCAGATTAAATAAACATTATTATTCCTGGCATATAGGGCAAGGCTGCCGCCTGGCCCAAAAGCCTCATCATCGGGATGAGCAAATATACCTACAATAGTCCGTTTCATATATGCGAACTATTATAGCGGATTGGGTTTGGATTTGGTAGAATACAGTCATATCCTTAGGATATCGGGGTGTAGTTTAGATGGCTAAAATGCTGGGCTGGGGGTCCAGAGACCGTGGGTTCAAGTCCCACCACCCCGACTTCGCTACGTTCAGTGCGCAAGCGCATGAACGTAGCTACGTCGAGGTAAACCCGACATTAATCTCTTATCCCCCTTATTCTACTTCTTTTTTGTTATACTATAAAGGCTTTAAGGCTTCATAAACTTCTATAATATACATTTGCTGTGTATGTGGAAATGAAGCGTTATAGAGCACATTGATAACCGAGAGAATATACTGCAATCGGGTGAGAGATAGTTCGCGTGAACCGCGACTTGTCTTCCACCTGATTGTGGAACGTATGTGAGTTGGACACTCATACTACGTACCCCTATGTCCCGGTAACCCAGCCTCCCCGGCTGGCGTTTCCGTTTATTCATCGGACGCCTGTCCGATCATCTATCAGGAGGTACATACCCATGTTGATGATTCAACAACCCACCGGCACGCTACTCATGACGCCCATCGCCGAAGGTGATGCGCATTACGCGCAGCTCAACTGGCATCGCCCCGAAGACACAGAACCATTTGTGTCGGTGCGTGTCGATCTGCTGCGGCTTGTTGAGGAGACCGCCAATCTTCGACATAACAGCGTAGGCCGGGGCCAACTGATGGTTTTGTCCACGTTGGTCGTTCATCCATCGCTCGCTTTGTTGCCTAACGGCATCTTGGATCTGGAGTGGGATCGCGATACAAGTGCCGATGCCATCCAGCTACGCTACCCGTTCCAAGACTTTGCCAACGACCTGCGCTTCGCGATCGACCTTCCGTCAATAAGATTTATGGACAGTGTGAAGATTCTTGAGAAGAATCTTCCGCCTGGCCTTCAGGAGGTGTAACTGTGCGCACGACCATAGACATCTTTGGTGCCGACCAATCACACATCGGTGAACTTACAGTGGGTACAGATAGCGTTCGCACAGAAGATGTACTAGATCGTGAGGTAGTCTACTTCTGTGCCGATATCTTTGTTCTCAGTACAGGGGATGACATCGTGCATATCGATGTCAACGTCCCACGTGACCTACTGCAACAGCATCTGTCTGCATTGGACAAGTCTACCGGCACGTTCACGCTTCCCTCTGTCGGCGATATAGAGGCTGACGAAGCGTTTACGATCTATGACGACGATACCTTATCGCTCGTCATCGCCTGGGGAATGAGCGCGCCATGGGACATGACCGTGATTTCATTTCCTGCTTTCTTCGAAAGCAGCCTGCTATCAGGGTCCCAACCATTCGAGGCGCTTGTTCTCACCCGGGAGCTTAACGCCTGTCTCAAGGGACTTTTTGCTGCTCAGCAATGAGTAAAGGAGGTACCATGGAAAAAATCAGCATAGATAGAACTGCCCAACCGGATGTAACCCTCTATCTTCCCGGAGAGGGACCGGAACTGGACGTTAACCCGGACCCTGAGTCCGAGTGTTATAAAGTTCTTGGAATTGCATCGTTTGATGATGCTGATCTGCCGCCGCCGCTCCGTCAGCGCCTTGTGAGTGCTGGCTTTGCCGATCAGCTCAATAGCCCGGCGACCATCTGGTTCTTTCCATCAACGGGCGACGCCTTTGTGCAAGGTCGCTCGTTTGGTGATCTGCCAACGGAGACTACGTTCCTGTTGCCTGCAGAGTATCTTGACTTCATTCACGACCTCTGCCGCCCGGAAGTAGAACCCAACTACTACTGGACGCTCAAGGCAATTATGGCAGGATGTTTCTTTTATGGACATATCTACCGTTATGGCTTCGACACAGAAGGCGATAGCTACAAGATCTGCCTTAACTGCGGCCGCCAGCTGTACACCAGTCTCCTCGAGGATGACTGGGATATAGACGGCCCGGAGGAATGGGAAGACCTTGTACATTTTCCTCCTCCCGATTCGCTGTCGGAACGATTGGCGTACTACGCCACCATCGTCCCGCTTATGAGTGGCACATGGCAGAATGAAGGATCTCTTATCCTTCACCCCAGTTGGAATGATGGTGCACACACCATTGTTCTCATCGGGGAACCGTTTGACTCAGAACCGTCCCGCATCTCGGTAGAAATTAGCGCCGAGGAGCTCTTTAGTCTTCTGCGCGACCGCTACAAAAGCGAGGGAACAATGCGAGTCATGGCGGTCAATGTGCCAACCGGTGAGGGTTACTTCGAACTCAACGATGAAGAGGAATGGGTGCTTAAGATTGAGTGGAATGTGAATGCTCAGAGACTTTTGACAATCACATTTCCCGCGACCTTTGAGTTCTCCAACACTCCCGGTCGAGTGACCTTCAGAGCAAGAGTTGATCGCCGACATTTCTTCAACGCGCTTGACGCGTTGACCGCCGCAATACAAACGGCGGGAGATTCCGAAGAACCTCAAGTGTAAGTTATCATGACGGCTATGTATGGTGTTCCTTGCGGAACACCATACCCATTCTCTCGGTTATCGCATACTTCTCCACCCCATAAATAAAGTGGCCATCCGGAGTATAGTTCTTCCCATACGTCTCCAGAAATCTGAAAAATATATGATATTAAGAAGAATGAGCGCGATTATAATAACGGCGTCATAACTTATGCGGGCATAGTAATCATCGGTCAGCTTAAGCCAAAGAGCAAACTCGTCAAACGTTAAACCTAATCCGATTCCGTACAACACCGCAAGGCGTCTGTGTGCTCCCGGACGCAAATCGTATAACGCAGCAAACCCCGCAATAACCAGAATGAAGATGCCAAAATTGAGATGATGAACATGGACTCCGCGAAAATATACATACTGCCCCCACGGAAAATCCATGATGTCATTGTTTGTCAGATATACATATGCTCTTGCCGTAACAAATGTAAGGAGAAATGAGAGAAAAACGATAAACGGAATCTCTTCAAGCTTCGACACAACAATGCGGTTAACAAGCGCCCGGAAAGGAGATATTTTTGTACGCTGCTTGAACATAAAACTATTTATTTTCTTATCTCAAGGGTCTCAAAGATATCTTTGGGATCCTGCCAGATAACTTCAACATCTACGACATGCGCGATTGCGGGACCTTGCTTCACCGCTTCTACTATTTCTTCCACCTTTTTTTCATCCCCCTGAAATACCGCTTCGATACCTCCGCTTTTTCCAAAAATTTCCGGCCTCTCAAAATTATCCCGTACCCATCCATTTACGCCGATCATCTTTGCCTGGATTCTTATCCACGCGCGAAAACCCGCACCGATAACGTCACCTTTTATATATACATGCGCCTGAGTTAACATACGTATTTATTTTTTCCCGACATCAGGATCTACTGCGCGGGCTCGCTGCAAATAACTTTCCGCCTTATGGACTGCTCCATTTTCACGATATAACACATGGAGACTATATAAAACATCGCGCGCTTCATTATTGCGTTTAAGAGATTCTTCCAGCTGATGGATAAGCTGTTCCCGTTCAAGTTTCGGAGCAATAATTTCATCTTCAATGCTTCTTCCGTATAACGATGTATTGAGCGTAAGTAATGCCGCGTATTCTGGAAGTGGTTTGATAATTTTAAGAAAGGTTACGGTAGCTCCAGGTTGTTCATTAATGACTTTATAGTAGAGAGGTGAGACTGTCTGTGAAGCGATAATATTGCCAATTACCATAACGAGTACTGTGACAGCACAGGTTATCTTTACCCAGTATTTCAATTCTTTATGAATATGCTTTAGTGATTTTTTAGAAAAAATAAGCCCTTTCACCAACTGATCTGTCATAGAGGTATTATACTTGAATCTTATCGTCAGGCATAGTACCATACATATACTATGACTCCTTTCGATACTTCTGCCTATAAAGAGCTTTATATATCAACCGCAAGGGATTATCTAGCATCAATGGAGACTCATCTTCAGCGTCTTGTTGGTGTGCGTCCTGACCGTGAACTTATGGATTCCGTACTTATTCCCGCGCATTCGTTGAAAAGCCAAGGGTATGTCATGGGATATATGCTTACCGGCCGGTTGGCCGCAGTACTTGAGAAAAAATTACTAGAGCTTAAAAATACTCAGTCCCTCCTCCTGACCGACCATGATATCACGGTTATGCTTACTGCTGTTCACGAACTTCGTGAATCACTAACGAATATTGAACGTAGCTCGGCCGAACCCGATCTAACAACAATTATTAACACTGCTGAAAAACAGTTGGGAGTAACCGTTCCTCCCATTATCTAATCTATGCGCATACTACTCATCGAAGATGATATGTTCTTTCAAAAGTTTTATTCACTGAAACTAAAAGAGGCAGGCTACGAGATTGAGACGGCGATAGACGGAGAGCAGGGTTTAGAAAAAATCCGCTCATATAGGCCAGACCTTATACTGCTTGATTTAGTTATGCCCAAAAAAGATGGCTTTGAGGTACTTGAAGAAAAAAAACAAGATACAGATATACAGGCTATACCGACACTTGTGTTTTCTACTCTGGGACAAGAGGCCGATATAGAACGGGCTAAAAACCTCGGCGCCCTTGATTACATAAACAAAAGTTTCTTTGACTTTGAGAACCTTAGACTGAAGATAGAAAACAGTTTGCCCACACCCTCATAAAAACCTACCTCACTACCCTTAATTAATGTATTATTAATGTATTAGACTATAACTTTTGTTTTATGCTATTATCCGACGATCAACTACGTGAGCTTGTCACCAAAGCAGGACTCATTGACGAAAAAGGAATTGCGATGGTGCACGAATACTCAAAAAATGCCGATATCTCATTTGCCAATGCTCTGGTCGAAAAGAATATCCTGTCTGATGAAAATCTGGGCATCATGATCGCCGATCATCTCAAGATTCCTTTCGTTGTGCTCGCCAAGATATCCATACCGGACGAGGTGTATCGTATTATCCCCGAAAAACTTGCCAGACGGAATAAAATGATTGCGTTTGCCCGGGATACTGAGGGCGTCCGAATCGCGATGGTTGACCCAACAAATACAGAGATTCTTAAGATGATTGAAAAGAAAACCGACGCCAAAATTCTTCCCCACCTTGCAACAGAACGCGATATCAACAGCACATTTCAGATATACAAAAAAGATCTGCAAAAAGCGTTTGATAATATTCTCAAAAATGTAAACGATAAATCTGGGAATACTCTCATGGAAGATGCTCCGGTCGCCAAGATGGTGGATATGCTCATAGACTATGCATACCAGGATAAAACCTCAGACATTCATATAGAACCTCAGGAAAAAAACTCTCTTATTCGCTTTCGTATTGATGGTATATTACACGACATGCTTATCCTTCCAAAAAATCTCCATGATCGGGTCGTTACCAGAATTAAAGTACTCTCTCGACTGAGGACAGATGAACATCTCGCGGCCCAGGACGGAAAGATGCGGGCAAAACTGGAAGAAGAGAATCTTGATATCCGGGTTTCAATAGTGCCGATCGTCGAAGGTGAAAAAATTGTTATGCGTCTGCTTTCATCACACTCCCGGTCTATAACACTCAAAGATCTCGGAATGAATGAACAGGATCTTAAAAAAATTACCCGCGGTTTCAATAAATCGTACGGCATGATCTTATCGACCGGTCCGACGGGCTCAGGAAAATCCACATCGATTTACTCTATCCTTAAAATTCTCAATGTCAGAGAACGAAACATTACAACCATCGAAGACCCTGTTGAGTATCGGGTAAAGGGAGTAAATCAGATACAGGTAAACCCGAAAACAAACCTTACGTTCGCGGCAGGGCTAAGAAGCATACTGCGACAGGACCCTAATGTTGTATTTGTCGGCGAAATTCGTGATAGCGAAACCGCGGGTATTGCTGTGAATGCTGCACTCACCGGACATCTTGTATTATCAACGCTTCATACAAATGACGCTGCCACCGCACTTCCCCGTCTTGTGGACATGAAAGTCGAACCGTTTTTGGTCGCTTCAACAGTGAACGTCATCATTGGACAGCGTCTCGTGAGACAAATCTGTGATATGTGTAAAACCTCAATTATGGTATCCAATGAGGAGCTGAAAAAAAACCTGCCCGAACCTATGATCAAAAAATACTTCGGAAACAAAACTGAGGTTCGTATCTATAAAGGACAGGGATGCAAAATCTGCCATCTGACCGGCTACTCCGGACGCATCGGTGTATTTGAAGTTCTCGAGGTAACAAAAGAAATAAAGAATATGATCTCTGAAAAGGTAGACTCAGACGTAATCGCCAAAAAGGCAATGGAGCTTGGTATGTCGAGCATGCTGGATGATGGATTGGAGAAAGTACTTCAAGGCAAGACTACTATTGAAGAAGTTCTGCGTGTTACGAAGGTCGAATCTTTATGAAAACAAACAACATACGTTTATCATCCACAGATAAAATATCATTCATTAGTAACATGGCGACCATGCTTGGCGCCGGAATCTCCATTCTGGAAGTTGTTGATTCACTCCTTGAAGACGCAAAAGGTGGACAGCAGAAACTCTTAACTGCGCTTCGCGAAGATCTGACACAGGGAAAGCATGTATACATATGCTTTTCCCGCTTTCCTCAGGTCTTTGACAAAGTAACGGTGAATATAATCAAAGCATCGGAGGAAGCCGGAACTCTCGATGTAACACTGCGTGATTTAAAACAAAATATACAAAAAGAAATTGAGTTCAATGATAAGGTCAAAGCCGCGATGACATATCCCGCTGTTATCTTTCTCGTATTCGTCGGTGTTTTGCTTATGATCCTGGTTGTAGTCGTCCCTAAAATATCGAGTGTTTTTCTTCGTATGAATGTACCTCTTCCGTTACCTACCCGGGTAATGATTTTTACCTCAGACTTTTTACTCAAACATACGCTTGCCGTTATTGCGACATCAATACTTACCTCAGTCGGATTCTTCTTGATTTACCGAAACAACCGGCGGGCAGTTCTCAATATTATATTCGGGCTCCCTCTTATAAGAGATCTTATCAAAGAAATCGATCTGACACGCTTCACACGAAGTCTGTATCTACTCCTGAGTTCGGGCATACCGATTACATCAGGACTTGAACTTACACACGATGTCGTAATGCGTAAAGACATAGCAGCTATGATAGATCACACATACCAGATGGTACTCTCAGGCAAACGCATTTCGGAAGGGATGAAAGTATATAAAGGTATTGTCCCGACCATTATGATAAAGATCATCGAAGCGGGAGAAAAAACAGGCACACTCGATCGTTCTATGCAGGATATCTCTACCTTCCTTGATTATCAGGTGACTAATACTCTCCGTACACTGACGGCATTGCTTGAACCGATAATGTTAGTATTCGTTGGCGTAATGATCGGAGGAATGATGCTCGCGATTATAGCTCCGATTTATGGACTTATCGGCCAGGTCGGAGGACATTAATCATGAAAAAATCTTTCAATACAACAGCCGGATTTACCTTTGTTGAGATTATTGTCGTAATAGGAATACTCGCTACTATTGCCGGCCTTACTATAATGAATCTTTCAGGAGTACAACGACGGGCATATCTTAATACTCAGTTGACGACAACAATAGCCGACCTCAAATCACAACAGTTAAAAGCAATGACCGGCGATACAGAAGGTCGATCTACCCATGATGCGTATGGTATTCATTTTGGAAGCAGCTCGTACACATTATTTCATGGATTAACATACAACGCCTCTGATTCAAGCAATTTTACTATCAACCTCGATGGTAATATCGACCTGACTAATATAACTCTGCCTCAGTCTGAAATTATCTTCACGAGCGGCAGCGGGGAACTAACAAACTATATACAAGGAGCAGACGCATTCACACTACGAAACACGTTAAATGGAGATCAAAAAACAGTAACTATTAATAGATATGGGGTTATTATATCGATTAACTAAGATTATGCGTTCTATTTTGAAAAACCACCACGGAGAATCACTGATTGAGATACTGGTAGTTATGGCACTAGCCACTATCATTCTTCCGGCCATTCTTACCGGCTTCGTCAGCTCTCGTGAGGGAAAAGCTCAACAACAACAACGCGGCAAAGCCATTTCATTAGTCCGAGAAGCAGAAGAGGCTACAAGAAGCGTAAGAAACCAGGGATGGGCTTCGTTCGCCGTAAACGGGGTATACCACCCTGTTATCTCAAGTTCAAACTGGACTCTTGCTGCGGGCAGCGAAACTATTAACGGCTTTACCAGACAGATTGTAATAAGCGATGTAGCAAGAGACAGTAACGGAGCTATCGTAACTTCTGGTGGAACGGTAGACCCTTCATCCAAAAAAGCTGTTATCACTGTTTCATGGACCACCCCGTCAACATCTTCCTCAGAGTCAACGGTATACCTGACACGCTATCAGGATAATGCCGCATATACGCAGACCACTCTAGCTGATTTTACTGCGGGGACAAACAGCGGCACAGCCATCTCAAATGCCAGCGGCGGTGAAGTGATTCTGGGTGCGGGCGGCGGCGGCGGCGACTGGTGTTCTCCCAATCTGGGTTTAAATACTGTCGACCTGCCCAAAAGTGGTGTCGCGAACGGTATCTGGGCAATCGAGGGAAGAGTATTTGCCGGCACCGGCGATAACGCATCAGGGGTTTCTTTTGCGAATGTTCCGATTACCACCACATATCCACCATCAGGGGCAGTCGCGGGTACCTTTGATGGTTACAAGACCAATAGCGTATTTGGTGAAACAAACTATGCATATCTGGCAACAGACAATAACGGCAAAGAAATCGTGATCGTAAATTTGACAGCAACTCCCTACACAGAAAGTGGGTATTTTAACGCACCAGGTAATGGTTCGGGTAACAGTATCTTCGTATTAGGAAATATAGGGTACGTAACATCGGGGAGCAAACTACACACCTTTGACCTAAGTAGCAAAAGTGGCTCACGGAGTTTGTTAGGCAGCGTTGATCTTGCCGCTACCGGTAATAAGGTCTATGTAGTTGGTTCCTATGCATATGTTGCGCTCAACTCTACAAGCCAGCAACTGCAGGTAATCAATGTAAGCAACCCCGCCAGCCCAACTGTGGTAGCCCAAGCTGTGGTCGCCGGTCAGTCGGGCAGAGACCTTGTAGTGAACTCTTCCGGGACACGCGTCTATCTCGCGACGGCTTCTTCTTCTTCGCAAAGAGAGATGTTTATCATTGACACGTCTACAAAAAGCGGCAACAGACCGACCGTCGGAAGTTATGAAGCCTCGGGTATGAGTCCGAAAGGAGTTGCCGTAGTGACCGGCAACAGAGCATTGCTTATTGGTACAAGTGCCGAAGAGTATCAGGTGATTGATATATCATCCGAATCTTCACCGACACGCTGCGGTGGCTTGAATGTAGATTCTGGCATCAACGGAATTAACGCCGTACTGCAGGCGGACGGGTATGCGTATTCATATATCATTACCGGTGACGCGAGTTCAGAGCTGAAAATAATCCTGGGGGGAGGCGGAACAAATTTTTACGCTACTGGAGGAACGTTTATCTCCAGCGCGTTTGATCCCGGCTATCAGACCGCATTCAACCGGATCGATTTTAATTTTGCCCAGCCTTCACAGACAACTATCCAGTTCCAGATTGCAGTCGCGGCTGCGGTGAGCGGGAGCTGCAGTGGAGCCACATATTCATTTATCGGACCAGATAAGACATCAAGTACTTACTTTACATCGGCCTCAAGCTCAGTTCCTATTTTCTCAAGCGGCGCATATCAGAATCCTGGACGCTGCTTTAAATATAAAGCGATTCTTAATACCACAGACAACAGTCAGACGCCGGTTCTTTATGATGTTACGGTAAATTATTCACCATGAAAAAATCAGATCATACACATGCTTTCACACTTATTGAACTCCTTATTTTCATGGCGCTGTTTTCTATTATCATCTTTTTACTAACAGACCTGTTTTCAGCTACATTACAGGTAAAGACGGAGTCAGAAGCGACATCTGCCGTGCAGGAAGATGGCAGCTATATTCTCTCCAGACTGATGTATGATATACCCAGAGCCTCTGCAGTTAGTATTCCTTCCTCTCTTGGCGCAACCGGCCAGTCTTTGCAAATTACTATAGATGGTATAAACTATTCATATGGACTGTCCGGAGGAAACCTGACGATTACGAATAACTACGGCACAAACGTACTGAACAGTACTGAAACGACAGTATCCTCAGTTTCTTTTAAACGATTAGGAAATGGCAACGGTAAAGATACCATCCAAATACAGTTTACCGTTACAAGCACGGCTATAAGAAATTCAGGGGCAGAGTCGAGAAGTTTGCAGACTACTGTCGGATTGCGATAAAATGTATATGAACAAAGGTCAAACAGTAATCATGCTTATGGTATTTATGGTAGTTGCGGTAACAATCACTACTGCCGCGGTGGTTCTTACTATCATAAACTCCCGGAATGCCAGCCGGCTAGAACAGGGAGAAGCAGCTCTGAGTCTTGCACATAGCGGTGGTGAAAATGCTATGATGCGGCTGCTGAGAGATCCAAGCTATACAGGAGAAACACTCAGTTTGGGAGACGGCTCAGTCACAACAACTGTCTCAGGCAGCAACCCCAAAACAGTACTGTCAGTAGGCAGATTCGGCAATTTTTCACGAACAGTACAAATTGTTGCGACGGGGAGTGGATTTTTAACTGTTTCATCATGGAAGGAAGCACCGTAATATGACACCCATGCCAAAAGATAGAGCTATAGTTTATATCGACAAATCATCAGTCGGTTTGTATACCCCAAAACTGGGACGTATCGTTACGGTACCGTTTCCTACAAACGCCGTTTCAGATATTGAGTTGATGGACTACGACTCATTCGATATCTTCATGAAAACATTTTTGGATGAAAATCATATTCTGCCGCATGAAGCGCTTATTATTCTTTCACCTCAGGTCATCTTTGAAAAGAAAATCATGGAACAGGGATCAATAGCGCGTGCGGAACTTATACAAGAGTTTAATGACGCCGTCCCGTTTGATGACGTTGCATCTAAAATATATACAATTGACGGCCTCTCTTCCGCCATCGCAACTAACAATGAACTTCTTAACGCGTTTAAACGATTTTTCAAAGCAAATAGCTGGTACGTTCTTAGCATTATGCCCATGACCGCGCTCGATAAACCATATGCTAGTAAAACCACACTTGATAATGACATAGTACAGTATGCTATGCGTAAATTTGATGAACTTAAGCAGCTTGACATGTCAGATCAGGATGAACCAACTGATGAAAGTTACTTCAAATATAACAACACGCCAAGTAAACATAGCAAAACAACTGTGCCTATTTTGCTTGCTGTCTTTGCCGTTCTGATTGGGGTACTGGGATTTCTTTTGTGGATGCAAAGAATCCCCCAGCAACCTATAAATGCGACCGTAACTCCAACGGCTTTTATCATGCCAACCCTCACGCCTACTCTCATACCCACCTTAACTGCGACAGATTCTGCCACACTCAAGCTTGACCAATACAAAGTACAGGTTCTCAACGGAGCGGGACCAATAGCTGCCGGCGAAACGGTCAGACAAACCATGCAAAACATGGGATTCAAGAATATTCTGGTAAATAATATAGGTACCCTCTCGACAAAATCGCTGATTGTTTTCTCAAACAAGATGCCCCCGGAAACGCGTGTCATTATCATTAACAACCTCAAACAAACGCTTGGCGACCTGTCAGTACAGGAAACAACTGAAACACAGTTTGATATTATTTTAACTATCGGTAAACCATAACGGGAATACTCAAACTATATCACTTGACAACACCTTAAAACTTCCTTATTCTAATAATAGTCCTCATTTATTAGTTATTTTAGTGCTATGAAAAAAAAGGCTACCAAGTCTAAAGCAAAAACTGTCCGACGTCCTTCATCGGCCGAAGCCACAGACAGCATGATAATAAAGTTCGGCGCTGTGTTTGTAATAGTTGCCGGATTTTTGTTGCTTATGTATGTTGTAAAATTCTATATCTAACGATATCGTAACTTATAAATGAGACTCTATTTCTAAGAAATAATTAGATTGTTTTTATAGTCTAATTATATGCTTTGCACATTAGCAGAAAGCTCTTGACAAACATCTGAAATTTATATAATCTCTTTATTAGTGGGGACTAATTATTAGCAATTTGTACAAACTGTATGAAAAAAAAATCAATTTTCCAGAGAGGGTTTACACTCATCGAACTTCTCGTTGTTATCGGTATTCTTGCAATCTTGCTGGCGATCACACTTGTCGCTATTAATCCGACCAAACAATTCCAGCAATCAAATAATACAAAAAGAAGAAGTGATGTAAACGCAATTCTCAATGCTATTAATCAGTATCAGGCTGATAATAAAGGGGCTCTTCCCGGAGGTATCACCGCAACCGCAGCTGTCATAGGAGACGACACAGCTAACGGTCAGGTAGATCTCTGCGCAACCCTTGTACCTGAATATATCGCGGCGCTTCCCGTTGATCCTCTGACAAATAACGGAGCCCCAGTAACCGATTGTGCCGCAGCATACGACACAAACTATACCGTAGTTCAAGGAGCCAGTGATAACAGAATCTCTATCGCTGCACCTGCTGCCGAACTCGGCGAAACAATCTCGGTCACTCGTTAAGACACACGTGTTAAGAGTAAAAAACACCCCGCTCGGCGGGGTGTTTTTTTTGATCGTATTGGCGTATAATTACTCATACCGCTATGAATACTCAATCAATCCTGCTTATCGAAGATGACCAGCTCCTGCGTGAAATGTATATGGAATGCCTTGCTTCAGATACGTTTAGTGTAACTCCTGCCCGTGACGGCGAGGAGGCACTTCAAAAACTGCCAGAACGGCACTGGGATCTTGTTCTTCTGGATATGATGCTTCCTAAAATAAATGGCTATGAGATACTCAAACGTATGCAAACGGAGCCAGATTTAAAAAAATACCGGAAACTCGTGCTTATGACCAATGTAGAACCTGACAATGAATTTAATGAAGCAGTAAAGATGGCTGATGGATATATCACCAAAAGTGAGTATGACCCGGATCAGTTTATTAAAAGAATAACATCATTCCTCGCGGGCGCATAATACGCTACAACTAACGCTCAGTTAGTATATAATTTTGATATGGATTTTACCGTGCTTTCTGATCTCATGGTTACCGTCGCTCTTTCTTTTGCCGCTGTTCTCGTGGCCATCATAATCACCTCTGTCTTTATATATTTTCTTGTCCTTTATTCACGTCTCAAAAAACGCGAGCAGATTTCGCTGGAGATGATTACGCTTGAGGTGAAAATGCCTAAAGATAATGAAATCAAAATTGATGCCGCTGAACAGATGTTTGCTTCGTTTGCATCACTAAAGAAAGTGGGGTGGCTTTCATTCCTTGATCTGGATGATGTCCTCGCTTTCGAGCTTGTAGGCCGGAAAGGCGAGATACGGTTCTACGTCTCGGCTCCCGCGCGGATAGTCGATTTAATAGAAAAAACAATTTATGGATATTATCCTTCTGCCGATATTCAGAAAGTAGACGAACCGAATATCTTTAATGAAAGCGGCAGCGTTTCCTATGGGTTTCTTGTTCAGAAAGAAGCTTCTTATATGCCTCTCAAGGGATTTAAGGATCTGCCTACCGATCCTCTCGCCAATATCAGCTCAAGTCTATCTAAGATGGACGATGGTGAAGGTGCGATGATTCAGATTCTTATACGTGCGGCTGACTCAAAATGGAAACGCTTGGGCAAATCATATGTTGCATCTGTCAAAAAAAACGAAGCTACCCCTGACAAAGCAACCTTTAAATCAGACGCTAAAATGCTTGAGCGAGTAGATGACAAATGTTCTAAAACAGGATTTGAGACAATGATCCGCTGTGTCGTTTCGGCACGAAGACCCGAAATGGCCAACGCTCATCTACGCAATATACTGTCCTCGTTCTCCCAGTTTGCATCCGATTCCAACAGTCTCAAAAAAGGGCGTATTTTGGTAAAGGGTGGATTTATGACAAATTTTATATATAAATTTTTCCCTGTATTCGAACCTCCATTTTTCAAGACAGTCAATATTTTTTCCTCTGACGAACTAGCAACTATATTTCATTTTCCCAACAAAACAGTCGAAACACCGAATATAGTATGGCTCAAAGCAAAAACCGCACCTGTCTCCACAGATGTGCCTCAGAGTGGTGGAACACTTATGGGCTTCGGCTATTATCGGGGTATTCGCAGACCCGTACATATTAGCGAAAAAGACCGTATGCGTCACACATATATTATTGGTAAGACCGGCACGGGTAAATCTGAGCTTCTTATTGAGATGATAAAACAGGACGTTAAATCAGGTAAAGGCGTCTGTGTTATAGACCCTCACGGAGATCTCATTGACGACGTCCTCAGATATGTGCCACCCAACCGCGCTGAGGATGTGATTTACTTTGACCCTTCCGATGTTGAGCGCCCCATGGGTCTCAACCTCCTGGAAGCGCAGACTGAGGATCAAAAGCATTTTATAACAGGCGCGATCATCAATCTTATGTACAAGCTCTATGATCCACAGAGAACGGGTATTATAGGTCCGCGGTTTGAGCATGCTGTCCGTAACGCGATGCTTACCGTAATGTATGAAGAGGGTTCTACATTCATTGAGATCATGAGAATTCTGCAGGACTCAAAATTTGTTCAGGAGATACTTCCAAAGGTGCAGGATCCTATTATTCGTCGGTACTGGACCGATCAGATTGCTCAGACTTCAGACTTTCATAAATCAGAAACGCTCGATTATATCGTTTCAAAATTCGGCCGATTTGTAACAAATCGTATGATGCGCAATATTATTGGACAGTCCAAAAGCGCTTTTGATTTCCGAAAAGTAATGGACGAGCAGAAGATTCTTCTCGTGAATTTATCAAAAGGAAAACTGGGCGAAGAAAACTCTACATTCCTTGGACTGCTCATAGTACCCAAAATCCTCTCTGCCGCTATGAGCCGTGTTGATGTTCCGCAAGATCAGCGCAAAGAATTTTTCCTCTATGTGGACGAGTTCCAGAATTTTGCTACCCCAGATTTTGAAGTCATTTTATCTGAGGCAAGAAAGTATAAACTAGCTCTTACCGTAGCCAACCAGTTTATTGGACAGATGGAAGAAGGAGTGAAAAATGCTATATTCGGCAATGTCGGAACCATCGCCTGTCTGCGTGTAGGCGTTACCGACGCTAATTTTCTACAACGTGAGTTTCAACCTGTTTTTGGCGAATCAGACATCATAAACCAGGAACGTTTTCACGCGTATATGAAAACCATAGTTAACAACGAACCTGTCGCCCCGTTCTCAATAGATATGACAAAAGATATGAGTAAGCTGAAAGCTGAAGCTAATGAAAAAATAGCCCGGGCGATTATCCAACTTTCCCGCCTCAAATATGGACGTCCACGTGAGTTTGTAGAAGCTGAAATCTCTCAACGAGCCCGTTTGTGATATACTAACCCCTATGATCAGTACGTACCATACACATTTACTGTCAAAAAAACAGCTAACAGATGATGTATATATCTTTACGTTTGCTGCCGACCCTCTGGAACCCCTTCAGTTTGTCGCGGGACAGTATCTGATACTCCACGTTCCTCAGGCCGGCGCAGATACAGCCAGAAGACTGTACTCAATAGTATCAGCCGCATACGAACCAAGCACATTCGACCTTATCGTCCAGGTCTTTCCCAACGGGGTAGCGTCACAGTATCTGCTCAACATAACAGAAAAGGATACAGTACTATTTCAGGGACCCGCGGGTATTTTCACCCTCAAAAATACCCCCCATGATATGGTTTTTTTCGCCACTGGCACAGGCTATGCTCCTATGCACAGTATGATTCATGACCTATTTAAAAATAACTTCCCCGGAACTATTCATCTGTACTGGGGTTTTTCTACGCTGAAAGATGTGTACTACTACGAAATTCTTACACAAATGGCAGCTGACCATCCCAACTTTAAATTTCATATCTGCCTCACTCGCGAAGCAAATATGCCGGACTTAAAATACTTTGCCCGGGGAAGAATAACTGCGGTGTGGGAAAATACACTATACGCGAAGAGTAACGAAGCTATCTATGATTATTATATCTGCAGCGGCCGAGAAACAGTTGAGTCACTGAAACAGTATCTTCTCAGTAAAGGTATAAGCAAGGAATATATTCACTCCGAAAAATTTTAACGCACTTCTTTCCACTCATAGGTAACGGTAGAGAAATAGGGTAACAGCTCCATATATACCTGTGGATCAAAGACTACAAACAGGGATGGTTTGCGTCCATCATCACGTCGTCGTGTGCCGGTCGCTATGGCATTTGCCGTTGAGGACATGTTCCCCGTTACTTTCAACGGTTCGGTACTTGTTCCTAAATTAATGGTGTCTGCCAGGAATATACCCCGTGCCTCACTCACAAATGTGGTGTCCTTGTACATATTGATTGTCTTTGCCACAAATGCCGTACTCCCGTTTGTCGGATTGTACGTCGCTGTATTGAACGAGAGCGTTCCGGTCACTACAAGTATTACGTTTTTGTTGTCAAAGCTTGTAATGTTTCCACTGTCTATGGTGAGGTCTCCACTCCATACGTTTACTTTCTCACTCGACAGGTTCGCCAGACTATTTATGGTCTGATACTCTTTTCGTGATCTGATGTAATCAATGTATCTTGTGGCCGATAAAGATAATCCCGCGTTGTATGTACCGTTGCTCCAGCTTTTGCGAGAGACCTGTCCATTTCCTAAGACGAGACTTTCCGAGGACAACGCTGATCCTACCGATCCATACGCTGCTGCTGAGTCACCAATAATGAGGTACGATCCATCTGTGTCATCGGTGTCATACGGCAATGCTGATACCGGAAACGGTGAGTTGATCTCACTTTTCGTCTGATAAATTACATTCTTTAACTTAAAGTAACTCGATCCCTGCGCAATCGAGAAATATGAGTTCTGAGTAGCATTGACCGTTGTCCCTCCATTACTATCAAGGTCCAGAGATATCGTTACGGGGTTCAGACATGTAGCCCCCGCCTGTATACACAATCCATTGTACAGCTGCGAATTGTAGCGTACGGCAGCTAACGTAAAGTCCTGTGTGGGGTCAGGATCGCCATTTACGTTATCCAGAGTCACCGTACATGTATATCCGGTAATAATAACCGGGTTGCTGCCCGTTGTTATTAAGGTACACGTTACGGTTACGCCATTCGTGTCAGGGGGTGTAAATGTGATGTCGGTAGAGGTGTTTCCTGTTGCTCCACCATTTGAATATGGTGTACCGGATGATGGATCATACTCTCCGACATTCCCACTTACTGTGCCACTCGGATATGCTGTTTTCGTAAAGGTTGCGGTAGGTGAACAGGTTTCCTGATAGTTAGCAGCACAGACCCGAACATAATATGTTGTGTTTGCCGTTAACGCGCCATCACTTGCCGAAGTGGTGTAACTCGTGGCAGTTCTCACAATATTATTTGCGTCTACGATAGGATTACTAAATCCCGCATTATCTGCAATCACGAGGTGGAATCTCCGGTTGTCTCCGCCGTCCTGCGGACAGTTAAATCCCCACGGACTTCCACAGGTATTGTTCCCCGATCCAAAACTCCAGTTCACCGTTACATATCTCGTCTGAATCGTTACCCCTCCATCCGGTTGTCTGATAGATGACACCGTAGGTGCCTGCTGAGGTGTCTGTGAGTTACAGCTATTCACCGTCTGCGTGTCTCCACATGCTACCCCACTTGCACACGTTGACGGACAGCACTCATTTGAACACGTGCACGTAATATTCGCGCTAAACGGTCCGCATGCTCCCGCAGGGGGTGCTCCTACCTCATTTTGTACACATGCTCCCGCAGTACTACACGTATTCGCTCCTGCTCCTGCAACCGCAACACAGCTTGCTGCCTGACAGGCAAGATGACTTACGCCTCCCGGTGTGATAGTCGGCGTTGGTGTTCTCGTGGGTGTCCGAGTAGGTGTGCGTGTGGGCGTATTCGTTGGTCCTCCTGCTGTGGGTGTCCGTGTCGGGGTACGTGTGGGGGTTCTGGTTGGAGTTCTGGTCGGTGATCCATTTGATGTGGGCGTTCTGGTCGGTGTTCTCGTAGGAGTTCTTGTTGGTGTCCTCGTTGGCGTTCGTGTTGCAGTACCTCCGGCTATCGTCGGAGTGCGGGTCGGTGTACGAGTGGGAGTACGTGTAGCAGTCCCGACTCGTGTTGGTGTTCTGGTTGGCGTACGTG
>JBDKFK010000028.1:0-20898 GCA_039798745.1 Candidatus Parcubacteria bacterium
ATGTATACCAAAATAAAGACGGTACTTTTGAATACTCCTATCCCCTAAAAAGAGGAAAGAATAATGTGGTAATTGAAGTAATAGGAGCTAATGGTAAAAAGACAGTAATAACCAAATCGCTTATTCTTGAGTAAATAACCTGCTTATTTCTTTGATCGACTTCATTGTTTTACTGTAATATACAGATTTAAAGTTCATGCGTTTTGCTTCGGCGACTATCTTATCCTCAGAAAATACTTTTCGTATCTCTCCCAGGAGTCCTACCTCGCCAATAAATAAAGCCCCTTTAGGCAAAGCCATATTTTTGAGTGAAGAAATAAGTGCGGCAACGATACCAAGATCTGCTGCTGTTGATTTTACATTCACTCCTCCTACAACATTCACATATATGTCGTACTTATCGAGCGAAATGTTCACATGTTTCCTTATTACCGCAAGAAGAAGCAGCACTTTGTTGTAATCTACACCCTTCACCACTCTTCGAGGCATCGCAAGCACAGTAGGTGAGGCGAGAGTCTGAACTTCAAAGAACAAAGGGCGTTTACCTTCTGTTATTCCCACAACCGCCTTGCCCGGCACATTGGCCGGAGTTTCGTCCTCTTCCAAAAATGCTGTCGGGTTATTGACTTCTGCGAGCCCCTCTTTTTCCATCGCGAAGATACCAATTTCATCGGTGGAGCCAAATCGGTTCTTTGTTGCTCTTAGAATACGAAAATGAGAAATTCGTTCACCTTCAAAGGTAAGCACAGTGTCCACCATATGTTCAAGTGTTTTCGGCCCTGCTATATCACCTTCCTTTGTAATATGTCCGACCATAATTACAGGAATCCGGTTTTTCTTTGCTGCAATAACTATCTGACTGGAAGCTTCACGTAGCTGACTTACACTCCCGGGTTGTCCCTCGATATCTTTGGAGTAAATGGTTTGAACTGAGTCGATAACAAGAACATCAATCTGGTCTTTCATTTCGTTAAAGCCCTCAACAATCCCCTCAACCTGCAAATCGTCTGAAAAATAAAAATGCTGCAGACTAACGCCAAGTCGCTCGGCGCGATCACGTACTTGTTCAGGCGCTTCTTCACCGGAAATATACAGTGTTCTCATCTTATGAAGTGACTGCAGAAGAAGTGTCGATTTACCTACTCCCGGCTCGCCGGTAAGTAGTATTACGGCGCCCGAGATGAGTCCTCCACCAAGAACTCTATCAAGCTCATAGATACCCGTAGATTTGCGCTCTTTCTTTGTGGTCTGAACTTTGGAGAGAGGAGTTATCGTTATTTTTTTTACCGTCTCCTTTTGTTTACCCGAATCACTACCCATACCTCGCTGTTCGGTAAACGTCTTCCACTGACCGCAGTCAGGACATTTTCCTAGCCAGGAAGCGGAGCCATACCCGCAGTTGGAGCAGATAAATAATGCCATAGGTTATGAGTTAATTTACATTTTCTCTACGGTCTCAATACCGAGCAGATATAGACCATTCTTCAATATCTGAGCTACCGCAGCAGTCAGTTTGAGCCGGAATGTTTTCGTCTCGTCTGAGGTATTGAGAATTGAGTGTTTCTGATAGAAGAGATTAAACAGTGCAGCGAACTCAAATAGAAAGGTACTTATGAGATTAGGTGCTTTATTGAGCGCCGCAGCCAATATGATTTCTTGAAATTTGGGTATATATCTGAGAAGCGCAATTTCCTCTTCGTTTGGCGCATATGTGCTCATCTTAGTTTCAGGAGATATCTGTTTCTGGAGTACCGACATGCACCGCACATAGGTATACTGAAGGTATGGACCTGAGTTTCCGTCAAACGAGATAGATTCATTAAAATCAAACTCTACGTTTTTGCCGATGGTGTTCTTAAGTAACGCATACCGGATCGCAGCAAGTGCTACTTTTTCCGCGAGAACATGTTGTTCGTGATCATGTTCTTTTCCATTACTAGATAGTTGAGTCTTTGTTGTCTTTTTGATAATGTCCCTCGCCTTTTCAGTAGCTTCGCCAATAAGCCATTCACCGGTTATTATATTGCCGCTGCGGCTTGACATTTTTCCTTCGGGGAGACGAACCATTCCGTGAGATAGATGTACTGTTTTTGCGCGAAGAAGTGGATTTATCAACTCCAATGCTTTGAGCACCACTTTGAAATAATCATTAATTTCATTGCCGGTAACAATGATCGATACATCATACGCAAACGTATTATATTTAGTTGGTGCCAACGCCAAATCTTTTGCCTCATATGTAGGCAGTCCGAGAGAGTTGATGAATACACGGGTGTGTAAACCGTACTGCTCACCTTCAAATATTATTGCTCCTTTACTTTCTTTGAAGATGCCTTTTTTAAGATTTTCTTTTACATACTTTATGCCTTCGTTACCTACTTCACTTTCAAAAAAATGATGGTTGAATGTTGTCCCGAGTTTTTTGTAGATAGTGTTAAAATATTCAAGACTCCATGTGCGTCCTGTTTTATACAGATCATATATACTGGCATCGTGTTCATATATTTTTTTATTGAGCTCATGCATTGCATGCTTGGCATCATCGTTTTCTTCATACATTTTCGCACCATATGCATATGCCCTGCCCATAAATTTTACCCGCTCTTCCAACGGAAGTGCTTCTAAGTGAGCAACATCTACGCTCTCCTCTTTCATAAAATGATTCATTCCCCAAAGTGATTTTGCAACATGTAACCCAACATCACCCTGATAACATGCCCGTTCTACATGAGCGCCTATTGCTTCATAGAGTCGGGCAAGAGATTCACCAACAATATTGCTATAGAGATGCCCTATATGAAACTCCTTAAAAGGATTGGGGTCTGTATACTCGATCATAACTTTTTTCTTTTGAAGAGTGTCAGTATGTCCGAACTGTGTATTCTTTAGCTTTACTTCGTCAAGATAGTGAATAAGCGTAGACGTATGTATGGTAAAGTTTATAAATCCCGGCGTAGCTACCTCCATGTGGGCAATAAGGGGAGAGGACGGAATAGCTGCTACGATTTCTTCGGCTAGTGTTATAGGATTCTTTTTAAGAGTTTTTGATAACTTGAGTGCGATGTTTGTTGCATAGTCCCCAAACTCCGAATGAAGCGGATATTCTACTACAATGTCAGGTTCGGTTATCTTGAGTTTGGTAAGAGCGCTGGCAACTAGTTGTTTGAGCTGTTCTTTTATCATATAGAGAGAAAAGTGTTTCAGGTAATGAAACTAATCATACCATAGAAGCCTCACAATTTCTTACAATTCAATATATATCAGGTAAATAATTGTCCACCGTCACAATAAGCGATTGGAGCATAATAACAGCTTGAAATTAAGAAAATGAATGTGTAGACTGTAAGAGTACTGTAAGAAATTTGTAATAAAGGGGGTGAATACAATTAATGTCACAAATCTTATTAAATATATTATTCGGTCTTCTTCTGGGTACGGGCGGCATGTTGCTTAAGGTACCATTTAAATCCAAAACTTCTGTAAAGCTATCTTCATATATGCTATTTTTTATAGGTGGTTTCATTGTAGGATTTGCAATGATGCCAATCGCGATGATATCCAAGGCTTTTGTACTGTCTCTTGTAATCGACAATCCCATGATCTTTACAACAAAGGCTTTTAAGGTAATCGTTGGAGTAGGAACAGCAGGCGCGTTCCTGGCAGGATTTAAGATAGGGAAATGGGAGATATGATTTACCCGGGTAAATTGGCAAGAAGCGGGTTATAATAGGATATTGGTAATAGTTGCATTACTATATACTATTATTCTAGAATAAGAAAAAGCTATATGAAAAAGAAATTGCTTATTTTCCTCGTCCTGGTATTGATATTTGTCGGGTTCATCGCGGTCCGCTATTTTATAATGGATTCGCAGAACGCGGCAGGTAGACTAAAGATAATCTCCTCACCATCCGCAGGTGTTTTTATTGATAATGTCGCAGTAGGCAAGACCCCCTGGGAGAACCAATTTAAAGTAGGTGAGTACATGGTTAAACTAATTCCTGAGGGAGACGCTACCGCGACCGCATCCTGGCAGGGAAAGGTAAAAGTAAATAAGAATGCGTTAAGTTATATTAATCGTGAACTGGGCGGTACTGATTTATCTTCAGCCGGTGAAATATTTACCGTATCCAAAATGGATCGTAAGCCAACTACACCAGATGCAGGTGAAATTTATGTCGAAACAGACCCCAACGGAGCTATCGTATATCTTGATAACGATGAAAAGGGCGTAGCGCCTCTTATACTTTCAGATGTAATAAAAGGAGATCACGAACTATCTGTATTCATGCCAGGCTTTTTTAGAAGAACACAAAAAGTAAATGTAGATACGGGTTATCGTGTAAGTGCTTCCTTTAAGCTGGCTATTGATCAGGCGCAGCAGAAACCGTCCTCCGCTGAAGCTACGGCGGGTAAACCCGAAGCGTCGCCTAGCGCGGCTCTTTCTAAGAAAAAAGTAACCATTGGCGAAACTCCTCTTGGCTTTTTGCGAGTCCGCGAAGATGCCGCGATCACAGCATCGGAGTCTGCACGAGTAAAGCCAGGACAAACCTTTGATCTTCTCGAAGAAAAGGGAACCTGGTATAAAATAGAATACGAAGCAGGAAAGCAAGGATGGGTATCTTCAGAGTTCTCCAAGAAAAGCGAGTAAATCGTTTATCCTTTATCCTTCCAGATTACTTTGTTGTAGAGAACGTATGAGTAGGGTATTATCACAAAGAGTATTATAAAGAATTTGTAGATAAACCACCATTGTTCACCCCATACTTTAGTAAGAAGAATCAAGCCTACAGACTGTATTACTATTGAACCGGCCGAAACAAAGTTGAACTTTAGAAAATTTTGTATAAGTTTACTAGTATTATGCTCAAGTTTTTTGTGAGCAAAGCTCCAGTAGTTGTTCAATAGGAAGTTTGAAACAATTGCTGTTTCTGTACTTATCACTGTAGCAAAAACAATTGAGGTACTAAGTCTTTCTATAAGAAGATAGGAGATACCGAAATCTAAGACAAACCCCAGACCTCCGACGGCAACAAATTTTATAAAAGACGAATTAAGCAGAATATACAATAAAATGTGTGCAATATACTGAATTGCGTTAATTTTAGATGTCCCATAACCGCGTTCTCCAAACCTTGTCGGGATTTCGACAATTCGTGCTTTATGTTTAACCGCATAATCCAGCAGAGCAATCTGGAACACATAACCTGAGTAGTTTTTTATGTGTGACATAGAATCTTTTATGACCCATGTTTTGACCGCCCTATATCCATCAGTCCAGTCCCTTATGCTAAGTTTCATAAATCCCGCGCGTATTACTATATTACCCAGCAAAGAAAAAAGCTTGCGATGCAGACCCCATTCTTTAGGAATCTCTCCACCTTTAATATATCTGGAACCAATAACAAAGTCGGCGCCATTCTCTATCTCAGTTAAAAACTCGGTAAACTGGTTCACATCATGTTGAAGATCGGCATCCATCTCAAAAATGAGATACGCATTTAACTTACTTATCGCGTACTGAAATCCTGCAATATATGCTTTTCCCAGACCCTCTTTTTCTGTTTCAAGTAAGTGGAGAGTGTGGTGTTTTTTCTGCAGTGCTCTTACTTTATCGCCCGTTTTGTCTTCAGAGTTGCTATCAACTACAAGGATATGAATTTCCCAGTTATGCACTTTCGCTGCGGTTTTGTAAATACCTTCTACAACCGCTTCTATATTACCGGCCTCATTATATGTCGGGATTACAATTGTTGCGTTTCTCATATAAACTTTTTTCTGAAATATGAAATTGTCTGATCAAGTCCCAAATCCAGAGAAATCTTTGGATTCCAGTCGAGCATTTTTTTTGCTTTTGTTATGTCAGGTTTTCGTTTTCTCGGATCATCCGCGTCGATGGCTTCGTACTTGATCACCGACTCAGACCCTGTCATGTCTTTTATTATACTAGCCAATTCTGTCATACTGCGTTCATCTGGATTTCCTAAGTTAATTATAGATCCTTCAATAGCCGGTGTGGTAGCAAGTAGGTTAAGTCCCCTAACTAAATCGGAAACATAACAGAATGATCGTGTCTGTTTTCCATCACCATAAATGGTAATAGGTTTTCCCGTAAGCGACTGCATAATAAAGTTAGATACAACTCGTCCGTCGTTTTTTTCCATATTTGGACCGTATGTATTAAAAATTCTGGCGATGCGGGTATTTATGCCGTACGATCGAAAAAATGTCATTGTCATGGCTTCGGCATAGCGTTTTCCCTCATCATAACACGCGCGTGGTCCGACAGAATTAACATTCCCGAAATACTCTTCTACCTGAGGATGCACAAGAGGATCTCCATAAACCTCTGAAGTTGATGCCATTACAAAAGCTTTACTTTCACTCCGCTGGACAAATTCCAGTAAACGGAATGTGCCATACCCATTCGTCATGAGAGTTACGATAGGATATTTTTTATACTGTATAGGTGAAGCAGGAGAGGCCAGATGATAGACAATATCAAAGGTAGGGAATACTGAGAAATCTATCGTAGTGACATCCTCTTCCACAAAATGAAACGAAGATTTATGAAGGAGGTCTTGTATGTTATCCTTTGATCCCGTAATAAGATTGTCTATGATATAAACGGTATCACCTTTGTCAATGTGGAAGTGGCTTAAGTGAGAGCCAATAAATCCTGCCCCTCCCGTAATTAAAATCTTCATAAACGTCAAACAACTGGCTGACGGCCTGTGGAAATATAATGGAAGCCAAGTTTTTTCATCTGATCGAGAGTATAAATATTGCGTCCATCAAAAACAATGGTATCCTTCAACAGCGATTTAACTTTTTTCAAATCCGCTTGTTTGAATTCATTCCACTCGGTTAGGATACAAAGTCCGTTGGCGTCTTTGACAGCGTCATAAGGATTGCTATGAAAACTGAGTTTATCTCCGTATATTTTTTTGATGTTCTCCATTGCCGCAGGGTCATATACTGATAATTCAAAGCCTTCTTTCAGGAGTGCATCGAGTATATATGTAGATGGTGCTTCGCGAATATCATCAGTGTCCGGTTTAAAACTAAGTCCCCAGATTGCAAGTTTTTTGCCTTTGGAGTTTGCAAGGATTTTCTGCAGCAGGTTTTCCCGCGCGGCTTTATTGACACTTTCAACTGCTTCCAGATATGCCACATCGAAGCCATAATTTTTGCCTGTATTCAGGATAGCTTTTACATCTTTTGGTAAACATGAACCGCCATATCCTACACCAGGATAGAGAAATATACGGCCAATTCTTTTATCCAGTCCGACCGCATCAAGGACGGTTTCCACATCTGCTCCTGTATGTTCACAGTAAAACGAAATAAGATTGGCAAAAGAAATTTTAGTCGCGAGCATTGCATTTGCTGTATATTTAATCAATTCGGCTGATGCAAGATCTGTTATTATGCGTTTACCGTTTAGTGGTTTATGAAGGTTTATGAGTAGTTCTACGGCCTCTTCAGACTCAGTACCAATGACAACGCGGTCAGGATTGAGTGTGTCGTAGAGTCCTGTTCCCTCACGTAAAAATTCGGGACATGATGCGACCGCTACCGTAGCACCAGCAGATTTTTCTTTATTGAGTATTTCGTATACTTTCTTATTAGTTCCAACAGGTACGGTACTTTTGCATGAAACAACGGTAAATCCATCTTTAAGATTTTTTCCGATATTTTCTGCTACTTTAAAGACTGCCGAGAGGTCGGCTTCGCCGGTGGCCATAGGTGGTGTACCTACGGTTATGAATACTATATCCGAAACAGATACAGCTTCTTTGAAATCAAGAGTGAAGTGTATTCTGTTTGCTTTAAGATTTTTTTCCAGAAGCTCTTTAAGACCCGGTTCATAAATAATGGGATCGCCACTTTTAAGACGGTCTATTTTTGCGGGGGTATGTCCTACAACCCAGACATCATTACCAAAGTCGGCGAAGATGCAAGCAGTCACTAAACCTACATAACCATGGCCTATAAATGTGATTGTCATAAGCTCTTATGATAAATCATGAACGCGTAAAAAACAAGTAGTTGAAGCCAGTCAGCATTTATCAAGAGAGCTGGACTCTTGTCATATTTGTTATAATATGGCGCACCGTACATTCACAATGTGAGAACGGCATTCCAAGTCCCTTTTCCTCAAAGGGCACCCTCTAGTCTCCACCTGGAGAGCTTTGTTTTATAGGAGGTACTATGAACCCTGATGAGCTTCGGGGCGCTTCGGTAGTCTATCCATCAGTCACACCCGTACATCCAGGAGAGTCAGGACCGCCGGTGTTTGAGCTTATTTTGGAGTCAGGCAGAAGGATTATCTATCTGCCCACCATGCGGACAGCCTGTCTGTTACGTCGGAGTAACCGTGTGCCGGCTGCCACGATTTCGCAGAACCGGTCGCAGATCGTGGCAATGAGTGATGAAGTATGGCAACCACCAACTGTTGCCTATGCTATGGTGTTGGACTCTGTTCACACCGCACTCTGGCAGACCCGGGTTTTCGACTTTGCCTATACCTTGGATTTTTTCGTCGGCTACTATCTGAGCCTGCGCATGTGGCAGACCCTCATGATGCAGCTGGAGTTTCGGATGAAGGTGATCTCTGACGAGAATCTATTCTGGCTAGCAGAGGTCGTAAAGCCGCAGTTTGATAGCGGCAGGATCGATATTCCGAATGCTCCACAGGTCAGCTCCTTTGGCTCGTTCATGATTTCTCTGCCTTCGGCACCGAATCTGAACCCGATCGAGCTGCAAGTCGGTAGTTCCTACGGCCAGTGGCGGTCGTTTACGCAACTTATTGTTCTACTGGCTGATCGAGGCTTCCGACTTCTCACAATGGAGTTCATCATCGACTACATTTTTGAATGTCTACATGAACTTCTGGAGATGGCGGGTGACAAAGGACTCGATTTTCGCACCATTACGAAGATCGGCGACAACGTGATGCGCGAAGCCGGTCGCATATAACCTAAGGAGGTGTCTTATGAGAGACTTGATTCAACGGACCCGTGAGCATGAGCTGTGGCCATGGGTGCTTTTCCTGATAGGAGCTTTTGCGCTTACTATCGAAGTAGCACTCGCATTGACCTATCCTGACCCGGTAATCAACATACTGGGTGGGGCGCTTTTCTTCATCGGTCTCTGCAGTATGACCTGGGGTCTCTGCATGACGGAAATCGATGGCGCCAGGTTTGGGGTCCCAAACCGTTTTGAACGACTCATGCCAGGTGTCTTTATAGATTGGGGGCCCTATACGATAGCAAGATGGGGACACGCAATCACCGTGATCACACTCATTGTGTACGCTGTTGTCCCATTCTGGCCGGCGGCTCTTGCTGCCAGCATCGGGCTTATGGTTATCGCGGTACGTCGCATACCCGTTGTCTGCCGGTTCTTTATTCCACACTACTATATGTGGCTGGGAGAAGGACGGCTTCATGAAACGAACGTATGTGCAAACGACTAGATTATATAGTTAATACGGAATAATGCTTTCCGCATTCATACTATATCGTCTGAGTTGATGGAGGTAGGGACATTGAGCGTATGCTCGGTGTCCCTACATTATTTTTTTGAGTCCCTCTTCAAAAGCTGACATCTTATAAAATATATTTTTGTTACTTTTTATTTCAGAATACTGCGGCGGTAATGCTTTTCCTTTAAAATAATCAGCATATGTTGTTGGTTCTATAAGGGCTTCATCAAGGCCATAGGTACGCGCAATCAGTTTGCCGGCATCATAGGGCGACATACTGGAAGCGCCTACTATATGAAATATTTCAGGTGAAAAATTATTCATAAGATGTTTGAGAGCATAGGCAAAATCATCAATGAATGTTGGAGTTATAAGGGAATCCGTAACCATCTTGAGTTGTTTTTTTTCCTCCAGGAGTGTCTTTATCGTTCTCATAAAATCTTTCTTCTTTGCAAACTCTTTACGATAGGGGAACGATGGTCGTATGATCATCGCCGAATCTTTCACTATCATTTCTCCTTCATATTTTGTCTGTCCGTAGTATCCTATCGGATTGGGTTTACTATCTTCATAATACGGAGGATGAGCACCATCAAACACATAGTCAGTTGATATATATATAAATTTTTTCCTCTGTTCTGTAACTATCTCATACAGATTTGAGGTCGCTTTTACATTTAATGCATAGACTTTATCATGATCTTTTTCGGCTTCGTTAACATTTGTATAGCCCGCAAGATGAAGGAATGTATCATAAGGAAGGTCTGCTAATTTATTACGTACCGCGTCTCTATTGGTTATATTAAGATCAGAGGAGCTTAGAGGAATAAAGGAAAAGTCCGTTTCTAATAATTCCAGTAGCCGGCTACCGATAAGTCCCGTTGATCCTGTTATAGCAACGTTCATCATGAAGAATACTGCTTTTTGTAATAATGTTGGTACTCGCCCGACTTTATGTGCTTCCACCAATCCTGGTTGTTGGTGTACCAATCTACGGTATTTTTCAGTGCAGCTTCAAGATCATAGGCTGGTTTCCAACCGAGCTCTTTATGAATTTTCGTCCAGTTTATGGCATAGCGACGGTCGTGCCCGGGTCTATCTTTTACATACTCTATTGAGCTTTCATCTTTTCCCATTATCTTGAGTATCATTTTGATAAGATCAATATTGGCTACATCTTCGTGGGCAGCTCCCACAACGTATGTTTCTCCAACTTTTCCATTGGCAAGAATCATCTCAATCGCGCGACAGTGATCTTCTACATATAACCAGTCGCGGACATTGAGTCCGTCACCATATACTGGCACTTTTTTACCTTCAAGAAGATTTGTTATGGTGAGAGGAATAAGTTTTTCAGGAAACATGTAGGGACCAAAGTTATTGGAGCAGTTTGAGATAGTTATAGGAAGCCCGTAGGTATCATGATATGCCCTTACCAGATGATCAGAGGCTGCTTTTGAAGCAGAGTAGGGACTATGGGGGTTATAGGGAGTATTCTCATCAAATTTTTCTTCAGTATGAAGTTCGAGGTCGCCAAATACTTCATCTGTGGAAATATGGTGGAATCTTTTTATTTTATGAGCAACTGCCGACTCAAGTAATGTGTAGGTACCGACAATATTTGTCTGAATAAAGGGTGACGCGTCCATTATTGATCTGTCTACATGTGATTCTGCCGCAAAGTGTACCACCGTGTCTACACCTTCCATAAGCGAATCAATCTTTTTGCGGTCGCAGATATCAGCCAGCTCAAAACGGTAGTGAGGAGTTCCTTCGAGAGCTTTTAGATTTTCCATGTTACCTGCGTACGTTAGCTTATCTACATTGATAATGTCGTCCTCAGGATGGGTTTTATGCCAGTAGTGTACAAAGTTTGAGCCGATGAATCCGGCGCCGCCCGTAATAAGTAGTTTCATAGTAATTATATTATACCGTATCGCTATATTTTTTAACTTCGGAGACAGTATGATGCATGATAAGATGCAGATTGGGTTGATTGATAAGATTTTCCAGTGTTTGCCAGCGTTGTTTCTTTATGTGATGTGGTACATCGTCCTGCATTACTTTTGTCGCGGCAGTCATAGGTCGCTGTGAATACATCGAGATATAGGCTTTATAGAACTCAACTTGTTTTGCAAGTTTTACCGTATTCTCAAACTCTTCGTCTGTTTCACCGCAAAATCCGACAATGATATCGGTTGTAAAAGATACACCAGGGATTTTTTGTTTCATTTTTGTTACCAGTGCCAGATAGTCATCTGCAGTGTACCATCGATTCATCCGTTTCAGTACTGTGCTGTCCCCTGATTGTACCGGCAGATGAATAGTACGGGTAATATTTGGATTTCGGGCTATTACTTCGATAAGCTCATCAGAAAAGTCCCAAGGGTTGGAAGAAAAGAAGTCTACCGTTTTAAACCCAAGCTTGGCCACTTCCTCCAGAAGATGAGGGAAAAGTGTGGGTATACGTTGTCTGCCCAGGTGTTTTACAAACACGGGTTTAAGATGTTTGTACTCTTCAGGAAGAGTCCAGCTCGTATCTGCGTCATCTTTGAAGTAGGTTTTGTCTATATCTCTCATTACCTGGATATTTTTTTCGCCCATCAGCAAGTCCGCGCCATACGAATTAACATTCTGTCCCAGAAGGGTGAGTTTTTCATAACCCCTGTCCTTCAGTTCCTTACATTCTTTGATAATGTCATAAAAGGGACGGCTTATTTCGCGACCCCGTGTGAAAGGCACAACGCAGAACGTACAGAAATTGTTACAACCGTTGGAGATAGGTACCCAGGCGTTTACCGATTCCTGTCGTATAGGTTGATTATCAAAGCCTACTTCTTCAATCGGCATAAATTCATCAACTTCCGGCATCATTGTTCTGATTTTATTAAAGAAGGCGCCCGATTTATCACGGTATGCCAAGCCTACCATACATCCAGTAACGATAATTTTAAAATACTCCTGATTGTTTCGTTTCTTTTCTTTCATCAGTCCCAGATTCTTTACCATACCGTACACTTTATCTTCTGCCTGTCTGCGGATCATACACGTGTTTATGACTACATAATTTGCCCTATTAATATCAGGGGTTTCTGTAAATCCTCGGGCACTAAAAGAAGACGCGATTCGTTCTGAATCGGCCTTATTTTGTTGGCATCCAAATGTTTTGATGAAGTATTTCATAATCAGCGTATTTTACCAAGTTTATCTTTTTTCATCTGCTCAATAATATAGATAAAGATGAGGAGAAAGATTGCGACAGTAGCAAACCCCATAAATTTTTCTATACCGTTGAGAAATAGACTGGATATTCCCAGCATAAGCGATATACACCAGTAAAAAACAGCGATGCGTCGTTTTCCCCAGTTGATTTCTAATAGTTTATGATGAAAATGCCCCCAGTCTGCTTTGAATGGAGATGTGCCGTTTTTGATTCTGCGTACTATGGTATAGATTGCGTCGATTGTAGGTATGGCAAGAATAAGCACTGCGGTACCTACCTTACCAAACGAAAGTATAGATAGTATGCCGAGCAAAAACCCGGCAAGAGCCCCTCCACCATATCCGGGCATTATTTTCTGAGGGTAGAAATTAAACGGGAGAAAACCCAGAAACGCCCCGGAAACGATGAAGCAAAGAATAGTTACTGTCTGTGCGCTTATATCGTGCGCGGTAAACCGTTGTGAGAGGAGTCCTAGGAAAAATGCGGTGATCGCAACAAATCCCGGAAGTTGTCCGTCTACACCTTTACTCCAGTTGACCATATTCATAATCCACGTAAGCCAGAGTACAGCAATTATGTTAGACACTATAAGAATATTATGTTGTCCGAATATGTTTATGGGAATTTTCCACTGATCGAGCTGAATTACTCCTCCAAACGGATTAGATATATAGGGTATACCAAGACCAAATGATATGACTAATGCGGATATAAGTATGTTAGCTATAAACCTGAGGTAAGGAGAGTTATCGTAGTAGTCGTCAAGTAAGCCAACAACCAGGAGGAAGAAACTAGATAACAGAATGCCAAAGACTATTTTATTTACAGGTAGAAAAATAAGCACCGAAATGATGAGCGCTGTATAAATAGGCGTTCCTCCCGCTCGAGGGATAATGCCGTTATGGGTGTGTGCAGGGTGGGCGCGCTTGTCCTTATCTGTCACCAAGTGAAATTTGTTAGCAAACCAGATTGTTGGAGTTGTAGCGAGAAAAGATACAAGTGTGGCACAGATGAAAGCTAAGTAGTTCATTATGTGATAAATATAATAATCCGTAAAAATACTGCGGTGAATACGCACATAAGAGTCCAGTTGAGAATATTTATGATCCTTCGAATGAAATGGTCAGGTAAAAAGTATTTGTTATAGAAATATATGTTCAGAAACATAAATAAGTGCATAAGGGCCGGAAGCAGGAGAATAAACCAGAAATCAGCAAGTTGATCCTCACCCCATGCCCGGGAGTAAAAAAGGGGTATCTCCTGTGGAAAATGACTGAACTTGAACACGAAAAGAACAGCCATAAGTACGTCTGCTAATATAAGCCCATAAATCATAGCTATATTATACATCCTATTTAAGCTATCTTACGCTATCATTACAGGCTAGCACATATTAGTACATATCGGGTATGGGATACTTGGCACACAGGGCTTTTACTTCTTTTTGTAGTACGTGAAGTATCTTTGTATTATCAAATATACGCTGTCTGAATGATTTTTTACGTTCTTCCTCGTCAGAAATTCCTAAGTCTTTCTTAGATGCCATGAGCCCTTCTGTTGCGAGATGGATCCATTTAGCTATCTGTTTCATGTCTTTTTGCTTCATTCCTCTTGTTGTTATACCCGGCGTCCCCAGGCGTATACCGGACGGTGAAAAGGGAGGGTTGGTATCAAATGGCACGGCATTTCTGTTGAGAACTATATTTGCCATTTCACAGCCTGTAGCCACGGTATTTCCCAGCAGGTTTTTATTTCTCAGATCAATAAGTACAAGATGGCAATCAGTGCCGCCGGTCACAAGATGAAATCCATATGAAGCAAGCTCGTCAGCCAAGACCTTTGCGTTGGCTACAATTTGTTTCGCATACGCCTGATATCTTTTGGTAGTAGCTTCTTTTAGAGCAACTCCTATTCCGGCAATGGTGTTGATATGCGGTCCACCCTGAATACCCGGGATAATAGCTTTATCTATTTTCTCAGCCATCTGAGGATCTTTGAGAAGACCTTTACGAGTGGTAAGAATGAGTGCGCCACGTGGTCCACGAAGTGTTTTGTGGGTAGTTGTGGTAACTACATGAGCAAACGGGACAGGTGAAGGGTACGCATTTGCCGCAATAAGTCCTGCGACATGTGCCACATCCGCCATTAAGTAAGCACCAACCTCGTCAGCAATCTCCGCGAACTTCTCCCACTCAAGCAAACGGGCGTAAGCAGTGGTGCCGGCAATTATAAGTTTGGGCTTTACTTGTTTTACCTGTTTCCGCAGCGCTACGTAATCGATCATTCCATCCCTGGTTACTTCGTAAGGCACAGAATTAAAGTATTTGCTGCTCGCGTTCAACTGAGCTCCGTGTGTGAGATGACCACCTGACTGAAGTGATAATCCCATAAGCGTATCACCCGGTTGAAGAAGCGCTGTGAATACTGCAAAATTTGCGGGTGAGCCTGAAAGAGGTTGTACATTTGCCGCGGGTACATCGAATAGTTTTTTAGCTCGTTCTATAACGAGACTTTCTACCTGGTCTACTATACTTTGTCCCTGGTAGTATCGTTTTTGCGGATAACCCTCTGCGTATTTGTTTCCCAAAACTGAGCCAATTGCTTCTTCTACCGCGCGTGACGCAATGTTCTCGGAAGGGATCATCATCAATGTTTCTGCCTGACGTTTTTTTTCGAGCTTAATTAATCTATCAATCTCTGGGTCTACTTGTTTTAAAAATTTCATGAATGGTGTGAAAACTGATAATCAGTGCAAGACAGGTTATTCGTGATAAATGTATTATATGAATGTAGTATTATCAACTGATAATTTGCGTAGTTTGTCATATAACTCTCCTATCAGGTAAAACGATCCTGTTACAACGATACGTCTCTTACTGGTTTTCAACAATGAGACCAAGGCATCATAGGGTTTATCCGCTATCGTTATATCGTTATACCCCAACTGATTAAACGTGCGGGCGACATCGCTTGGTTTGGCTGAGAGAAACGTAAACTGAGGATCAAGGTGGAAAAATGAGGTTATGCTGATACGATGCGCAAGTGGAATGATAAGAGAAGCCAGTGTTGTTATATCCTTGCTCGCCTTAAAAGCAATAAGCAGATCAAATGTTTCCCCCGGAAATATGTGTTGCAGACTTCCTACAAAAGTTTTCATCTTCTGTTCATTGTGGGCCCCGTCAACTATGATAGTTTTTGTGCCGGAGTGGAAGAACTCCATTCGTGCGGGTATCGTGAACGCGGCTATTGCTTTTTTTATACTCCGCTCGCTTAGAGTAAATACGTCTCTTTGACTTAAGGCATACACCGTCGCAATGGCTATAGCGGCGTTCTGTACCTGAAATAAAGCCGGCGTACTGAGTTTAATATCTTTAATAGTAAGTGTTCGCCAATGTACATCAAAGTACACTGACTCCGGCGAGTTTCTGACCACAGTATAATGTTCATCGGGCTTTACATACTCGATGGTACTATTTGATTGTGCTGCCTTACGATTGAAAACATCCAGTACTTCCGGCTCAGGCCATGCTGCGATGATAGTACTATGCGATTGAACTATTCCTGCCTTGTTTTCTGCGATCGACTTGAGAGTATGGCCCAGAATATTTGTGTGATCATATCCGATGTTTGTAAGCACTGAGACTTTGTTACTATTTGTTACAACGTTAGTAGCGTCCAGCAAACCTCCCATTCCGGTTTCTATAACTGCATAATCTACATGGTTTTTGTGAAATATATAAAATGAAAGAACGGTTAAAATCTCAAAATAGGTAGGATATCCAAGAGGCGTATTTCCGGTCTGTTCAAAATAGGGGATGAGCTCGCTTAAATAGTGTACCAGCATTTTTTTTGATATATAGTTTCTACAGATTTGAAAGCGTTCGCGAATATCAACTATATGTGGAGACACATTAAGCCCTGTTTTAAATCCATGAGATTCAAGGATATCATTTATAAAGTAGGCGGTAGATCCTTTACCCGAAGTACCGGCAATATGTATTATTTTAAGCTCATTTTGAGGATCCTTAAGCAAATGAAGTATGTAGCGAGTTCTCTTAAGTCCGACTTCACCGGTATACACTTGTCGCGCGCCATGAGTGACATGAGATTGCAGAAAATCCATAGCTTCAGCATACGTCGAGATTGCAGGCGCTGATTTGGGTGCAGTAGTTAAATCGTGATTAGTTAAATGTACGAATGATTGATTCTAAAATGGTATTGGGTTTATTCTATACCCGGATGTTAGAATAAGCAACCCGAGCTTAGTAGCCCGATCGTATATCGTAATGCCCGTCTTCGTAGAGTACAAATGCTTTTACCGGGTAAATAGGGAGCTGTGTGGTAGTCCGATCAGCTGGAATAAGTATTTTTCCTACATATCGTGGTATTTCGTTGTATGACTTGTTAAATATATATACTTTATCTTTGTCAAAATAATACTGCGCTACATGAAACTGCAATACATCAGTCACATACAGTACGTCATTTTTATTGGCTATAGATTTCATTTCTGCAATTGTTGCCGCAAGGTTATCTTTTGCATAATGTTTAATCTGAAGTTTTTGATAGTACAACGTCATGATAATAAGTACACCAAACACAATGAGCGCGTACTGTCGTCGCATCGTCTGCAGAGAGTATACGACAAGTAACAGTAGTCCTACACTGGCAAAAATAATATAGCGTGTTAAAAAGAGCGGCTTATAAAGTGACATTAGAAAAAGCCCAAACGATGGGACCAATGCCCAGATAGCGAGAAAAGCAAATACAGATTTTTGTTTTTCAGTTCCATGTTTTATTACATTTATAAGTCCGTATATTATCGTAAGAAGGAGAACTGTAGAAAGTGCGATAAGAAAGGGCGCAGTCTGAGTTTTCGCTATCGCCAGAAATCTATCACCAAGTTCATATCCTGTATACATTTGCGCCGGAACATAGAGTATTGTTTTGAGAGCTGGTGGATCAATCCAGAAATGTTCTTTATATCCCTCAGCCTGGAATAATACAAACAGAATCCAGGGTATGAAGGCAGCGAATGCTACCGTAATATAGTTGAGTCGTACCTTAAGATCAGGCTTTTTCCTATGAAACACCATGAGATGGAGTAGTTGGCAGACGAGAACAAAGATCATAAAATAATGAGTATACAGACCAGCTATGGTAGACCAGAGGTAGAGTTTTCTGTCGTTTTTGTAGAACGCGTAGAATGAGAGTGTGCTCATGAACGCAAACATTGTGTACATTCTCGCTTCATACGCATAATAGATAAGAATCGGATTGAAAAAGAACAGAGCAAGGTACATAAGCGCCTTTTTCATTGATATACCCATACATTCGGTCATGAATAGGTATGCTACATATAATGTCGCCCAGTAACAGATAAGAGAAACCGACCGCATAGCAATCTCTGAATGGCCAAATATAAACATCCATATATGCATGATGAGGTAGTAGAGCGGAGGATTATAATCCTTGGCCGTATATACCAGGATATTGATAATGCTATTTTGGGCAAGAAGGTAGGTGAATGCTTCATCTCGCCAGAAGCTCTGTGCAAAAAATGTAAGAGGTGTATATCTAAATATCTGAAACATAGCGTTTAGGACATTATACTTTCTCTGTTACTTTATATGTTATCTTTTTTCCGAATAATAACCTGGTATGCGCTTCAAGGGCAGGCAGTGATGAAAGTACAAATGAAACTACCGGAAGGAGATACCATTGGATAAGGAGAAATGGCAGGTTTATTGCCTTCGTCTCTACCTTTACTTTCTGTCGGAGTTTTATATCCAGATAGATATAAAGTATCAACATTACTGTCGCTGAGGTAAGAATAAAACCGGAGAGACGGGGAAGAACAAAGCCCAACACCGTTCTTTTGAAAACGGGGTTAATAAGCGGCGGGATAGACGCGCTTAGGGTAAGAATAAAAAATGAAGTCGGCCAGAGCAAATGGGTCTCCGCAAGAAAAAGTATCTTCCGTACCTTCGCGCCAAATCTAATATGAGGCGTAGTGAATAGCTTACTCCACGCGTAGGATACATCGCTAACCCCCCATGCCCACCGTTTTTCCTGCTCGTAGCGGTTCTGTAGCGTTTTAATAGTACCACCTGAAAAAACAGCATCGCCGTTGATTATGGTATACAGAGGTATTGTTTTGACTTTTTCTCCAAACGTAAAGAAAGCCTGGAAATAGATATGCCAATCTTCGGGAATGATATCTACATCCCAAAAATTCACCTGCTTCAACATCCAGAGATTGGTTGTATAGGTTGATATATGGATGAGATGCTCAGTCTGCGTAAGAAAAGCCATGCGCAAAATGGAAGACATGGTAGCCTGCATGCGTACAAAAAATGGAAGCTGCCAGAAGTTGTTATATAGCAGTACTGGCGCCCAGTAGAAGTGATAGTCATGATCTTTGTCCTGCAGGAATTCATAGGTAAGGTAAGAAAAATAGTTGGGAGGAAAGAGGCTATCGGCGTCACAGATGGTAATAAGAGCATTTTTGCGGTCAATTGCGCGTTCTTCTACATAGGCATCTACAAGCTTAGCTGCGTGTGTCTGATTACTTGCTTTGCCCGGAACTTCACCTTCTACAAGAACATGATAGGTTAGTATAACATCCTTGAAATAGTGTCCGAATGTATGAATAAGTTTGTCAGCCTTTTTTTTTGCCTCGACTTCACGTTTTTCAAACGCAAGCACGAGGTAGAGACTCTTGTAAGGGTAATCGCTTTTGGTAATAGCCTCAACTGTAGCTTCAAGTTTATAGAGTGGTTCTTTGTAGTTGGGGATTATGACAAAATGGTGTAATTCTTTGCTTTTTGGGTTCGCTAAGATTTTTTTGTGATAGGCCTGACCTGAGAAGAGTTGAATTTTTCGATAGGAGAGGGTGGCATAGTAGGCTGTTGTGAGTGATTTATAGAGAAAGTACAGGTCAAAAGCGATAATAAAATAGGCAACAATTGCTGGATGGAAGGGTGATAGCCATATGGGCAGCGTTATGAGTGTCCAGGACAGAAATGGTACAAAGGCTTCTCCCAGCCTAAAGAAGAGGTGGGAATGAATGAATCGTTCGTTCATGAGCTAATTATACAAAACGTATCACACTATTGTAGTACATATATAGTATATTATATAAAATCCTATAGTATTGAATATGACCTGCTATTCTGGTAAAATTACGTATCCATTGCGTACTTTCGGCATATGCATTCCGAAGCTAGTTACGCATGTACTTTGAAAACCTGTGGTTATCTCTGTCCAGTGGGTCAAAGAGAGCGTCACAGAGCGCTTTGTTTGTCCCTCTGGACAAAACCCCCGCTTCTACCCTGCAAAGATCGCTTGCCGGGAACAATAGAAGCAGCCCTACCCAGGGTTTCTCATGCGATCGTCGCTTCAATCTCGAGGCTAACTTAGCCTCATATGTGCAAAGGAGGATCTAAATGACCCAATTACTTGTACAGTGGCGGACGCAAACAGTGCCCATCCGTGCCGAGGACCAGGTTGCGTACCTCCTGGTCTCGATGAAGTCGGAGGCTGTTAGCACCCGGGCACCGTTGAACCTGTGCCTGGCGCTAGACCGCAGCCCAAGTATGCGACAGGAACTGCCGGCCCTCAAGCAGGCGGCTCTCCATGTCGTTGAGGCACTGTCGGATGGTGATATCCTGAGTATTGTCGCCTACGACGGCGGCACTCAGATAATCCTTCCGGCAACCAGGATCGACACGCGCTCGCGAAATCGGGCACAAGTATCGATCAAAATGCTCGATGAGGGCAACGACACGTATGTGTCGAACGGGCTTGGCGGAGGCATGCAAGAGCTCCGCAAGCACCACGGCCAGGGTGTCGTGTCGCGGTTGGTTTTGCTGGCCGATGGCCAGACCAACGGCGATCAGTACCGCTGTCTCGATCTTGCCAAGCAGTTTGGTTCGTTGGGGATTCCGATCTTCGGCTTCGGCCTGGGAGCGGAATGGGAGTCCGAGCTCTTCACAGAGCTCGGCAAGCTGAGCGGCGGATCTTGCGAGTACCTGAAAGATGGCTCCGCCATCAAGATGGGATTCCTGGATGCCGTTAAGCTCTCGCAGGGCATCGTGGCTCGCAACGCTATGATGAGCCTGGAGTTGTCTCCTGGTCTTCGCCTCCGGCGCGTAGGCAAAGTGCAGCCGGCGATTGAGGACGA
>JBDKFK010000029.1:0-20157 GCA_039798745.1 Candidatus Parcubacteria bacterium
GTTCAGTAGAATACCAAAATTATAACAATTTTCAAACTCTAAATATGGATGAAAAATTCACGAACAAATCAATAGCAGAGATTTTACGCAATATAGCAGCCGCTTATCTTCTTACAAATCAGAACAGATTCCGGATTATCGCCTATGAAAAAGCCGCAGATTCTATAGAGCACATGACACGAGAACTGAAAGATATATGGGAAGAAGAAAAGCTTGACGATGTCCCGGGCCTTGGCAAATCACTTATGGCGCATCTGGACGAATATTTCAGTATAGGCAAATCTAAACATTTTATCGAAGTCCTTGCCACAATCCCGGCCCCCGTATTTGCGCTCATGAAAGTTCCTTCCATAGGTCCGAAAAAAGCGTATAAACTAGTAAACGAGCTTAAACTTGAGCATGTCGATACAGTAGTACAGGATCTCAAGAAGGCTGCCGAGGCAGGACGTATTGAAACTATTCCTAGCTTTGGTAAAAAATCTCAGAAAGATATTCTTGAAGCTATAGAGCTATTTAAAACCTATAAAGCACGGAATAACGACAGAATGCCGCTGCCATATGCATTCGCACTCGCAACCGAGGTTATGGACTACCTTAAGAAGCATCCGCAGGTAAAAAGAGCAGACGCTTTAGGCTCTTTACGAAGAATGGTTTCTACAATTGGCGATATTGATATTGCGGTTCAGGCTCCCGACGACAAAGCTGAGGAGATAGTAGCACACTTCCTTGAATTTCCTCGCAAAATCTCAGTTGATAATGCAGGCAAGAAGAAAGCCTCAATCATTGCGAGTCCCAATATACGTATAGACCTGCGTGTTCAGGAAGAACGGAGCTATGGCTCAATGCTCCAGTACTTTACCGGCAGTAAATCACATAATGTAAAGTTAAGAGAATACGCGTTGAAAAAAGGTCTGTCGCTTTCGGAATGGGGTATAAAACCCATGAAAGAGGGTATTAATACTCATGCAAAAAATTTCAATAAAGAAGCTCAGTTATTTGAGTTTAAACGAGAAGAAGACTTTTACCGTTTTGTAGGGGTGGACTGGATTCCACCGGAAATACGGGAAGGTAATGGTGAGATAGAAGCCGCGCTCAAAAAGAAACTTCCGCAGCTAATTGAACTTAAAGATATTTCAGGAGACCTCCACACGCATTCGTCATATGATCTTAAGCCTTCACACGATCTTGGTGAACATACATATGATGAGATGATACAAAAGGCGACAGAGCTGAACTATGAATATATTGGATTTGCTGATCACAATCCCAGTCTAGCAGGCAATTCTAAAGACGACATAATAGCTATCATGAAAAAGAGAAAGTCATATATTGATAAAAAAATTAGAATCAATAAACATGATCAGTCAAAATATTTTATCGGAATGGAGACAGATATACTTCCCAACGGGGAGATCGTATTGCCTGTTGAGGCGATACAGTACCTTGACTATATGGTCATATCAGTGCACAGCTCATTTAGGCTGGGAGCTAGAGAAATGACCAAGCGTGTGCTCAAAGCTCTTTCTTACCCGAAAGTAAAGATACTTGGCCATCCAACGGGAAGACTTCTGGGTAAACGAGAAGGGTTTGAACTGGAATGGGAGAAAATATTTGAGTTTCTCAAAGAACATGACATAGCAATTGAAGTAAATGCCTGGCCTGAACGACTAGATCTGCCAGATAGCCTTGTGAGGGAAGCAGTAGACTATGGAGTGAAGCTTTGTATCAATACAGATGCCCATGCAAGAGATCAGATGGATAATATGTATTATGGTGTATCTGTAGCAAGACGAGGTTGGGCAACAAAAAGTGATATAATAAATACATTATCATATGAGAAGTTCAAAGAATGGTTACAGAGCAATCAATAATGGAATGGAGGTGAAATAATGAATATCATATATATAGTAATCGGCATCGTAGTGTTGATAGCAGTATATCTTGTTGCCACCTACAATTCCTTTATCACGCTTAAGGCGAGAATAGATGAAGCCTTATCCGGAATTGATGTACAGCTAAAAAGACGTTCCGATCTTATCCCTAATCTTGTAGAAACCGTAAAAGGTTACGCGAAACATGAGAAAGAAGTCTTCGAAAATGTTACGAAAGCAAGATCTTCACTTATGTCCGCGGGATCACTAATGGAAAAAGCAGAGGCCAATAATCAGCTTACCGCTGCGTTGAAATCACTTTTCGCGGTGGCCGAGGCGTATCCACAACTCCAGGCTAGTGAAAACTTCAAAGATCTGCAGCGCCAACTCGAAGATACAGAGGATAAAGTGGCTTACTCAAGACAGTTCTACAATAGTAACGTGCTTGAATATAACACAAAGATACGTCTTTTCCCCAGTAATGTTATAGCCAACGCATTTGGTTTTAAAGAAATGCAGTTTTTCGCGGCAACGGAAGAGGAAAGAAAGAAAGTTGAAGTAAAGTTTTGATGGTTAGAATACCTATTTTGTAGAGACGTGTGGCTTAAGCCATACGTCTCTACAATATACATACTATGACAATATACAGTCAGATAAGTTCCAATAAGACAAAAACATATCTCATAATGGCGATCTTCATAGTAATAACTACGGGATTTTTTTTGTTGATCGGTAAGTTAACCGGATCATCTCCGGGTGGATATCTGGTAATGGGGCTTTTGTTTTCATTCTTCTCTTCGATAGGCAGCTATTTCTATTCAGATAAGATCGTTTTGTACACAGTCAAGGCGCGTCCCGCCACAAAAGAAGAGTTTTTTGATCTATATACGGTAACAGAAAATATAGCCTCAGTAGCAGGGTTGCCCATGCCAAAACTGTATGTAATAGATGACCCTGCACCAAACGCATTTGCTACAGGAAGAGATCCTAAACATGCCGTAGTAGCTGCTACAACCGGGTTAATGGAACAATTAGACAGAACAGAGCTTGAAGGGGTAATAGCACATGAACTTTCGCATGTGAAAAATTACGACACACTGGTCATGTCGGTAATTGCAGTGCTTGCAGGCACAATAGCACTTATATCTGATTGGATTATGAGATCATTCTGGTGGGGCGGGCGAGATGATGACAATAAGGGAAGCAGTGCCCTGGGATTTGTTTTACTTATTGTAGTTCTTATAGTATCTCCTATAGTTGCGACTCTTATACAGCTTGCTGTATCAAGAAGAAGAGAGTATCTTGCTGATGCCAGCGGGGCTTTGCTTACTCGGTACCCCGAAGGCCTGGCACGAGCACTGGATAAAATTTCTTCGTATCCCAAACCTATGAGACATGCAACAACATCAACAGCTCATCTTTTTATATCTAACCCATTCAAGAACAGAAAATCTGCTATGAACTGGGTTGCTGGCCTCTTTAGTACACATCCGCCTGCGGAAGATCGTATTCGTATACTAAGACATATGTGATACACCACTTTCATTGTTTTTTGCGTCAGGATTGATCTAAACTGATATAATATAACGTCATATGTGTGGAATTGCCGGGATTTACGGTTTTAAAAACGACGAGCTTATTAAGCGGTTTTCCCGCGAGCTCTCCCATCGTGGTCCTGACGGTGAAGGAATTTTTCACCATGAACAGGTCACACTTCTTAACCGCCGTCTGGCCATTATAGATGTCTCAGGAGGAAAGCAGCCCATATATAACGAAGATAAATCTATCGCGCTTGTTTTTGTGGGTGAAATATATAACTACAAAGAGCTGACCGAGGAGCTAAAAAAGAAAGGCCACGTATTTACAACAGAGTCTGACACCGAAGTCTTGGTTCACGGATACGAAGAATGGGGAACAGATTATTTTGACCGCTGTAACGGCATGTTTACAGTCGCCATATATGACAAGAATAAAGAGATGCTTGTGTTGGCTCGCGATCATTTCGGAATTAAGCCACTCTATTATGCGATGGTAAAGGATGACAATGGAAAGAACGAAAAAAACAAACTTATCTTCTCCTCAGAAATAAAACCGCTTATAAATAGTGGATTAATCGACAAAAAGCCTAATGACCGCACCATATATCGTTATCTGCGCTTTAGAGTACACGACGATGAGAGAGATACATTCTTTGAGGGAGTCTCGCGATTGATGCCGGGAGAAGTGCTTACACTTTCAGCAAGAGGCATGCATTTGGAATCATTTACCACACTTCAGGAAGACCTTAAAGCATTGAGTGGAAAAAAACCACAAAAGTCAGACATAGATAAATTCCGAGAGTTGTTTATTGATTCAGTTCGTTTAAGGTTAATGTCAGAGGTACCTGTTGGAACATGTCTTTCCGGCGGACTCGACTCATCAGCGATAGTTGCGGTTATTCAGAAGTTGCTTCAGAATCATGTCAAGGAAGCCGACTCGCTAGGCAAGGTTCAGCAAACATTTTCTGCAGTATTTCCCGGTTCTACTAATAATGAAGAAAGCTATATACAGACGCTGCTGGATAGTCTTAAGACAGTCAAAAGTCACAAAATTTATCCCAAACCCGAGGAGTTCTTTAAGGAAATATATGACTTTGTAAAAACCCAGGAGGAACCTACAATAAGTACCGGACCATATGCTCAGTATAAAGTGATGGAGGAAGTAGGCAAGCATGTCACGGTAGTGATAGACGGACAAGGCGCGGATGAGATGATGGCCGGATATATCCCTTATTATTTTGTATATCTTAGGCAGTTAATTAAACAGCGTAAGTATGGCGTCTTTATAAAAGAACTATTTTCTTCTATAGATATACTATATATCTATATTATTATGAAGATTCAGGGTGGCCTGGGCAAAAGACACGCCGCCGATATTATACGCATGATCAATCCTGTATATATCTCAAAATATAATGAGGAGAAGGTTGACGTAATTCATGATAATTTAAAACTACGATTAATACATGATATTTTTTATAATAGCATCCCTTCATTATTACGATACGAGGATAGAAACAGCATGAAGTACTCAGTCGAAGGACGTGTACCGTTTCTGGATTTTAGATTACTTCGTTATCTTTTTAGCATGCCAGATACTGCGATCATTAATAACGGGTGGAATAAACGTATACTTCGTGATGCGGTAAAAAGTATGTTGCCTACGCGAATAGCACGAAGAAGAAGCAAAATTGGATTTACTAATCCTGAGTATGACTGGTTTATGAGAATGAAGAATAAGATATACGCAATATATCTGAGTGATTCTTTTGCGTCGAGGCCATATTTTAACCAGACAGAAGTGTTGAAAGGGTTTAATGAATTTATTGAAGGTAAAACAGACGATACTCTGGTATTCTGGCGAGTGTTGAATGTTGAACTATGGCTTCGTATATTTTTTGACGAGACCACACAAGAGATTCATCCAACTAAACCTCAGAGTGAACCATATACTGCAAACGAGGGTAAAAAAATTGAGATCCACACTCATAACAAAACGTATCTGCGATTTCCGGTGAAGACAGAGTTATTTAAGAAAGATGATGATTATACAAAGCTTATACAGACATATATCGACCAGTTTCATACGTATGCAAAGACTCATAACAACCTTAAACAGCACCTGAGTAAAGATTGGTTTATAGTCTTGTCCGAAAAAGTTATCGCTATATCTCAGGGGAGATCATACTTTATTTGGGATATTAAACCTGGCCTATTCGCCCAGATTCTTTCAAAGAGGGTAACACGCACCCCTCATGGTATTGGACTGGGAAGCCCATGGACTATGCAGCTTGCCATTGAAGAAGTGGGGCTTCCACGGTTGTTACTTGCTTCGGCAGCTGCAGCGGTTACCAAACCATTTGGTATTAAGGGTATCTTCTATAAGATTGCGGGGAGAGAAGCTGCCGGTATTGACGGTCCGACTGAGTATTCGTTATATCCTTCAAATGTTTCGGCAAAACTATTACCCAAAAATCCTGAAAAAGTCTCGGCAGAGATACACGAGCAACTAAACAAGAACATGCCGGAGGAATATAAGAAACACTTTAAAGGTGTGGTTATAATAGACGCAAATGATCTGGGACGGAATGTGATAGGTAATTCCACAGGATTAGCAGATAGCGTTATCGAAGAAATTTTTGGAGATAACCCTATGGGACAGTCAGACGAACAAACACCACTTGTTGTAACAATCTTGCCTTAATTCAGCCTTGCATGTATTAAAACTTGCATTTCACCGAATACTCGTCAATAATTTAGATATGTATAGATTATTTTGGATACCGGTTGGTGTAATAATTGTTCTCACCGTTATACTTTTAGTATCACGTAATCCCTCTATTGTTACTCAAAAATCAGTTGTTGAGGTGTCGGCTACCCCCGGAGGTGTCACTCAGGTAACAGGTACTACAGCAACACCAAAAATAGATACAATAGCTGAGGCGTCAGAAGCAACCATATCGGGCACGATACAAGAAGTAGGAACAGACACGATTAAACTACAAACTCTGATAGATCCATCCACAAATAAATCAAAAACCTATAGCGTGAAGTATTTTTCCGATACGAACATATCACATAAGCCCATCGTGATCCCTTATTTGTTGAAACCCACCAAGGAGGAAACAAATATAATGGCTCCGAGGAATGATCTGAAAAAAGGAATGTATATTGATGTAATAACAAAAAGTGATATAACGGGCCCCGAAATAAAGGCCATATCTTTAATTCTTCCGCGAATTCCTTACGTTATTGAAGGACTTGTGCAAAGCAAGAATGGCAATAGTCTTACCGTAGATGCCGTACCTGTACTTGAAGTCATCCCTCAAAATGGAAAGCCTCCTGAGCATGCAACTTACATAATAACAGTAACACAGAATACTGAAATATCCAGACAGCTAGAGCCACTGCCAGATGGTACGGGTGGACAGATAAAACAATTTACAGTAGCTGACTTATCACCGAAAGACAGGATCGTTATATATTCTACGGCGGATGTAACAAAGACGCTCAACCTGACAGCTTCAAGAATAGAACCTGTATTATAAGAGTATCAATATGGACATAAAGACTATTAGTTCAAAGTATGCAAAGATTTTTTCATATCTGTTCTTTGCGTCTTTTCTCCTGCTTGTTATTCTGCTTCACCCTAAACCTGCTGAAGCATGGACATGGCCCAACTGCGGAGGATTGAGTGGACCCACATCAATAACACTTGGACAGAGCGCCACATATACCGGCAACTTTTCATCACCTGATGGCAACTTAGGAGCTCTCATCGGCTATGGAACAGGTAGTTCATGGATTGGTCCCTGGCCGCCCCGGTATCCCGGAGGAACAGGTTATTCCGGAAGTTGGACTATTACACCGACATCTGCCGGCACATACTGGGTTATGTGTCGTGTGTGGAATGATAGTTTTGCTGAGTGTGATGGTGCCACCTATCTAGGCATCACAAAGTGTGCCGCGGGAGGGGGAAGCCTTACCTTATCTGTCGCAGCTGCAAAGCTAAATCCTCCAACTAACTTAAGTGTCACATGTCCGGCTCCGGGTACAGCAGCTACTTTCACATATACAGTTGATCCAAGAGTGGCGTATGGAAGACTAAGTATAAGAGATAATACAAATGGACAAACATTTACCTATTCTGAAATAAGTAGATTTACGTGGCCTCAAACTGTAGCAGGACATTCATATGGTTGGAGTGTACAAAGTCAATCACAAGGTTCTTTACCAGGCTATACAACGAGCGATCCCACAACAGGACCCAATTTTACCTGCACTGCGTCAGCACCCACAGCCACTCCTGATCCCCGGATAGCACAATGTACTGCAGGCGGAGGTACGTGGGGTATGTTTCCTAACACCTGTGCTGATAACTGTGGTGCAGGATCATTGTGTTTTCAGGCAATGACACCAGGTTGTAACTGTGCGGGTACAGCTTGTTGGAATAACCCAACCAAACGCTGTCTAGTAGTCACTTCGCCCCCTGTCCCACCAACTGCAACCCGGACCCCAACACGTACTCCCACGCGAACACCCACACGAGCAAGTAGTCCAACCCGTACTCCTACACGGACACCAACAAGAATACCAACAAGTAATGCTACGCCAACGCGAACACCGACCCGTACCCCAACAAGAACACCAACACGCGTAGGGACTGCGACACGTACACCAACCCGAACTCCTACACGAGTAGCAGGCACTGCTACACGAACGCCGACCCGTACACCGACGAGAACTCCCACGCGAGCAGGCACTGCAACACGAACGCCAACACGAACGCCAACAAGAGTAGGAACGGCAACGAGAACACCTACGAGAACCCCAACGAGAGTGGCAGGTACAGCGACACGGACACCGACGAGAACTCCCACGCGTACGCCGACGAGAACTCCGACACGGACACCCACCTCAAATGGATCACCGACACGAACACCAACACGTACGCCAACGCGAACACCTACAAGGACCCCAACGGCAGGAGGACCGACGAATACCCCAACCCGAACACCCACACGAACCCCAACGCGAACCCCAACTCCGACAATTACACGAGGAGGCGTAAGCCATCTGGCGTGTCAGGCAGCAAGCTGTGTCGCGGTTGCGGGAGCAGGAGCGAATACGTGTAGTACGGCGGGAGCATGTGTGCAGAACCAGGTGGGAGCACCACCAGCCGGAGCATGCGGACCATTTAGTGCGAATATTACCTGTACGTGTTCAAATGAATGTTGTCCGTCAACATGTGCGAGTGGCGTAGCATGCGGAGACACCCAGACGGTGAATAGTTGTAATTCTCAAACGCCTCAACAGGCACCTACGGTGTCTTCTGTCAGACAACCAGATGGTGGAGTCACGATTCAGACGAGATACGTTACCGTAAACTGGAGTTTTGGAGCAGGGAACAATACCTGTGGCAGTCCCTGGGGATTTAACTGTCCGCAGGATGGCGGAGACAATCGAAGATTCCATCTGGTGATTGCAGACAATGCAGGATTTAGTAATCCTATTGTGGACGCGAATAATATCGTGAGAACTGCCACCAGCTATACAACCACGTCAAGTGACGGAGCGTTAACGGCAAACACAACGTATTATGTTCGGGTCTGTGCCGCCAACTATCAGGAAACGTGTTCACCTACCGCAACCTTTACGAAAACAGCATATACCAACCTTACGTTTAGCTGTTCGAGTGTGGGAGAGTATGATGCCTCGTCCGGCACCCCGTACTCATCAGCCGGAGCAACCGCCACCAGTTCAACTGATTTCACCTACACCGCGCCGAATATGGATGGGGTTGATTCGTCCTGTAGTTTGACAACGACCGGGAGTAACCCGGTTACCATTACCGGATGTTCATGCTTAGTAAGTTTTGATAATGTAAACGGTGATCCTGATCCCACGCAGGACTTTACTCTTGCTGCGGTACGTTACAATTCGCAGCTTTACAGCGGACTGTGTCTGCAATCAGGAGGAGTCTGTCAGAACCCGATCACAGTAAGTGGTGGAGCAGGGTCAGCACCGGTATATTTCTCGATTGCGCAGGGATCGAGTTACTTTAAGCTGAAGAATGTTATTTATCAGACCAAAAGTGAAATCAACTCACCGTTCCCGGTCTCAGCATTGCCGTATGATACCGATGACACAGATGGATCGTATCTCATCATTGGTGATTCGGCCGCAGCATATGGATCCGTAGGATCAGCGTTATCCTCGGAAAGTCTCGTCTTAGGAAATGGACAAGTTTCTCGCAAAAGTTGGAGCAATGGCACATACAACGCGGGATTATCCTTATCAGCAACGAGATACATTGATTACATCCGATCACGGAAAGAGTATCAGACCATCAACTCACTGGCAAACCTGTCGAGTGAGAAAGTAAACGTATGGAATGGAGACCTCACCATAGATGGGGGAAACATAACAAACTTTAATGACAAAAATGTGATTCTTGTGGTGACCGGAACGCTTTCGTTCAATACAGCGACATATAATCCGACAAACGGAAGTACGGCATTTGTGGCAAAGACGATTAATATGTACAAAGACACAACATTTGTGAGTGAAGCACGGGGTATATTTTTGGCCGACACGATAAATCTAGGAACGAGCACCGAACCGTTGAAAGTAACCGGGAACATGTCCTCAACGGCAAACGCGATAGCGACCGGTACACGACGCCGTGATGATGGACGAAAGCCCTCACTGTTTGTTGTCTTTGATCCACAGGTATATATGGAGCTGTTACCCTATTTCTCCACCGTTACCTATGAGTGGAAAGAAGTGCGTTAATTTATACTTAATATGAATAAAACAATGAATGTAAAATCAGGTGTCCATGAATACGAACGAGGGCAGATACTGCTTATCGTAATCATGTTGGTCGCGACAGTAGTGACGATAGTGACAACAATATCGTTCAAATCAACCACGGATACGCAGTTGACGAAGTTACAGGAAGACTCTCAGCGGACACTTGCGGCAGCAGAGGCAGGGATAGAGAAAGTAATCGGGGAGAATATTACGGCAAATCAGACCTATGTATACAGTAACCTGGATCTGGATAACCTAAGCGGGATACAGGCATCGGCAAGTCAGGTATCGGTTTCAACGGCAGTAGGAAGTGACTTTGTGACGCCGATGGAACAGAAGGATCAGGCATATACCTTTTATCTTGCGGATTATCAGAGTGGCGTATTCGGAAATGGCTATGATGGCACGCTGACGGTGTATTACGGGAGTGAGGGAGCGTGTGGACAGATCGCCCTGGAGATGACGGTGTTATCGGGAGCAAGCGCGCCCTATGCCATTAAGCGCTATATCGCAGACACCGGAAGTTTACTGGGATCCGGTACAGATAATATCGGGCGAAGCGCAGTAACTACGGTTGAAGGGGTAAAGTTTAACTGTGCCACTGACGCGATTGATATAGGGGCAGTGAGCGATCCCCGGCTTATAGTGGTGCGCACGTTGTTTGATAAGACACGGTTAGGATTTGTAGGAGACCGTACGCTGAAAAGTCAGGGACGGGTGATTATGTCAGAAGCCAAATCTCAGACCGGTGTGGTAAAACGTGTACAGCTTTTTCAGAGTCTTCCCCAAATCCCCGCTGAATTCTTTGTGACTACCTTCTGATATATACATGATTTGAGTGGTATAAAATTGTGGTGATTTTTTGTTTATAAACTAGTATAATCTTCCTGATGTCTATGAAAAATACCGGATTACTCATACTGTTTTTATTTCCTATTTTACTGGCAGGTGCTTTATATCTAAACTCCTCTAAAACAAACAGTCAGAGCGCAACGAACGAAGAAGTGGCCGGCTACACAACAGACAACTCAACTCGGACGGCTGAACCGAGTATTACAACATTACCTCAGCCAACAACACAAGCTATGGACATAGATAAAAGCAAAAAATACACCGCAACATTAAAGACATCGGCAGGTGATATAGTAATCGAATTAAATACGCAGCAAACTCCCATTACTGCCAATAATTTCATTACTCTGGCCAAAAAGAATTTTTATAATAACACCATTTTTCATCGCGTGATCAAAGGATTTATGATCCAGGGTGGCGATCCTAAAGGAAACGGAACAGGAGGCCCGGGATATAAATTTAATGACGAACCTTTTGAAGGCGAATATACACGGGGAACAATAGCTATGGCCAACGCGGGACCCAACACAAACGGAAGTCAATTCTTTATAATGCACCAGGATTACGCTCTTCCCAAGAACTACGTAATATTTGGTAAAGTAATCCAGGGTATCGAGGTAGTTGATGCTATCGCGAACTCGGAAGTAGAGACCAGCTCATCAGGAGAATCTTCTAAACCTGTTAAACCAACCGTTGTTCAGACGGTTGTGATAAACGAGCAATAAGCGTATAATTTTGGCCTAACATACATATGTCCAGTACGCACACAAAATTGTCTAAAAGTGATATTCTACATCTTGCAAAACTTGCGAATCTTTCGATATCAGACGCAGAGATATCAAAATATGAGTCACAACTTGCTGAGACTATAGATTATGTGGAAAATATGAAAGAGCTTGATACAAAAGGAGTTGCCGTAACTTCGCAGACTACAGATCTTACAAATATTTTTTTTGATGACGGTTTGGTAAACAACCGTGCGCTCACATCTGAAGAGGCAGTCGCCAACTCAAAGACTAAACAGAATGGATATTTTAAAGTTAAGAAAATAATGTAAGTATGGATATTCTCGGAAAATCGGCAGTAGAATTGTTGGAAAGTCTGAAGAAAAAAGAGTTCTCCGAAAAAGAACTGTTTGCATACTTTCATAAAAGAATTGAGCGATATAATTCTAAATTTAATGCATTTCTTACCTTAGCTGAATCCACAGACGAAAACCATGAAGGGCCGCTGGGCGGCATTCCGTTTGCGATGAAAGATAATTTTTGCACAAAAGGCGTTAGAACTACCGCCTCATCAAAAGTGCTCGAACATTTTATACCTCCTTATGATTCGACCGTAACCATTCGTATGAACCAGTCCGGTGCGGTTCTCCAGGGAAAAACGAATATGGATGCTTGGGCGCATGGATCATCAACCGAAACATCTGACTTTGGACCATCCAAAAATCCATGGAATACAGACAGGGCACCTGGAGGTTCTTCGGGAGGTTCTGCTGCTGCCATAAGCGCATATCTAAGTCCGATTGCTATTGGTTCAGAAACAGCAGGATCTATACGACAGCCGGCTGCCTGGTGTGGCGTCGTGGGACTTAAACCTACGTACGGACGGGTTCCCCGATACGGTGTTGTAGCTATGGGCTCTTCTCTTGATTGTCCGGGACCTATGACCATAACTGCAGAGGACGCTGCGTTAGTACTTGAAGTAATAGCCGGCAACGATAGTTACGACGCGACAAGTTCGCCTGTACCCGTAGGATCGTATCGTAAAGAAATGAAAAAGAAGCGCAAGATGACCATAGGTATAGCCGATGAATATATGGAAAATATCAGCGACGACGTGAAAAAACGCGTTGACGAAGCGATAGAAATTTTCAAGAAACAGGGACATACAATAAAAAAAGTAAAACTTATTTCACCCAAATACGCTATCTCGGTTTATACAATTATTCAGAGAGCTGAAGTTTCGTCTAACCTTGCGCGTTATGACGGCATTCGCTATGGAAATGACCGTACTCATTTTGGTCAGGAGGCAAAAAGACGTATTATGCTAGGAGCCTATACACTGTCCTATGGTTATTATGACGCATTCTACAAAAAAGCACAGCAGGTAAGAACACTCATTATTGAAGATTTTAAGCGGGTATTTAATGAGGTTGATGTGATAGTGTCTCCGACAACTCCTGTAACGGCGCTTAAACTTGGCGAGTTTGAGAAGTATCCATTCTTTGGTGAGGTTATGGATATTCTCAATGAAGGCGCGGCTGTATCGGGAATTCCGGCAATTAATATTCCGTGTGGATTAGATAGCCAGAAGCTTCCTGTGGGATTACAGATAATGGGAAACTATTTTGACGAGTCGACGATACTGAACCTTGCGTATCAGTTTGAAAAGGAAACTAATTATTTTGATGTGATTAAAAAAGGATTTGAACGATATAAAGAATAAAACAATGAAACAACAATATCCTGTTATCGGACTTGAAATCCATGTAGAGCTAAAAACAGACTCAAAAATGTTTTGTCAGTGCTCAGCTGACTATTTTGGAAAAAAACCTAATACCCATGTGTGTCCTGTGTGTCTTGGTATGCCTGGAGCCCTGCCAGTTCCCAATAGACAAGCAATAGAGTGGGCTATACTCATAGGCAAGGCGCTTGGTTGCACAATTAATAAAATTTCCAAATTTGATCGCAAGCATTATTTTTACCCTGATCTGCCGAAAGGATATCAGATAAGTCAGTATGACGAACCTTTTTGTGTGAACGGAGCAGTGGCGATAAAGGAAAAAACATTCAGAATTCACAGAGTTCATCTGGAAGAAGATACAGGCAAACTCATTCATGGAGAAAATAAAACTCTAGTTGATTTCAATCGTTCTAGCGTACCGCTTGTAGAGATAGTAACCGAACCAGATTTTCACAACTCCGACGATGTTCGTGCCTTTCTTGAAGAACTACAGGTCATAATACGTTATCTGAATGTCTCAGATGCTGATATGGAAAAAGGCTCGATGCGTCTTGAGCCGAATATCTCACTCATTCTTAATCACGATGGCTCACCTGATCCTGAGTTACCAAAATACAAGGTAGAGGTAAAAAACATAAATTCTTTCCGGTATGTAAAGGATGCGATTGAGTATGAGCTAAAACGACAGGCAGAGATTCTTGAGACAGGAGAGCTTCCCCCGCAGGAAACACGCGGTTATAATGAAACAAAAGGGATTACCTATTCACAAAGATCTAAAGAAGATGCTCATGATTATAGATATTTCCCTGAACCAGATATTCCACCGATAGTGTTTACTGAAAAGCAGTTAGAACAGATTTTTGAATCATTACCGGAGTTACCAGGTGAGAAAATTATACGGTATAAAACGCAGTATAAACTGCGCCCGCAGGACGCGTTCATCATAACCCGTAACAGAACTACTGCCGACTATTTTGAACACGTAGTGCATGAGTTTGAAAAACACCGGCCGGTATCAAATCATGAAGTAGAAGACATCCCGCAAAAAGTAGCTAATTATATTATCAACAAGAAAATCCCCGTTGATGTATCGGCGGAAGAGTTTGTAAGACAGGCGCTAGAACTGATGGCACCAAAACAAACGGACACTAAATTGCTCGATGAAATGATCGCTAAAGTTGTTGGTGCAAATCCTAAGGCTGTTGAAGATTACAATAAGGGTAAACAGAACTCCATAATGTTTCTTATGGGACAGGTGATGAAAGAGATGAAAGGCAAGGCGGACGCACAAACCGTGAAGAATGAGCTAATCAAAATACTCTCAAAATAATGTGGATTATATCAAAGGAAACATTTCTGCTATTATTGTAGTAATAGATATATATTAGTATATTGTATTAGATATTAGGTCCTAAGTTCATATTATTTCTTAAGAAGATGAGAGAGGTAAAGTCCCTTTTCTTTTTGGTATTAGCCTTGGTAACAGGGTTAATCTTTTTACGCTTCATAGCACAGTACAGCACTAAGCCTAAAGCCGTAGCTCCCAACGTTACCCTCACCATGAATCCAAAGTCAGCAGTACTGGCCTCGGGTGAACAAAAAGCCATTACGGTTTCAATTCAGACTGATAGCACAGCCAATAAAATATCAGCACTTGACCTCAACTTTCAGGCGCAGGGAAATATTCAGATAGTATCCGCGACAGCCCCTGTTAATGCCGCAAATAACGATGCAACCGTCTTCACCGAGCTTGTAAAAACAGTAAGCAATACCTCCGCAAAGCTATCGTATATTAGTATCCGCGCCAATGATCAGCTGCCTTCGGCAGTAACGTTTACCCTAACAATAAAGAATGATGGCTTCGCAGGGAGCGGATCATTGCTTATGACGACCGCCAATAGCAAGGTGACCGGAAATATAACTGAAAATACGTATACATGGGGCACGGTAGATCAGGGTCAGTTCACGTGTACCGGAGGAAGTAACCCTACCTCAACACCAGGAGCAGGGAATCCAACAGCTACTCCCGGAAATGCTACATCCACCCCCGGCAGCGGACAGCCTCTGGTAGACCTTTCTATGACACCAAATTCGGGAGTATTTCCAGCAGGTGCTACAAAGAATATAACTATAGATCTTAAGACGAGATCCGCGAGTAACAAAATATCTGCCTTTGATATATATTTTCAATCCACAGGAAGCATAGTAATAGCAGACGCCAGCGGTCCTTCTAATGGTGCCAATGGTGACACTACACTGTTTAGTCAACTCGTACGAACTGTGACAGCGAACCAGGCACAACTTGCGTATACCAGTATCCGCCCTGACTCACAGCTGCCATCTCATGTCTCAATCACATTCACGCTCCGAAATAATGGCACCAGCGACGCACCGGGCACATTTACTGTTGTCACCGGCACAAGTAAAGTAACCGGAAATATACAGGGAAACAACTATGCGTGGGGAACGGTTGATGCAGGAACATTTAACGGTGCGGTTGTTACCTCTACCCCCACCTCAACTCCGGGAGGAGCGACTGCCACGCCAGGCGGTAACTGTGTTACGCCCACACCGCCTACATCTCTTAGACCAAACGGCACAGTCACAAACGGCGTAAATACGGTACTTACCTGGGATGTCGTTACAAATGCCTCAAAATATGCGCTCAGAATAAACGACATTGGAGGATCAGGAACAACAGGTTATGTACCTGACGCAGATGTTGTGGCAGACAATATTCCGACAAACAGCTATTCTCACACATTCACTCAGGGACATGTATATAAATGGTGGGTGCATGCGATCAATAGCTGTGGTGACTGGAGCGCCTCGAATGAAGCCTTTATTTATGTTTCAGGACCTGGTGGCGCGACACCAAGTCCGACAAGTTTGCCCACTGCAACACCTGTATCGCGACCTACGATTGATCCCAATGCCACACCTACACCCCAGTTTATTAATCTGGCCATACGTCTAAGATTGCAGGGCGTAACTACTCAACCGTCTAAGCAAACAAAAAATGCATTCTTTACCGTTACTCTGTTCCAGAATACGGATAGAGATAGAGACCATCTTATTCCCTTAAGCTATACCATGAACTACATCGGAAACGGTATCTGGAGGGGTACTCAGCAGGTACAGCTTGTACCGGGAACAGGTTTTACCTTTTATATCGAGGGCGAAAAGCACCTGAGAAGACGCATCTGTGACGGCCGGCCAACCGATATAACACCTGGTTCATATCACTGTGCAAATCAGTATGGGAATATAACTATAAATCCAGGTAACATTGAGTTTGATTTTTCTAGAGTAATTATGTTTACCGGAGACGTGCCGTTTAAAGGTGAGAATGATGGTGTAATTGATTCATACGACATTAGTTACTTAAGGACACATCTGGGTATTTCTACCGGTGATAACGCGTATGTGGGGGATCTCAACTACGATGGACTCGTAGATACTCAGGACTACACTCTTGCAATAACCGCAATGCTCAAACAGAGGTCGGATGAATGATAACATGCCAACAAAACTGAGCGCTGATGTGTTAGGATATTAACCATATGTCGTTTGTTCATCTTCATGTCCATAGCGAATACTCCCTGCTTGATGGAATGTGCCGTATTGAGGATCTGGTACAAAAAGCAAAGAAGCTGGGGATGCCTGCAGTAGCCATAACCGATCACGGCGCGCTGTATGGTGCCTTTAAGTTTTTCATAAAGGCAAAGGACGCGGGTATTAAACCAATAATAGGTGTTGAGGCGTATAAGGCAAAAAAATCCCGTTTTGACAGAGATGAAGGAGCCGCAGATGCTTCACATATTGTATTACTAGCAAAGAATGTCCAGGGGTATCAGAATTTATTGAAAATAGTAAGTTACGCGCATTTAGAGGGATATTCAACGAAGCCACGAGTAGATTTTGAGCTTCTTGAAAAATACCACGAAGGGTTAATTGTACTTTCAGGTTGCGCGAGGGGTGAGATCCCAGCTCTTCTCTTACAAAATCAGACCAAACAGGCTGAAGAAGTACTCAAGAAGTATCTGACTATCTTCGGAAGCGATTTTTATCTTGAAATTCAGCGCCATCAGAATCTTGAAGAGCAGGACATTGTTAATACCGAGATTATAAAGCTTTCAAGAAAACACGGTGTGCCCATTGTTGCCACCAATGATGTCCATTATCTTGAACCCGATGAGGCGTACGCTCAGGAAATACTTCTCTGCATTCAGTCAGGGCATGCAATCTTTGAGAAAAATCGTCCCATATCTATGATTGACACACCTGATTACTACTTTAAAACCGCTGAGGAAATGAAGGGGCTCTTTCTTGATTATCCCGAAGCAATCGAGAACACGGTGAAGATAGCAGAGCAATGTAACGTAGAAATTCCACATGGCTCACTTATTCTTCCTCAGTATAAAATTCCGCCAAACACAACCCCTGATAAGTATCTGCGAGACATGACCTACGCACAGATAGATCGGGTAAAAGGGTTCACTCGTGAAGAAATTACAAAGAGAATAGATTACGAACTGGGTGTAATTTCTCAAAAGGGATACGATAACTACTTCCTATTCGTGCAGGACTTTGTAACCTGGGCAAAAGACCATCAGATTGCGGTTGGTCCGGGAAGAGGCTCTGCCGCTGGATCGCTCGTTTCGTATATCCTCCGCATTACTGAGATTAATCCTCTGGAATATAATCTACCGTTTGAACGGTTCCTTAACCCGGAACGTCCATCGCCACCGGATATTGATATAGATTTTGCCGATGTCCGGCGTGATGAAGTACTCGCATATGTCCGTAAACAGTATGGCGAAGATAAAGTATCGCAGATTATTACATTCGGTACTATGGAGGCACGTATGGCTGTTCGTGATGTGACACGTGCCTTGGGCATGTCATATTCTCAGGGCGACAGAATTGCCAAAATGATTCCTCCTCCTCAGCAGGGATTTCATGCAAAGATTGAACAGTCTATTGAAGAAACGCCTGCACTGAAATTAGCGTATCAGACAGAAGCTGACACACAGAAAGTTCTTGATATAACAAAAAAAGTTGAAGGTCTGCCGCGACATGCTTCGGTACACGCTGCAGGAGTTATAATCTCCGATAAACCGATGATGGAGTATGTTCCGTTGCAGAGAGACCTTAAAGAAGGACGTATAACTACGCAGTATGACATGTATAGTCTTGATCTTAACGCGGTCGCCGGAGATAAGGCCGTTGGACTGATGAAAATGGACTTTCTGGGCCTGCGCAATCTCACGATTCTCGAAGACACCCTTAAATTTATAAAACAGACTACCAATAAAGTATTTGTTCTTAACGACATTGTTCTGAATGACACAAAAACATACGAGCTTATATCAAGGGGAGAGACAATTGGGGTGTTTCAGCTGGAGTCGGGCGGTATGCGGCGTCTCGCAAAAGATCTGGGACCAGAAAAAATTACTGATATTACGGCCATGGTCGCGCTGTATCGTCCGGGACCGATGGATCTTATTCCTATGTTTATTGAAGGTAAAAAAAATCCGGACAAGATTGAGTATGTGCATGAGAGTCTGCGGCCGATTCTGGAGGAAACATACGGTATTCTTGTATATCAGGAGCAGGTAATGGAAATTGCGCATCAGCTTGCCGGCTATACGCTTGGAGAAGCCGATAATCTTCGCCGCGCTATGGGTAAGAAAAAGAAAGAGATTATGGAAAAAGAACGTGAAAAGTTTGTTCAGGGAGCGTTCAAACACGATATACCCAAAAAAATATCAAAAGAAATATACAGCTTCGTTGAGAAGTTCGCAGCCTATGGATTTAATAAACCCCATTCAGCCTGCTACGGACTTATCGCCTACTGGACAGCTTACATGAAAGCCAATTATCCCGTTGAGTTTATGACCTCACTCCTTTCGGCGGAATTACAGGGAGTAGCGGGACCTATGCGTGAGATAAAAATATCCACTGCGTTTGAAGAATGTCGTCGAATGAACATAACAATCCTCCAACCCGACATAAATAAGTCGGAGTATAGCTTTTCCATAGAGGACGGTAAAATACGTTTTGGGCTCTCGGCACTTAAAAATGTAGGCGCCTCAGCGATTGACTCCATTATAGAAGCGCGTAAATCTGAACAGTTTACTGGCCTTAAAGATTTTCTCATGAAAGTAGATCTACGAAAGGTAAACAAAAAAACAGTTGAGAGTCTTATTAAATCCGGCGCTTTTGATAATTTTTCAAATAGAAATACAATGCTTACGTATTATCCTGAAGTGGTAAGAGATATAGCCGAACGGAAAGAAGAAAAAGAAAAAGGACAGTTTGGTCTTTTTGGACAAGAGCATCATGAAGGTAAGATAAAAGATAATTTCGAGCCTCTGGAAGAACTGGATGATGAAGCAATCATTAAATATGAACGAGAGGTAATAGGATATATAGTAAGTAAAGATCCTCTGGCGTCATATAAAAATATAATTGAGGAAAAGATAACTAAAAAAATAGGAAGAATTACGGTCGATGACAGCAATAGAACTCACATAATTGCGGGCGTGATAAGCGGCAAGAAAGTTATTAAGACAAAAAAAGATAATGATGAGATGGTATTTCTTAACATC
>JBDKFK010000030.1:0-19802 GCA_039798745.1 Candidatus Parcubacteria bacterium
GTTTGGAGACACTCGGTAGCCCAATTATCGGCAGTCGCCGAGGCGGGCGTCCTAGTGTGCTAGCGGCTATGGATGAAGGCTTCCCCATAGCAATGAGTGCCATGGCGGTTGCCAAAGGTGCTCCAAGCGGGGGCGGGGTGCAGACGCAAGTTCGTACTCAGACCCTGCTCATGACGGAGCTTGCCACGGCTCGCGAAGAAGGAAGAGAAACTGTGTTCGCCGGCATTGTTCATGTCCGCGCCGGCCAGACGGTTGAGCTTCCTGTCCAAGTTGGACAGTCGATCACCGAGATGGTGGTCGACGCGCTCGCGATCGGGCCTATGTGTGCTGCTGTAGCAGCAGAGACGCGCTTCTCAGTCGAGAAAGCGGTCTACGCTGATGTTAAGGTTGCGACTGCGGTCGCGCCCGGCGTCAGCGCTACTGCGCGTGTGCGGATTCAGTCGGCAAGTGGTGAGGCCATGGTAATCGCCATGGTCAACGACACGCCAGTTGCGGTTGAGCTGAATGGCCAGATGATCGAGCCGGGCGAGATCGTTGTCGCCCCGTGCGAGGTCAGTTTCTTAGCGCCGGCAGGGCTTATAACTGTGCAGGTCGTCGATCCCGAGTCCGGGACGAGCGATATGCATGAGGTTACTATCGGTACGACTGGCTATTCCCGCTATCCGGTACAGCGCCTTGTGCTCCTTCAGAGAGGTGAGGTCGCTAATACCCAGCAGCTTGGTGCGATCGACCTGCGTGTCGCACCGGGACTCGATAGGAGTTTCCGTGCGATGACGCTAGCGCTTGCCGACTATCGCCACAAGTGCTGTGAGCAGACGGCTGCAGTTATGCAGGCCGCTCTGGTCATGGCGCTTCAGGGCGGTGAAGGTGGTATTAACGGCAAGAATCATTATCTTGCCGGCGTTGAGCGCGAAAAGCTGATGTTCCGGCGTGGCCGCGGCTTCAAAATGTATCCGGAAAGTGATCACACCAGTGACCACTATAGCATGATCGCTTCACGGCGGCTTGCCCGGATGGAATCCGCTCAGTCGAATCCTGCACTCGATTCCGACATGCAGCTTGCAGTCGGTTCGGCGGCAGAGATGGGTGTTGACGGCTGTAATGCTCATGGCATAACTGTCACTCCTCGTGATATCACCAACGCGCGCGACGCTTACTATGTCGCCGCGGCGTCTCGTAGTCGCCGTGGTGATGCCCTTCGGTTCGTTACCTCCCATCTTCAGGATGCGGGTAATGGGCAGAAGAAGATCGTACTTCCGCCGAGCCGTGACTATGATGATGACTATGTGACAGAGCGTGAGCAGACAGCCTGGGCCGCGGCAACGTGCGCCCTTGGTAATGATCTGAGCAACGCTTTGGCGCTGGCCAACTTTGTGGTCTCTCAGCTAGACGAGAAGGGTGGTTTGTTCAGCACGCTCGACATGGTTGCCGGCCTGCAGATGATGCAGGAGCTCATGGCAATTGGTGTTGTCGGCGACGGCACATCGGCTCAGGCCAGTGTTTTGGTCAACGGTGTCGAGATGTCTCTCGCTGACGCGATCGCCTATGACGGCGAAATCATCAGCGTTGAGGCGACCGATGGTACCGTTGCGGTGCAGTACACCGTAATGGTAGAGACCGACTGGTCGGCTTACAAGACGAACATGCCGATCACGGCCAAGCTCCGTCGCAACATGACCGTAGGTGCTGACGCCGATCTCGAAATCCAGCTTCCCGCCGGATACGAGACCGGTGACTTCATCCAGGTCGCGCTCCCCCCTTCGTTGGTTTCGGCCGCCGAGGGTGTTCAGCGATCAGTGCTGGAGATCGACTGCGAAGAGCATGACGTGGTTACCATCCCGGTTCAGGCGGTCGAGCGATCGTTGGCTGAGATGGGCGGTGTTCCGGTCGATCACGAAGTGATTGTGCTGGGGCGCAACATGTTTAAGGAGAAGAGAGTCGGCCTAGTCCGTTCGCGGGTTACGGTCGCCTAGTTTCTCCGGGCGAGAAACGTTTCAGGTAACGGTGGTGAGGGAGTGGACAATGTTCCATTCCCTCGCCGCTTTATTTTTAGTTATCTTTACTTACTTTAGTCTCAAATGTGTACGGAGTCTGGTTTATAAATACATTATCTACAAGCACAGTTTCTTCGTTATCCGGAAAGGCATAGCCACTATCTACCATAAGCTGCATACCAACTACAGGCATAGACCCATATTTACTGACTGCAGCTGAATAAGGATCGTAAAATGTTCCGCCAGCGAGCTGAGTTGTATCAACTGATTTTGATGAACTCAGTAAGTTGCCCGTATTTTTCCATGTATTTTGAGTACAACCGGTGTACTTAGGTTCAGGTCCAATGTATACAAGTATATTTCGTATTCCCTTTCCTGTATCAACATTTATCTGGAAACGGGGCGATCCTGCTTTACAGTCGTCATCGGTAATATTGTAGTCAAGACTAAGTGTTTGTACGTCTTCAAAGGTGGTTCCCGGCGGAATACTAAAATCAAGCCCTCCATAACCTGGTGCGCTGTTTGAGGAGCTGAGGCGCGCCGAATGGCCTGTTCCATAGCCTGTATTACTGATTGCCGCGTTCCCGAACAGAGTAGGTGTAGACGCGACTGCCGGCATGGCAACACTACCCCAGATCATTGCTCCGGCAGAAAGAACTGTCACATACTGAAGAACGCGCCGCTTTATAAAAAAATAGACAGCTCTAAGCTGTCTGGCGAACGAATTGGCAGGGTAATAATGTTCCATACAGATTAATCTTAATGAAGCAATGTAAGAAAATGGTAAGAGGCCTGCAAGAAGATGGTAATAGCAAAAATATTTATGCTCATTGCTTAGGCTTTGTTTGTCTGCGTTTTATTTTGGCCATGGTGTACATAATCCGCTTGTGGAGGTCAATATTTTTTACACGGGCAAATCGTATGATAGATACAATAATATCTCCCAGTTCCTGTTCATATGTCTCGTCTTGCTGTGCCGCAATATTAGACGGTTTTCGTCCGTGTTTTGCAAGATACGCGCGCGCCATCTCGCCGACCTCTTCAACGAGTGTAAGAATAAGAATGGAACCAAATTCTTTGGTGTTATATTGTTCCTTATCGATCGATTCTAGATAGGTGAAATATTTGCCAAATGGAGATATTTTTTTACGTTTACTAAGTGGTGGGTTGTTCATAGAGGATATGTGATTATTGTAGCAGAGTTATGTAGGTTTGTAAGACCAATCGAGAGTGGTAGTGGGTGCAGCAGATACGGACAGACAAGCTGTACGTATCTGCTGCGAGTGGAAGGGTTACGAGACCACGCGCTCGCGCTCCCAGCCCGGGCGGTTCCGGGCGGGGCGGAAGCGGTAGGTCACGCGGCTGGGCGGTGGCAGCGCGGTCGGCTCGGTGAGCGAGAGGGCGGGCGCATCCGCGACCACCTCCGGCAAGGCCGGGATGGGCTGGGTATGCGTCTGCTCGGCGCGGTTGATGATGTCGTAGGCGTTCGGCCACTTGAAATCGAGCCTCTTCAGCTCGAACGCGGCCTGCGTCATCACCGCCCCGGGGTAGGGGGTGAGACGGAGACCACCGCAGTCCTGAACGTACGGCAACACATCACGGCCATCATAGGCATAGCCGTAGATCTGCCACCCGTCCGGCTTGCGGGTGAGGATGGCCTCGGTGGCCAGATTGAGCCCAACGGTCCAGCACAGGTGGAGGGCATAGGGCACCTCCATACCGCGGTGGCGATCCTTGAGTGTTTCCTCCAGGATCTCGATGGCGCGCCGCTGGGTGATGAACGTCCAGTACATTGTGAGTGCCTCCTTCCATGTGTCAGAATTGACACGATTCCAGTTTAGGCCTATCTGGACAAGCCTTTTTGCCGCAGAGGATGCGGCAGGGTTGAGGTACCGTCCGAATCGGACGGGTGTCACAGGGGACAGGAAATGGACGATAGTCGGTAGACTATAGTCTATAGACTATTGTCTATCGTCTATTTTCTGCCCCTCATGACCAATTACCAACTCTCGATTGTCAAAGTATCGTCCGAAGCGGACGGTGAACTGTGCCTGCGTGGGTCACATAGGCACAAGCAAATGAGCCTACAGAGCCAGGTGGTTACAATTCTAGTATTAAGTATATCCTATAATACAATGCGTGTCAAATAGGAAAATATCTCACACAGGCATGTATTATACATATATAATATACTTTATATAGGAATAAAAAATAGTAATATAGTTGTATCGTACAGCTTCTCAGCATATTCTCAGACGTCTGAGGCTATAATATCGGTATGAGAATCCTTGTTGTTGAAGACGAACATAAAATAGCTCAGTCTATAAAAAAGGGCCTGGAGCAGGAGAGGTATGCCGTAGATGTCGCTTATACAGGCACAGATGGCCTCGATTTAGCCTCAACCGAAGACTATGATGTTGTTGTTCTGGATATGATGCTGCCGGAGATGGATGGCATGAGCATATGCAAAGAACTTCGCAGTAAAAATATTCATACACCCATTCTCATACTTACCGCAAGAGGACAGCTGCATGAAAAAGTAGACGGCCTGAATGCCGGTGCGGATGACTATCTCACCAAGCCATTCGCGTTCGAAGAACTCCTGGCTCGTATAAAAGCTCTCATTAGGCGTCCCCATCAGACAACAGGTGCTAATCTCGTCGTGGACAATCTTACGGTGGATACCTTAACATATAATGTAGAAAGAGACGGCACACAGATACAGCTGTCTCACAAGGAGTTTGCACTCTTGGAGTATCTTATGAGACATCAGGAACATGTCCTAACAAAAGATCAGATAATACATCATGTATGGAACTATGACGCTGATGTATTGCCAAACACGGTCGAGGTTTATATTGGATACTTAAGAAACAAAGTTGATAAGCCGTTTAAGGAAAACAAAAAACTCATTCATACCATTCGTGGGTTTGGTTATAAGATTGGAGTAAATATATAATGTTTCGCTCTGCCCGCATTAAACTGACACTTTGGTATCTGCTGATTATCATGATAATCAGCGCGATTTTCAGTCTTATTATTTATCGCTCCATAACATTTGAACTCAATAGATTTGCTAATAAACAACGGGTGTTTTTTCAGAGGCCTCTTAACCACCTTGATCCTTCTCCAGGAATAAAGGTACGTATCGCGCCGCCTCTCAATCCGGAGCTTATAGAAGAAAGCGAACGAAGAGTTGCTTACAGCCTCGTTATTATAAATATCGGTATCGTATCTATTTCAGGCATTATTGGATACTTTCTTGCCGGACGCACCCTTAAACCAATTCATACTATGGTTGAAGAACAAAAGAGGTTTATAACGGATGCTTCGCACGAACTTCGTACGCCGCTTACGGCTCTGAAGAGCTCCATAGAAGTGCATCTGCGTGATAAAGCGTTAACTGCAGCTGCCGCGCGTGAGGTACTGAAAAGTAATCTGGAGGATGTGAATAACTTACAAACGTTGTCAGATAATTTATTGCAGCTTGCTCAGTATCAGAATCCAAAATTGCATATATCACCGGAGAAGATTTCAACCGATGAAGTAGTTGACAGTGCTATGAAAAGAATAAAGCCAATCGCCGATGAGAAACATATGACGATAGAAAAAAGGGGAAAGGCATATACATTTGAAGTTGATCCTAAAGCAATGAGTAATCTCTTGGTTATACTTCTTGAAAATGCTGTTAAGTACAGTCCGGTGAAAAGTAACATTGAAGTGCTGGTAGCGAGCACAGACGGTAATATTAACCTATCGGTACGTGACGAAGGGATTGGTATTCCAGCAAAGGATCTACCATATATTTTTGACCGTTTTTACCGATCCGATAAATCTCGCTCAAAGGAGCAGACCAACGGATATGGATTGGGCTTGTCTATTGCCAGGCGAATCGTCCTGTCGCATGGAGGATCGATCAAGGTCAAGCGTCGGGCGTCGAAAGGCACAGAGTTTATCATAACCCTTCCTACTCAGTTCCATTTTTCATAACTTAAGCTATTTCTCAGCATCTGGGGGTATCATATCCCATATGAATATAATCAATACTATACTGACAGTCTCCGGGTCGATACCTGCCCGGATACGAGCGCTTTCGTTACGGGGTAAAATAGTTCTTGCCGCGATACTTATAGTTCTTCTCGGCGGCGGTTATTACTGGAAGAGTTCTGCCACGCAGCCGGTGACCTATGAAACAGAAAAAGCAGAACGCGGAACCCTGGTCGTCTCTATAACTACGTCCGGGACAGTCTCTTCAGCAAGTAATGCGTCAGTAAATACACAGATGACAGGTATTGTTAAGAATGTGTTTGTAAAGAATGGCGATTCGGTTGCGGCCGGCTCCAATATAGCCGAAATAGAACTTGATCCGTCATCTCTTCAAAAACAGACCGCGGCCTGGGCTTCATACTTAAGCGCGACTAACGCGGTGAAAACCGCCGAACAGAGTAAACTGTCGCTTCAGGCACAACTTGAGCAGAACCGACAGTCAGTACTTGACGCGCAGAATGCGCTAGACGCACGAAACAATAATTCACAGAATCCAACAACCAAAAAAGATTATACAGAGCTAGAGAGGATGAGCATAGAATCATCCCTTACCAGTAGCAGGCAGACATTTACCGCAACAGAGAAGAAATATCTTGACGCTGATGCAAGTATTAATGCTGCAAGAGCGTCATTAAGCGCCGCATGGCTTATCTATCAGCAGTCGTCAGCCATCATCACTGCACCTATGGGTGGTACAGTGAGCGGCTTATCACTGGTGTCGGGCATGGTTATTAGCGGGAGCGCGAGCAGTTCATCATCATCCACTTCAACTACCCCGTCTCAGCAAAAAGTCGCATCTATAACCACGAATGCACCACTTCTTATATCGGTAAACCTCACGGAAATAGATGTGCCGCAGGTGAAAAGCGACAATAACGTTACCGTTACATTTGATTCTCTACCCGACAAAACATTTACCGGAACTGTTCTTAGTGTGGATACTGCAGGCTCTGTTAGTTCAGGAGTTACGACATATCCCACGCTTATTCAGCTTGATGCGCAACCGAAAGGCATCTATCCCAACATGGCCGCAACCGCAAATATAATAACTGATACACGGGATAATGTTCTTCTTGTCTCTTCTTCAGCTGTCAAAACACAGAATGGACAGTCTACCGTGCAGATTCTTAAAAACGGGCAACCTCAGACGATTCAGGTTGAGGTGGGAGCCTCATCCGATACTCAAATGGAGATTATTTCCGGCCTTTCTGAAGGAGACAATGTGATAACCAATAGTACAGCGACCTCAACACAACAAAGCGGCAGTACCTCGGTATTTAGTGGAACACGGGGATTTGGAGGAGGCGGAGCCGTCCGCATAATGCGTTGAAACAGCAATCATACTATGATAAACGTATCACATATCTCAAAAATCTATAAGACTGAAGCACTTGAAACGGTCGCGCTTTCTGACATATCATTTGAGATTAAAAAAGGAGAGTTTGTTGCAATCATGGGGCCTTCCGGATCTGGAAAATCAACCCTCATGCATATTCTTGGCGCGCTTGATAAACCGAGCTCAGGTGACTATGTGCTCGATGGAGAAAATACATCGCACTTATCGGATGACGAACTTGCGGATATTCGGAATCGCAAAATAGGATTTATCTTTCAGGCATACAACCTGCTGCCGCGAACAACGGCTATGAAAAATGTCATGCTGCCTATGGCATACGCGGGCATTTCCAAAGAGGAACGAAAAAAAAGAGCACAAAAATATCTGGAGATGGTTGGTCTGGGAAATAGACTAGAACACACATCCAATCAGCTTTCGGGCGGACAGCAACAGCGTGTAGCTATAGCCCGGGCACTCGCCATGAACCCTGCAATTCTTCTGGCCGATGAGCCAACAGGCAATATAGCGTCGGCTCAGGCCGAAGAAATAATGAAGATTTTTAGAGATCTGAATAAACAGGGACATACGATTGTTATGATCACCCATGAACCCGATATCGCATCACACGCACAACGCATTATTCATGTAAAAGACGGAAAACTGGTCCGCAACCAACATTAACTATGGAAATCACAGAACTTATAGCAGAAGCAATCGGTACACTCACTCTTAATAAAATGAGAACAGGACTTGCAACGCTTGGAATTGTAATTGGTATTGGCAGCGTGATCGCTCTTATTTCGTTGGGGCAGGCGAGTCAAAAATCGATTGAAACGCAGATACAATCACTGGGAGCAAATCTTCTTACCATAAGTCCGGGTTCATTTAACAGCGGCGGTGTGCGGGGAGCCGCGGGAGGCGTAACAACCCTTACACTGGATGACGCAAAAGCAATACAGTCATCGGCGCAGATAACAACGGTAAAAACGGTATCTCCCGAGTTTTCCCAACGGGCACAGGTTACTGCCGGACGAAACAATACGAACACACAGATAGCAGGCGTAGTATCGGCGTATGCGGACGTCCGTAAAGTAAGTATTGATACGGGTGCATTTATATCTGAACGGGATGTTGATAGCATGAGCAAAGTTGCTGTGTTAGGTCCTCAGGCCGCGAGTGATTTGTTTGGTGAAAACAATCCCATAGGGCAGACGATAAGAGTAAATGGTCAATCGCTCAAAGTAATTGGCGTAACAGTTTCAAAAGGAGGAAGTGGTTTTCAGAATCAGGATGATATTATTTATGTGCCTCTGTCTACCGCGCAGAAACAGTTGTTCGGCGCGAGTCATGTAACCTCTATTTCCATTGAGGCGCAGAGTCAGGACGTAATGACTCAGGCACAAGATCAGATTGGGTACCTTTTGCTTTCAAGGCATAAATTATCCGATTCTGCCGAAGCTGATTTTTCTATTTTTTCACAGAATGATATTCTTAACACTGCCTCACAGGCGACCGGTACATTCACCGCGCTTCTTGGTGGTATAGCTGCCATATCGCTTCTTGTGGGTGGTATAGGAATTATGAATATAATGCTCGTTACTGTGACCGAAAGAACTCGGGAAATAGGTCTGCGTAAGGCCCTCGGCGCTAAAAAGAAAACCATTATCACCCAGTTTCTTATAGAGTCCATAATCCTTACCTTTACCGGAGGAGTATTGGGTATGGTATTGGGAATAACAATCTCTTATGTGCTTTCTCTTTTATTGAGTATGCCTTTTACGCTTTCACCCAGTTCGATGCTTCTGGCAATAGGCGTATCGGGATCAATTGGAATTGTGTTTGGATGGTATCCGGCGCGTACAGCGGCAAATCTGCAACCGATCGAAGCATTGCGTTATGAGTAATATACATAGTAAGGAGGTGAGTATAGTATGAAACCAGTAGTTACATTTGCACTCTGTGTTGTTATTGCGGCGGTGGCGTTTTTTGCAGGAATGAAGTATCAGCAGACTCGCGTACCTCAGATGATGAGATTTCAGGGAAGAGGAGGGCAGGCAGGCGGTACTATGATGTTTGGAAGAAATTCAGGTTCGGGACGACCCGTAAGCTGAGAGATTATTAAAAAAGACGAAAAATCCATTACGGTCAAAATGCCTGATGAGAGTACAAAGCTTGTTATTCTTTCTTCAACAACCAAAGTGCACAAGAACGCGGAAACCACAAAAGATGAACTGAAAACCGGAACACAGATAAGTGTTATTGGCACACAGAACAGTGACGGCAGTGTTACGGCGCAGGATATCTTATTAGGATTTGGATTTAAGAAAATCACAGGAGGATCTCCAAGATAATGTCTTGGAGGTTCTCTTATTCGGGCATCTTAAACTCCTTACTCACGCCTATTTTTTCGAGAAAATATCTATCGTGTGAAGCAACAAGTATAGCTCCCTGGAAACCTTGCAACGCCTCTTCAATCTTTTCGCGCGTTTCCATCTCCAGATGATTTGTTGGTTCATCCAGTATGAGAAGCTGGTTGTTACCCATCAGCAGCCGGATGAATGCAAGTTTTGTATGTTGCCCGCGTGATAGAGCAGATACAGGCTGCGTAAGATCTTCTTTAGTCAGAGCCATAAACGCTCCATATCGGAATACTTCTGTTGAGGTTGCTCCAAGTTTTTGAAGTATATCAATTGCTGTCTGTCCGGGTTGCGGAAGCTCCATCTCCTGTGAAAAATATCCTATCCGAACTCCGGTCCCTTTTTCTATAGTGCCGCGGTCTGGAAGCATCAGTCCTGCTGCGATCTTGAGGAGAGTAGTTTTACCAGAGCCGTTTGGGCCCGAAAGCCATATATGTTCTTTTCCCGAGATGATACCTGATACATTGGTCAGGACTGGTCGGTCATAGGATTTTGATACTGAGTTAAAGCTAAGTATAAATTTACGGGAATGTGTATCTCCTTCAAACCGGAACGGATAGTCTTTGCGGTGTACTGGTTTATCAAGTCGTTCTTCACTCGCCAGAAATTTTTCCAGCTTACGTTGACGTACTACACCCTGATGTGCTGATTTTTTTATCTTGCGACGCTGATAAGGATTGCGGGAGCTGAAAGTCTCTTCACCTTTATATGCTTTGCCTTTTATGGCGGTTATATTGTCTTCAACGTCATGAATTGTCTTTTGCTGGGCAAGATATTTTCGCTCATATGCTTCTTTTTCTACACCTTTTTGTTCTTTGTAGAATGAGTAATTACCTCCATACTGTTTGAGTTCTCCGTTGTCCAGTTCAATGATCGAGTCAACGGTGTCGTCAAGAAACTGACGGTCATGAGAGCTCAGCAACACAGGGCCAGGGAATGTTCGGATCAGCCCTTCTAGCCAACGAACCGCGTTAAGATCAAGATTATTGGTTGGTTCATCAAGAAGAAGTATGGTGGGCTTGGGTACGGATCGTATAAGCTGCAGTATGTGATTTTTTGTTCGTTCTCCGCCGCTCAGCTTGTCGGCCCTCAGTTCCTGAGGTAAGTAGCCAATCAGTTCATGGGGTGCAGAAATGGTTCCGCTATCTGGTTTCAGCTGTTTCATTATAATTTTGAAAAGTGTTGTTTTGCCCGCTCCGTTTGCACCCACAAGACCTACTACACCCGATGTAAGGTTATAGGTTATATTTTTAAGGATTTGTTTATCGGCAATGGTGAGTGAAATATCGTTGATAGTTAACATATATAGTATCTCTTGACCACAAAAAAACCAGCCGCCTCGGGCTGGTCGTGGTCATATTTATAATCAATACAATAACCTGCCGTGTGGCTGTTAGTTATGCATTGATGCGTTTCATGTTACACATATTATACCACGTGGGCTGGCAATGTGTCCAAACTAGCCTCAACACAGGCTCGACAAGCCATGAACTATCCTTCCTATTGACACTATAGGATAAAAGGAGTATATTGATAGTAGCACGTTGCAAATATGTGCGGATCGCATGAAGTGGCCAATTGCTGGCTACTTCACATGCTACCCGTTTGGGTAGGAAGGAGCACCAAGATGAAGTCCTTTAGCCAACTGTTCAACCGCAAAGCCGCCGCGACCGACGTTCTCGCCGCCGTAGCGCTTGCCCAGAACACCACGCCTGAGGCGATCATCTCGCAGGTCGCCGCCCACGCTGCAGCCACGGCCACAAGCCGTGATCAGCTGCGGATGTGCGCGACGAATGTCATCGACAACACCAATGGCGAAGCTGCCCGCCGACTCGAGCGCGCGACTGCCGAGGCTAACGAGCTCATCGCTCGTGCCCAGGCTATGGTCGCCGCTGCCGAGAAGGACAACGAGCAGCTGCTCAGTCAGGCCGCAATCGCGGCCAGTCTGAAGCTTGCCGAGGCTCAGAAACTCGACACCACTGTGCGCCAGCTCAACCTGGCACTCCAGGCTGTCTAGTCATCCACCCATCACATCTTTGCTATGGGAGAACAGGAATCTGCCTGTTCTCCCCGTGCTAACGGTCATCTGATGAATGTCAGATCTGAAGAGTCCAAAAGGACGAAACCGTACTTACTAAATAATATCTCCTCCCATGAGGAGCCATTTTTCGCTATCCAAAAGCGAAGAGAGGTCTTTTTGTGTGGAGTGAGTTTTGACGGTGAGGTAGTATGTTATGGAGTTATTCTTCTTGTTGAAATAGTTTGCTGTGCTGAATAATGTCTTCCAGTATGTATTGTCCAGCACATTGTAGATAATTAATCTTTTTTTGCGAATTAACGCTTCATTCTCAATACTTTGGAGTATTTTTACCATCTGTTCATGAGTGTTGAGGGGAGTAATAATGTCGTATACATAACACCGTATACCTGAAAAGCGTATTACTACATAGCCAACTATTTTATTATGCTCTTCAATGGTATAGATCGTGTAATCGTTTGTTGGTTTATCGAGATATCTCCATGTTAAGTAATCAGTGGATTTATATATTCTCCAGTAGTCATTCGTTAGTGGTATATCTTCATGAAAATTTTCAGTAGGATGGAGGACGTAGGATGTTAGTTTTTTTCTTATGAGAGGTTTGAAATATCTACTGAACGGAGCGACTATCGTGTACCCGTAATTATGAGAATACTTATCTATCTTAAGTCCTTCACTATTGGAAAAACCAAACGAGCAATCATAATTATTATGAATGACTTTTTTATATACGTTTGTTGAAAGTTGTGTGATAAGCCCTTTACCACGGTGAGCCCTTGCTGTCGCCATATCAGTACATAGCATTGACTGATGTACAGACCCATTTCTGTACAAAGGAATAGGAATATTTGTATAGTGACTCGCCACTCTTCCGTCTTCAGCAAGAGCGATGTATGTTATGGTTTTATTGTTATGAAATGAATCAAAATATTTCCATGTTACAAACTGTTCTTTGTCACGCGTTTTAATATCAAAGGAATCATGGAGGAGCGAGCTAAGAGGACGAAGATAATGGGTGGTATAGGGAAGTATCTTATATGTCATACTCGTTATTATGCTGTCCAATCGTGGGCGCGGGTTTTATACCGATCTTAGGGTGTCCTGAAAAGTGTATTGCGCTCCCCGGGATAACGCAGGTACCAAGCTTTGAGTGGTGGAACGATAACAGAGCCCCTGTCGCGTAATTGTGTTTATCGGAGTAAACATCGGACATTTCGTTAACTCTTGAGCAGGGAATTGTAAGGTCTGTAAGCATTTTTTCCAGAGCGTCAACAGAATAAAGAGAGAACACATGTTCAATGAGTGTTGTGAGTTCATCTAGATGTGATAATCGTTTTTGGTTTGAAGAAAAAAGCGAAGAATCAACAGGGGTGTGTTTATTAAGAAAAATCAGCAGGTTTTGCCATAACGTATTACTCCCTGCGGCAAGAGCTATATATCCATCTTTTGCTTTGTAGACTCCAAAGGGAGATATGGCAGTGTCTTGGTTACCTACACGGGTTGGATTTTTTTTAGTAATTGAATACTCAACAAGATTATTTTCAAGCAGGTTCATCGCGCACGCCAGCATAGATACTTCGATCGATTGTCCGAGTCCTGTACGTTCCCGGGAGAATAACGCAGATGCAATGGCAAACGCAAGAGTCATGCCAGAAAAAGCATCCACTACCGAAGGGCCTATTTTAAGAGGTTGTTCTGGCGTTCCGCTCAAAGACATAAGACCTGACTGTGCCTGCGCGATAACATCATAATACTTCCTATCGCTTTGTTGTCCAAGTCCCGAAAGCGATGCGTAAATGAGACGTGGGTTTATGGCTTTGAGGGTAGCATAATCGACTTTGAGTTTGTGTTTGGTGGAGGGAGTAAGGTTTTCTACAAAAACATCGGCATCTTTACAGAGACTATATAGTTTTTGTCTGTCAGTATTGTCGCTGAGATTAATATGTATGCCTTTTTTATTTCTGTTAAGAATCTCATAGTAGCCGCTCCATCCGTTTTTCAGTGGAGGATACCCGCGGGAGTCATCGAAGTTTTTTTCATTTTCTATTTTCAGTACCTCAGCCCCATAGTCGGCTAAAAGGCGTGTTGCAAAAGGACCGCTGAAAACTTTGGTTATATCAATAATTCGAAGTCCTTTGAAGATACTATCCATTAAGGAACTATCATATCAGAAAATTGTACTATTATCGAGCTGCCGCGCCTTTGCGTTCTTTTTTCAGCTCTACCATCATGGCATCGTGTTCTTTCTTTTTTGCAACAAGGCGTTCGTTTCGTTTGCGTTCCAGAGCATCTTTTTTCTCTTTTTGTTGCTTGATATCTTTATCTACAAGACTCTGACATTCGGTGTTGGGACAGATTTTTTGAGTACAGACAATCTCGCTCATTCCTACTGTTTCTGTCCATTGTTTGAAGATTATTCTTTCAGAGCCGCAGCGGCTGCAAAGACTTATGTATTGTTTATCCATGTGTGATGCATAACCTTACCATTTTTATGTGAAGAAGTCAAATCTAGCCTCACTTTTGGGCTCTAATGAAGATGGTGACTCACCAGAAAGAATGACCAGAACAGAACGCCTGAGACTGCCGGCAAACCTAGTGATTTTACGAGATGCCGCGGCACAATAGGATAGCGGCTGAAGTATCTATCCAGGCGGATACTTTCCAGTGTAAGAAGAAAGATAACGGCTATATAACTTGCGATAAGAAGCGGAGTGAGACGGAGAATATGAATAGTTACCGTAACTCCATGAATAAGTATAAGTACGCCCGCTATATATACTGTCCGGTGAGTATACTTCCAGCGTGCTCCCATAGCTTTTTTTATTCCCGACGCCGAGGTGAGAGCGAGAACTGCCATTATGAGAAGAGCAATAAAACCGCAGACCATAGAAAACACATATGTGTCACTCCAGTACTGAAGCCCTTCAAAGCCTTGTATGAAACCAAAAAAACCTATATAGGCATGAGGAAGCGCGAAGAAAAATGACGATAATCCTAGAGCTTTTCGCGCTTTGAAATACAAGGGTCTGTAGGGAAGCTTAGGAAAGGTAGTGTAAAGGGGGCTTGCTAAAAGGGTAAAGTAGAGATACGCAAAGGAGATGAATCCATACCATTGAACTGCTTTGAGAGTACCCATTGCAGTATAGGTAGCGGAATAAATGGCTATACCTACACAGAGACTCGTGAAATATATGAGAGGCCGGATATATGTGTGTAATGTTTTCATGGTTTTTTGTTGAGTTTGGCTACGTGCAATGAGAACAGTTCAAAATGAATGTTCTCGCGCTTAACACCTAATTCTAATAAACCTTCGCGCAGATTAACAATCATAACCGGCGGTCCGCACAGAAATATGTCTCGATCTTTCAGGTCGGGAACCAGCTTGGTGATAAGCTCTTTGTCGACTCTTCCGTAGAGCGCGTCATCATACTGTTGTTGGCTGTATACATAATGAACAGTAAGCGTATGATCTTTTTTCAGAGCTTCAAACTCTGCTCCCAACACCATTTCTTCTTTCGTCTTATTGCTGTATATCAGAATTATGTCTTTGTTGTGACGAGTGAGATCTTCGATGAGTGATCTCATTGGAGTTATACCGATACCACCTGCAATACAGAGAACTTTATCGTGCGTCACAACCTTTTCTGTGAAGATGCCAAACGGTCCGTCTATGTACACCAGTGTTCCGGGTTTCACTTCGGGTATCTCGGAGGTAAAGTCACCGACGTTTTTCACAGTCAGACGAATATACTGTGGTGTAATCGCGGATACAGAGAACGGATGTGGTGTCCACCAGAATTTTTTGGAGAGAAAATGATAGATCAAAAATTGTCCACCTTTTATGTGAAACGTTTCAAGATTGTTACCGGTAATGTAAATTGATACAGTATCGGCGTTTTCTCTGACTACTTTTTCTACTCTAAACCGATGTTTCCAGAACATGTACATTGGTACCAAAAAACGAAAGATAAGTACATTGCCGAAGACAAATGCATAGAGAGCATACCAGTAGTACGTAAACAGTGTCGAAGCGAGAAAGTCTTCACCGATTTTAAGCTGATGACCCCAGGCAAGAAGGACCGCAAGATAGGTGAATACATGGACGTAGTACCAAGTTTCGTACTTGAGCCGTTTTCGTACGATATAGATTGAAAAAGCTACAATTGTAATAAATATAAGTACCGCAATAAAAGCGTATAGAACATCTTCAAATGTGGTGAGTAAGAGAAGAAACTGTCCTAGCAAATCCCGCCCTGTAAGAGACGCGTAGCCGATGGTAATGAGAATAGGGTGAAGAACAATGAAAACCAGTGCCAGAAAGCCGTTCAATCGGTGTATGCGGGCAAGTTTGTCGAGACCAAACAGGCTTTCAATCCATGCCGTTCGTCCCATGAGCATAAACTGCATGAGTATGCAGTAGACCGCCAATAAACCGCAGAGACGTGCAAGGGCTATGGTACTGCCACCAAAACCCCCGTTGAGAAGTGTAGCTCCCGAGTTTGACCACCAGAAGAAAAAAACCGGAAGGAGCAGTATAAAACCAAAAATATATAAAGTAATTTTTTTCATGATGCTATAAACCGAATGAAAGGGGAAGTAAGAAAAATACTTCCCCTTTCATATAACACGATGTTATTGGACAATAAGTTTACCTACCATACCATTCTGTCTGTGTTGTCCGACTGAACAGTAATACTCGAATGTACCTGTCTGATCAGCGACGAACTCGACTGTTTCTTCTTCTCCGCCTTTGATCTGTTTTGTTTTGACATTAAATTCATCAATGATGAAATCATGCATACCATCAGCATTTTTGAAGGTTACCTTTACGGTGTCACCTTTTTTCACCTTGATTTCTTTAGTATCAAAGCTAAAATTGGATCCGGTAACGGTAAATTCTTTTACCCCTTCCATTGCTGTTGTTTCGGTGGTTGAAGGTTCGGCCTGCATTGCCGTATTGTCGTTTGTTGGTTGAGGAGCTGTCTTGGCGCTGTTCATATAGATGGCTCCGCCCGCGACCGCAAGAACTGCCAAAACCACAACGATTGTGACTGTTTTGTTCATATATTTCACCCCCTTTGCGTATTGAATGATAATACTAATTATAGCAACATCTCAGATATGTCATGAGTATATGGAACTAACCTGATAAATAGCTGAGAATCTTGCATATATACTTTCAGCGTTCTTTCAGGTTGGGTATGTATGATGGGCATATGAAAGGAGGTGAAACATACATGATAACCAAAAAAATACTTCTTCCCGTTCTTGCTGTCGGCATTATGGGAGCTGGTCTTATGAGCGTGAGTCAGGTTCAGGCCCAGGCCAATACTAACTCGTTTTCTTCATTAGTCGAGACCCTTGCCAATAAATTTAATCTGGATAAATCCCAGGTGCAGTCGGTCTTTGACGAACACAAAGTACAGATGCAGCAAGAACATCAACAAAAAATGGAAAACAGACTCACGCAGGCGGTTAAGGAAGGGAAACTGACCGATGCTCAAAAACAGGCAGTTCTTAATAAATTGGCAGAGTTTAAAAAAACATTTAATGCCGACGCGTTTAAGAATATGACGCCTCAACAAAAAAAGGAGGCAATGCAGAAGCAGCATAACGAGCTGAAAGAATGGGCGCAATCACAGGGGATTGACCCATCATATCTGATGCCTATGTTTGGTATGAGGCATTTCGGTTGGTTTAAACACTCTTGATACAGCGCTGTAGTAAAACGCTCTGAGTATGTACACTACTCGGAGCGTTTTTTTATTGCAGTTCCAGTATCTGTGGTTTAATCTTGCTGTTTTTAAATGAATCGTCCACCGCGTCGTGTAACATTTCTGATACTTCGTACTGGTCAACTGTATTGCCGTATTTTTCCAGATTCTGTTTTTCCTGGACAGTAAGTGTGCGCACCTCAACCACTGCGTTCTCCACAAACTGACAGGGGATGGAGAGGGTTTTGCCGGCGGTAAGCCTGGCTATTTTGAGTGATTTGGCAATATAGTCTTCGGCAAATATTTTTTCTTCCGATGTGAGAGTAGAGATACGATTGGGAATATTGTGTAATGTTACTTCGTTCAGATACTCATTCAGCGCTTTTCTGGCAATATGAGTAATCCCGTCACCATGGCTTACGGTAATACTGAACGTCTCAATATTGAGTGACGTACAGACAGGATCCCAGAGCTTAAGTTCGGGGCTTACCAGTGTCTTGAAGCTTAACAGTACTGTGCGGAATGTGTCAAGATCCATAACCGCGGCGTTGTGATTGCGGATAAACGCGTACCTGCCGCTATTTAATGTAACTAAGGCTGTGAGACTTGTCTTATTACCTTTATCAATGACCGTCTGAAGTCCGCGGTCAGTAATCCATTCGCATTGTGAGTTTTGAGGATGATAGATGCAGTAGTCAAACTTGCCTTTATTATCACTTAAGATTTCTATAGTCATAACCGGCTTATCATGATACTGCAATATTGTATTCGCTTCCTCTGAAGCTTCAAACATGGGCGGATAGGTAAATGTATACAGATTTTTGTCTGATGAAAATGTAGTCCAGTCAGAGCCGGGAACAGCTATAGAGGGAGGAGCAGGAGGAGGCATGCGTGAGCTTTGGGTATTTAATATAGATACCTCGCGGGTGGAAAGTACATATACTATGCCGATCGCGAACAGGGTGAGCAAAAAAGCTGCAGACAGGGTGACAAATACATCGCGTCGTTTCTCGGCTACTTCCATATATCTAGTATTTCAGGAAGAAAGCAAGAGTTCAACAAGTGATTTTTGTGTTGGTGTATAATAGCGCTATATGAATAACAAAATTACTCTCGCGGTCATTATAATATTGCTTCTTCTCGGTGGCGGCTATATGCTTTCCCAGCAGATGAAAAAAACGCAGCCTGTAAAGAATGCCATGATGCAGAAACAAACAACAGACGGCTCGATGATGACCTCAATCAAAGATCTTCTTGGTTCGGGCAAAAATCAGGTCTGTACGTTTGAAGACTCCAATGAGACAGTCGGTACTTCAAAAGGTACCACATATATTGCCAACGGCAAAATGAGAACCGACTATAGCGGCACTGATGCGAGTGGTAAATCATTTGACGGAAGTATGATAAATGATGGTATGTATATGTATACCTGGACTTCCACCCCACCCCAGGGTATGAAGATCAAGATAACCGCTGAAATGGAGAAACAGATAAAAGAATCAGAACAGACACAGAATGTAGCTGTTGATCCCAATAGGACAATGAAGTATAGCTGTGATACGTGGAATGGTGACGCAGCTAAATTTACCCCCCCTGCAAATGTACAGTTCACCGATTTTTCAGCACAGCTTGAAGAGATGAAAAAGTTACAGCCAAGCGGCGCCATGAGAGGTCCGGGTACAGAAGATACCGATGTAAAAGCAGCTCAGTGCGCGGCATGCGATAGCTTAGAGGGCGATCAGAAAACCTCATGCCAGACAGCATTGCAGTGTCCCTGAGAGTGAACAATTCTTCATAACAAAAAAAGGCGGTCCGATAGGGGTTTAACCCTATCGTGACCGCCTTATAGTAACTCGAACATCGTTCCGATCTCTAGCCATAAGCTGTTATGGCTTTTCGAAGCGGCCGATTATAAGGTCACCTGTACGGCTACGGACTGGTGTTCAGTGTCCAGATCATCGACGTTTTGCCGTCAACTTTCTGCTCAAGGAGCACAAGTCCCTTGCCTTTCGCAAACCACATGTCCTCGGTGAAGCCGGAATCGAGTATCGATCCAGAGTTCGCCCCCGAGGGTTCTGCGGCTTTGACTGTACGCTGATAGTGGAGTACTGGCGTATCGGCAAAACCAGCAACGTTCGCCTCCATACCGACAAACGCGAGAGTGTCGGTAGGATCTTTGCCATATCCGATGCTCGTGCCGGGGCGCTCGTTGAAGAACATCATCTGTTGAGCGTAGCCATCAGCGATGTTCATACT
>JBDKFK010000031.1:0-19533 GCA_039798745.1 Candidatus Parcubacteria bacterium
TGTGCCAGGATCATATATGCGCGCCGCCGATCCTCACCAGGAGGAAAAGCGGGCATATACAGCCCATGAGCTAAGCTGCTTGTGAGCCTGATTTCGACCAGACCATCAATATCGTCCGCCGGAAGGGTGGACGGTTGGCCGGGCAGACCGTAACCGTTGGCAACCGCGCATACGAGCGCGATGGCTACAGCTTCCGGTGACCTTTCGTGCGGGATAAGGCTTCCCGCAAAACGCGCCGTAATCATCCTGAGACCTCCTTTGCGTACAAGCCGTCCGAATCGGACGGCGGTTGAGTGTTCAGGCACGAGGGTGTGCCTGAACGTCGGTTGGTGAAGACGAAGCTGGAATGGCTCTGTTTAGGAGACTCGGAAAAAGGCATATATACCCTCTTTCGCGTCTCCTAAACATACTTTTCACAATTTTTGAATGTGCATGATGACAATTACTCCACACTGAGCCTGCAAATGGCTCTGTGGAGTAAGATCAAATGTTATGCGAATTATATCATAAAACGATCCTAAAATATACTATAGGTAATACCTCCTCTACCTGTCATTCCCGCGAAGGCGGGAATCCACGGTAATTCATAATGTGATCCTTGTGAGTTGTCTAGATTCCCGCCTTCGCGGGAATGACATGAATGAGGATATGCATTACTTGCTTTTTCAAAACTTCAGTATTAATATAAATTGAGGAACTTAATTTCTCAACATATATGATTAATACCCTATTACTGGTTCTCATTATTCTTCTGGTAGTCAACTACCTGCAAATCCCGGTAACCAACTTCACTCTTTTCTATATAGGTGGGCACCCTATAACTCTCTACAATATCATCGTTTTCTTTATAGTCTTGTGGCTTGCCAAATTCCTGCCGTCGCCGTTCCGTGAGATTATTGGAGTAATACTTATCCTCTGGCTTCTTTCATTGTTCGGCATCTTTCTTATCCCGGCTTTTTCCAATATTATCGTACTTATCCTCATAATAGCTCTCCTTGTGTATGTCTTTGGATTATTCTGATAGCTCAATTCGCCATTAATTGAGTTTTTCTGGTATAATTATTCATTGTCATATGTTTTCAACCTGCCATCAACTGCATGTGACAGTGAGAAAGCTACACATGTGACAAAAAACCGCACCTTATACTTCGTATTGTAAGCTAAAAGGAGAACGACGATGCGCATCGCAATAAATCTATTATTAATAGCATTTATCATGCTCTGCGGACTACTCATATTAAGCGAAGTTGGCGTTATCTTCGCCAAACTGGCTATAGCCAGATCTCCTTTGGGAGACGTTCTTCGCATATTCGCAGGGCTCATGGTACTTATAACTCTTCTGAGGGCTTTGGTCTCAAAATCACGGCCACCAGGCTAGCTGAAGTACGAATGATACTGTGCGCGGCGGGGGGTGCAGACTTGCACCCCCCAGGCCTTTTTTTATTCAGGCTTATCTGGAGGTATGTTGTAGTACACAAGCAGTTCTTTCGCTATATCAAAAAACAATGGTGCCGCGGTCTCCGATCCCCACTGTGAACTTCCCGGCTCCTTAAGTATGACCAGTCCGATAAATCTAGGCTTTTCGACAGGGGCAAACCCTATAAATGAGGCAATTGTCTTTGATGCGTCATATTTGCCCTTTACTGCTACCTGTGCCGTGCCTGTTTTTCCTCCCATAATATACCCTTTTGGTTTTGCCCATTTAAACTCTCCGTGTTCGACCGTAGATACAAGCATTTTTTTGAGAATATCCGAGGTTTTCTTGCTTATTACGCGGCGTACTACTTTTGGATCACGCTCGCGCATATCTATGCCGTCTGAAATCTTAAACACAGTATGCGGCTTCATCAGGAGTCCTCCATTTATGACTGTTGAAAATGCCGTTATCATCTGTATCGGTGTTACCGCAATTCCCTGACCAAATGTGACGGTCGAAAAATCTATCGGATACCATTCTTTTTTAGGTCGTATATATCCGCTAGCCTCACCCTGCAGATCTATGTCGGTGTTTTCACCGAATCCATACATTTTTACATAATCATATACATTATCTTTTCCCAGCTTTTTACCAATATATACCATTCCCACGTTAGATGATTTTTCTAATATATTTGTCATTGAGATACGGCCTGCATATTGGTTGTTCCATGTACGTATCTGATAGCCGCTCTCCTCAATAGGACCTTCCTCATTCATCTGTTCATCTGGTTTAATTGCTTTTTCTTCGATACCGGCTGCCACTATGAGAGGCTTAAATGTTGAACCCGGCTCGTATAAGTCGGAGATGGCAGAGTTCTTGAAGGTATCATTTGAAAACTCATAGTACTTTGTCGGATCGAAGTCGGGAAGGCATACAAGAGATAGTATCTGCATAGTCATGGGATCGGCAATTATTACGCACCCTTGTTTAGCCTGATATACATCCATCGCTTTCACTAGTTTTTTCTTAACAATATTCTGCACTGCTTTGTCGATTGTCAGATACAGGTCTCGTCCGTTTTCAGGATCAACTTTTTCCTGTGTACCTACAAATATAGGTCGCCCGACAAGATCTCGTTCTGAACGCATTATTCCCGGAAGTCCCGTAAGCTCCTGATCATAAAACCCTTCAATGCCAAAATATCCGGTATTATCTCCTTTGTCGTCTTTACCCACAAAACCCAGAAGTTGCGCTGAGAGAGATGCTTCAGGATAATAGCGGATCTGCTCATTGTCAAAACCGACCGCGTTTATCTTTAGTCCGTCAATTTTATCCCGGGTATCCTTATCAAGATTGCGCGCTACACGGACCCAGTCCTTGGAGGCATTGAGACGGGCTTCAAGTGTGGCGCTACCCAGATGAAGAATCTGTTCCAGCTGTTCAATTACTTTTGTTCTGTTGGATATTTTCTTCGGCTCGGCAAACATCGCGTATGTAGTCTGATTTATAGCCAGAGGTTGTTCGTTTCTATCAAAAATACGTCCCCGTTCCGGACTTATCTTGCGAGTAGTGAGATAATCTGTGGTGAAATTGTCCTGATTGAGAACCTGCAGATAAAATAGCTTTACAAGTATCCCCACAAAAAAGAGAAGAAATACAAAGAAAAGAAGCCGTATTTTGGTCATATCTTATCTGTTTAACGCATATTTCATATTCTCCAGATAAATAGGTGTCGACTTCTGAGTAAAATCCAGTTTGCCGGCAACCTCGGCAGCATAGGTAAGCGACTCGGCGTCGTATGTTTTTTTGGCTAAATCTATATTTTCTTGATGAAGTCGGTTTATCTCGTCTTCGTAGTGATTGATTTCGTCACTCAGAGCCACGCCGGACATAAAGATATATATATTGGCAGCTACTAGTCCCGCGAACATAACATAGATTGATTTTTTAATGATGTTTTTCATAGTTATTTTATAAGAACTCGCATTTTTGCCGAACGTTCATACCGGAGCATCGCGTCTCCCCGTACGACCTTTTTGTTCAAAACTTTTATATTATTTTTAACCGCGTACTGTTTAACAATCCTGTCTTCGAGAGAATGGAATGTAATAACAACCATTCTGCCTCCGTGCTTGAGAAGGTTGAATCCTCCTGCAAGCGCCTTTTTTATGTTCGTAAACTCATCGTTTACTGCGATCCGTAATGCCTGGAAAATACGTGCGTATGTGCCGATCTTATCAGTCCCTGGTTTGACATTCTCATAGTGCAAACCGCGATCAACTGCGGTTATAAGATCCTGCACCGTTGCCAGTTTCCGCTTAAGTCTCTGACTTACCACACTTTTGGCAATCTCAAACGAGTACAGCTCCTCTGAGTACTTCATAAAGAGCTCATACAGGTCTGCTACCGCCATACTATTGAGCATGTCTGCCGCGCTTACCTCTATTGACTCTGTAAGGCGCATGTCGAGAGGCTCATCGAGTTTGTGAAACGATAAGCCTTTGCCCGCTTCTTTGAGCTGTCTCATTGAGAGACCAAAATCTACCAATATTCCATCTATCTCCGTAAAGCCGTGTGATTCTCCAATCTGCTGTATATCAGCGTAATTACCTTCGACGGTTGTAACAGATTGATTACCTTGGAATATCTTTTTGAGATTCTCTATTTGTTCCGGATCGATATCGATAGCCAGGACCGTGCCACCGTGTGCGACAATAGCACCGGTATGTCCGCCTTCACCGGCTGTTCCGTCGATATAGCGTCCTCCCGGTTGAACGGCGAGTGCGTCTATTGCTTCTTCCAAAAGTACTGCGTTGTGCATAATTTGTTTTTAACTGTTTTATTTAGCTCTGTACCTGATGAAGGTATTGCTGCCATTTTGCCGGTTCCCATATCTCAAAATGATCTCCAACTCCTACAATACAGGCCTTTTCCTGTAGCTGTACGTGATTCAGGAGATTCCTGGGAACTACAAAGCGGCCCTGGTCATCGATATCGAGATATACTGCCGATGCAAATAAATATCTCTTTTTATCCAGGTTTTCCTTCTCCAAGAGTGAAGCATTCAAGAGCTCTTTTGCTCTCTGCTCCCAGTCCTCTTTATCAAATCCTGACAGGCAATTATCGAAACCTTTTGTCAGAACAAATGTATTTCCTTTTAAAAGTTCTCTGAGTTTTTTCGGTAATACGATTCTTCCCTGTCCGGTGAACGATACTTGATATTCACCAAAAAACACCATATTAAACCATTTAACGCCATTTTAGGCAAAATGTCAATAGCATTCGTGGGGATAACTGTATGGTAAAATGAAGAAATTTCCAGTAACATAATTTCTATGGAACGGCTACTTGATAAAACAAAAAAGTTTTTATTCGCTAAACAGACAAGTATTTTCACATCAACCCTTCTCATCTCAAGTATGATAGTGATTGCCCGTTTTTTTGGCTTTATAAGGGATCGCGTACTTACCGGATTTTTTAGTAAAGGTGAACTCGATATATATTACGCGGCGTTCCGGATTCCTGACCTTATTTTTGAGATCCTCATAACAGGCGCACTTACTACTTCGTTTATTCCGTTTTTCATACGCTATCAGAAGAATAAAGAACAACAGAATGTGAATGTGTCGACCATTATTAACGTTATTATTCTATTTTTGGTTGTGATGGTAATTCTGCTGGCGTTCTTCATGCCGCATCTTATGTTTCTCATAACACCCGGGTTTAATAAAGAAAAAACGATGGCTATTACCCAGTATTCGCAGCTTCTCCTCATAGGCCAGCTACCTTTCCTGGTAATGGGAAATCTGCTCACCGGCATAAGCCAGGCAAAGAAACGCTTTCTCATACCTGCGTTTGCGCCCATACTCTATAACCTGGCAATCATAGTCACCACGCTGTTTTTCTATCATAGTGTGGGGCTTATGGCACCTATTTTTGGCGTTATGGCGGGCGCGGCTATTTTTTTTGTGATCCAGCTCCCTATTTTGCTTTCGTCTGAATATCAGTATCAGTTTGTGATCCGCAGGACCAAAGTTATATGGGAGTTTTTCCGCACAGCCATACCTCGTATTTTCACCGTTGTGATAGCTCAGATTGATGCGACTATTGATCTCACACTCGCGACACTTCTTGGCGACGGATCATATACTATTTTTTATCTCGCTCAACGGCTTCAGCTCTTGCCTGTATCGGTTATCGGCATCGCGTTTGGACAGGCTTCGTTACCATATCTGTCGGAGATATATCAGGAAAAAAGAATCGACGATTTTAAAAAAATTATCATTGATTCGATCCTCAATATTTTTTTCTTTGTTATACCGATCGCCGCGTTTTTTATGTTCGCACGTACACCACTTGTAAGATTTTTTTACGGAGGTCAGCAGTTTGACTGGACAGCCACTGTGCAGACGGCTATCACACTCTCGTACTTTACTATCTCACTCCCGTTCCACTCAATTTATTATTTCCTCACACGCTGCTTCTACGCGCTATTTGATAGCAAGACACCCTTTTATATAAGTCTCTTTTGTATTCTTATCAATGCCTCGCTTAGCCTGTCTTTTATACTTTTGTTTAAACTGCCGGTCTGGTCACTTGCAATCTCATTTTCAAGCTCTATGACGCTCAACGTAATAATCCTTCTTGCAGTTCTCCACCGACGTCTGGGCGGGCTTAACATGAGAGGACTCTTTGGCGAAATGATAAAGATCTCAGCCGCTACACTACTCGCCTCTATACCGACATACTATCTGCAAAAATTATTGGACGGACTTATATTTGATACCAGCCGAACTATTAATGTTGTTCTCCTGCTGGTCACTAGCGGTTTTTGCTATTTTCTGTTATATTTATTGTTGTCATGGATCTTTAATGTACGCGAAATCTATGTACTCACTACTATGACGCTTAAAATGCGCGAATATAAACAGAAGATTATGGAAATTTATTCATCACTATCATGAAAAATCAGGATACAGAAGGTAATAGTCATTTGCAGGCAGTAAAATCTATCCAGAAGAAACTTCTGGGAAAAAAATTAACCTACGGCGAGATATATAACCTTATGGATGAAATCTCCAATAATAGACTCGGAGATATTCTTACTACGTACTTTGTGGCAGCTTCGTTCAAAGAAGGATTCACTTCTGAAGAACTCTTTCAACTCACAAAAGCAATGGTCGAAACAGGAGTTCAGCTTAATTTTGACGGTATCGTAGCCGATAAACATTCTACAGGCGGAGTAGCCGGAACACGCACTACTATGTTAGTAGTACCCATTATCGCAGCTGCCGGATTTAAGATCCCGAAGACCTCATCACGAGCAATAACAACACCTGCAGGTACAGCCGATGTCATGGAAACGATTGCCAATGTCAACTTTACGACAAAACAGATAGAAAAAATTGTGAACGAAGTAGGAGGATGTATTGTCTGGGGCGGTCATCTGGGCATTGCGCCGGCAGACGACATAATTATACGGATAGAAGAACCGTTGTCTTATGAATCATTTGATAAAGTAATAGTATCTATAATGGCCAAAAAGGTAGCGGCTGCCACAACACATCTTATTCTTGACCTGCCTGTGGGAAAGACTATGAAGATCCGCCATTTTTCGGATGCAGAAAAAGTCGCGCAAAAATTTAAGGCGCTCGGCAAACATTTTGGTATGAGAGTAATTACAGATATAAATGAAATGCTCGAACCCGCCGGACGCGGAGTTGGGCCATATCTTGAAGCGAGAGATGTGCTGATGGTACTGGAACAGAAAAAAGACAGACCACTTCATCTTGAGGCTAAAGCGCTCAGACTCGCAGGGAAACTGCTTGATATATGTTTTGAGGATGCGAAAATCAATAAAAATGGCGAAGATGAGGCTAAACGAATTTTGTCAGAAGGTCTCGCGTTCAAAAAATTTCGAGAAATCGTAAAAGCACAGGGTGGAAATGGTGAAATTTCATACGACAACTTTAAAACAACAGCTCACCAAAAAGAAGTATATCTTGAACAAGAAGGCAAAGTAAAAAACATAAACAACTACAATCTCAACTCAGTCGCAAAAATACTGGGTGCACCTGCCGACAAATATGCGGGTATCTATATGCTCAAAAAACTTGATGAAAAGGTCAATAAAAAAGAGGCATCACTTATTCTCTACGCGACAGATCCTTATCTCATCAAAGAAGCGGAGCAAACATTAAAAAATTTCCCCATATATGAAATTGAATAAACCTCTTATTCTTTTTGTAATACTTCTTCTTTTTGCTACTGGTGGTTATTTTTTTTATAAAGAAGGCACACTACCAGTGAACAAAGAATCGAAGGCATCACAAATATTTATTATTGCTCCCGGTGAGACTCTTGACTCGATAGCAAAAAAGCTATCAAATGAAAATCTTATCCGAAATAGAGTGGTATTTTACCTGGTAGTGAAACAACAAGGATATGAAAAGAAAATCCAGGCAGGAGATTTTAGATTATCCCCGTCCATGGACGTATATGAGATATCAAAATCTCTTACACACGGCACTCTGGATAAATGGGTAACCATAATCGAAGGACTACGTAAGGAAGAGATTGCCGAAATTGTGGCTAAGGATTTTAACATTTCTGAGGTTGATTTTGTTCAATCAGCCCCCGAAGGATTTCTCTTTCCCGATACGTATCTTATTCCCTCACAGGCTACCGCAGACACAGTTATTTCTATCCTCACTAATACATTTGAGAAGCGATATACTGAGTTTGTTGAAGAGCCGGCGCGACAACTGGGACTCACAAAAAATCAGATTGTGACCATGGCCTCACTTGTTGAACGCGAAGCAAGAACAGAGAGTGACAGGAAGATTGTGGCAAGCATAATATTAAAAAGAATGAAAAATGACTGGCCTCTACAGATTGACGCGACAATCCAGTACGCTATAGGATACCAATCGGATGGAAAAACATGGTGGAAAAAAGCACTCAGTGTAGATGACCTTAAGCTCAAATCTGCATATAATACCTATGAAAATACCGGTCTTCCGCCTGCACCTATATGCAATCCAAGTCTTTCATCGCTGGTTGCTGTCGCCAATGCCAGTGCTGACACACCATACTGGTATTATCTCGCCGACCCCACAGGCAAAACTCATTTCGCCAAAACCCTTCAAGAACACGACGCGAATGTAGAGAAGTATTTGAGATAGTCGATAGACAATAGACGATGGACGATAGACTATTGTCTATCGTCTAATTTAACATATCCCATATGTATTTATTGCTACAAAGCCCCAAATTGCCATTGACACGTGATTGACCACCCTCTATTATAAGATCGAATATGATCTTAACAGAAGCTATTACCCCTTAATTGCTAAGGGGTTTTTTATGGCTTATTGTGTACTTTAACAACACGGACTTAGAAACAAAAAGAATATAGTGTGGCAGAAAGTGTAATAACCACCCCAACCCCTCCTTAGTAAAGGAGGGGCATTTACGGAGTACCCGAAGGGGGAGGTGGTTCTGCATTGTCTGCCACACTATATGATGGCCCCTGTATTGTATTGGACATACGATACGGCGGTACCTCTGTCCACCCTTACTCACCTCTTTGTTCCACAAGAGGATTATGGACTACGTCCATAGACGAAAGGAGTGTCATGAATTACATTGACACTGACATGACCGCTGAACGTCTTTATGAACGATTAGTGGAGGTAACCAATGGCTACCATGCCGCAAGCCTTGCCAGGCGAGAGCTGGCTCTCCAGGCGATTCGAATTTGCGAAGCGGTCGACATCGCTCGCGACCGAGCTCTGGGGCGGCCTCACCACATTCCTGGTCATGGCGTATATTGTGTTCGTCAATCCGGCGATCCTTTCCACCGGTCAGCTTGCCGGCAAAGGGCCGGACTTCGCCGCCACACTCACCGTTACGTGTCTCATGGCTGGCTTGTTGTCGATCGCGATGGGATGGTTCGCTAACTATCCGTTTGCAATGGCACCGGGGATGGGGTTGAACGCCGTTGTGGCGACTCAACTCATCCTGAATGGAGGGTTTACATGGCAGGAGGCAATGGGAGTAATATTTCTGGAAGGAGTGTTCATCACAGTTCTGATGTACACTGGTTTCCGGGAGGCTGTGATGCACGCTATACCGCTCGAACTCAAGCGTGCTATCGCGGTAGGGATAGGTTTATTCATTATGTTCATCGGGTTCAACAACGCAGGGCTCGTAAGGGCCGGCGTCGGTACTCCGGTGACACTGGGTAACCTGACCACATTCCCCATCCTTCTTGCCGTCGTCGGACTCGCGCTCACGCTGTTTTTCATGGCGCGGGGATTCAAGGCAGCCCTTCTCCTCGGCATCATCATGACAACCATACTTGGTGTTGTGAGCCGGTACATCTTCGGCTACGACATCTCCGCAACGCCGGGAGATCAGGGTTTGCTTCCCTCGACCGTGACCTGGCCCGACTTTTCCTCGATCGGTCAGGGCATCAATATAGGCGTGTTCCTCAAACTCGGCTTTGTCGCCGGGCTCCTGACTATCTTCTCCCTTATGCTGTCGGACTTCTTCGACACGATGGGAACAGTAGTCGGCCTCGGCGAACAGGCAGGACTTGTTGATGAGCAGGGTCGATTGCCTGGCATCGACAAAGTTCTGAAGGTCGATTCGTGGGGCGCGCTTCTGGGCGGCTTTGCCGGATCATCATCCAATACAACCTACATAGAGAGCAGTGCTGGCATCCTTGCCGGAGCACGCACTGGTCTCGCGGCCATCGTCGTCGGCGTGCTGTTTCTCCTAAGCATGCTGCTCGCCCCTGTCGCAGGTCTGATAACTGCCGAAGCTACGGCTCCGGCGCTTATCCTGATCGGGTTCCTCATGTTTGCGGCTGTCCGGGATCTGGACTGGTCCGACCTCGAGGTCGGCTTCCCGGCGCTACTTACAGTGGTACTCATGCCGTTCACCTATAGCATCACCAACGGCATCGGGGCGGGTATTCTGTCATACGTATTCATGAAAGTGGTACGTGGCAAAGGAGGTGATCTAAATCTCTGGATGTGGATCGTAGCCGCGGCCTTCCTCGTCTACTTCCTACTTCCAGCTCTCGGTTTCTAGTCCGCGTTTCCAGTCCTTGTAGACTGGCAAAGGGGGTACCGCACGGTACCCCCTATTCCATTTCAGCACTCTCAGGAGCCATACGTTTTAGTACGTCACGTGGCTTAGATCCTTCTGCAGGACCTACATAACCCGCTTCATGAAGCTCATCAAGAATTCGTGCCGCACGTGCATATCCTACTTTAAGTTTGCGTTGAAGAAGTGAAGCGGAAGCTTTATCAAACTGAGCGATAAGCTCCAGAGCTGGCTTGAAAAGAGCGTCCTGTCCATCTACGCTCGTACCTGGAATAAGTCCGCCCTTGGAACCGGCAACAACTTCCTGTGTTGTGATTTCCTCCGTGTAATGAACCTCAGGGAACTGCGATTTGAGGAAACGGACTACTTCAAACACTTCTTTTTCCATCACAAACGCGCCCTGAATACGGCGTGGTTTCGCCTGGTCCGGAGGAAGAAATAGCATGTCTCCCTTACCCAAAAGCTTTTCCGCGCCGGGAGTATCTATAATAACCCGCGAATCAACCAGTGACGATACGTTAAAGGCTAACCGTGTCGGGATATTGGCTTTCATAAGACCGGTGATTACATCTACCGATGGTCTCTGCGTTGCGAGTATAAGATGTATGCCGGTAGCACGCGCCATCTGTGCGATACGTGTAATAAGATCTTCAGCATCACCGGGAGCAAACATCATAAGATCTGCCAATTCATCGATAACGAATAGAATATAAGGTTCTTTCTGTACTCCCTCAAGCGCATTATAACCATCAAGATTACGCACTCCAACTTTGGCGAACTCTTTGTAGCGGCGTTCCATTTCTCCGACTGTCCACTGAAGAGCCTTCAGGATATTGTTCGGTTCAACGATAACTTCGGTCAACAAGTGGGGAATGCCGTTGTAAAGTGCCAGCTCTACTCTTTTAGGATCTACCAGAATCATTCTCAGATCTTCTGGTTTTGTTCTGAAAAGGAACGTGCTGATCCATGCGTTTAGAATAACCGACTTACCTGACCCCGTGGTACCGGCGATAAGCACGTGAGGCATTTTCGAAATACTCGCGGCCTGCACTTCGCCTGAAACATCAAGACCCAACGGAACAAGAAGAGGATCAGGATGTTTGGTAAATACCGGCGACATAAGGATTCGTTTGAGGGTTACTATTTCTGGTTTTATATTTGGAATCTCGATACCAACAAGAGATCTTCCCGGAATCGGCGCTTCTATTCTTACCGCGCCGGTCGGCGCCGCAAGCGCGAGCGCGAGATCGTTTGCAAGAGCGGTAATTTTGGAAAGCTTCGTGCCCATCGCGATAGAAAGGGCGTACTGAGTTACGGTTGGACCCTTATTTACTTCGGTAACACGGGCTCGAATGCCAAAACTATCCAGTGTTTTTTCAATAATATCGGCATTTCTGTTTACGTCTCCCCGTTCTGCTTCTTTCTGGGCTATATCATTGAGCAATGTAAGCGGCGGATAAATCCATGTGGATGGAGCCCCATGATGAGTGGTGGGTTTAATATTCAGTTCGTTTGGATTGTGTATCGGCGGCTGCTTGGGCGAAGATGGAAGCATTGCCTGCACTGCTGAGATAGCCGACTGCGCTTTGCTTTTTACTTCCTGCTTTCTGTCTTCGATAAATTCTTTCTCCTCCACTACTTTTGGCTGTTTCTGGTTAAGAAGTTTGGTACCTGAGTCCTTTACAAATGAAGTGCGCGCGACATGATTTTTGAAAAAATAGGTAAATCCTTTGGCCATACTGGTTGCCATAATAACAAATACGTCTATGGAGGTATCAAAAAACAAGACAATGCCCGAAATGAGAGCTATAAGAAGAATTATGAACGCGCCAGTACCTGTAAAATCAAGAGTGAGGTTTTCCCCAATCCGATTACCCCATTCCCCTGCCCTGAACATACCCATAAAAGCTATAAGCATAAGCACCATTCCGAGAGTTATATTTAGTTTGACGAACTTAAGTTTCTTTGTGTTGAAAAAGTGACCTGATATAAGAAGAATAACAAAAGGAGTAAAAACAGATAACCCTCCAAATTTGGCGACGATAAACTGGTTTACCTGAAAAAGTATACGTCCCTGAGCTTCTTCCGGTGAAAATATATTGAGGAACGACAGAATGATTATTATGCCAAAGGCAATTCCTGAAAATCCAAGCAGGTTAAATATAGTCTTACTGTTTATTTTAAACTTAAAGAAAGGGATTTTAAACTTTGCTTTTCGTCGTGGCATAACCATTATTCTATAGTGTTGGAAGAGTGAAATCAATAGAGTGCATCAAAAAAGGCCTTGAGCTATCTTTGGATAAAATAGCCTCAAGACCTTTTTTATCAAACTGTGCGAGTTACTTAGCTTCCGCTTTTGGCTCTTCTTTCTCCGGGATCATCTGAAGATTGATTCTTCCCTGAGCATCGATCTGGTAGACTTCTACCTTCACCATCTGACCAATCTGTACAACATCATGAGGGTCTTTCACAAATCCTGCTGACATCTTGGATACGTGAACCATTCCATCTTTTCCGGGCAGGATCTCAACGAAAGCTCCGAAAGGAAGTATACGTTTCACTTCTCCTTCAAATTTTTCGCCTACTTTTACTTCACGTGTCATATTTTCTATAAACTGTACAGCCATCTCGACTTTTTTCTTGTCAATGCCGGTGATCGTGACATTACCATCATCATCGATATTTATCTCTGTTTCAGTCTTAGCGATAAGACTTCGGATATTTTTGCCTCCGGGGCCTATGATCTCACCAATCTTATCCTGAGGAGGTCGAAGAACGACTACTTTCGGAGCAAATTCAGAAATCTCTTTTCTTGACTTATCTATGACAGCATTCATTTTACCGAGAATATGAAGTCTGGCTTTCTTGGCTCCGGCAAGGGTTTCCGCGATCATCTTATCGGTGAGTCCAAGATTTTTTACATCCAGCTGAATAGCTGTGATGCCTTCTTCTGTACCAGTGACTTTAAAATCCATCTCGCCTGAGAAATCCTCAATACCCATGATATCCGTAAGGATAAGATACTCATCATCCGACTCGCTAACGATTCCCATGGCAATTCCTGCGACAGGAGCCTTAAGAGGCACGCCCGCGTCCATAAGAGCCAGTGATGATCCGCAGGTTGAGGCCATCGATGTTGAACCATTTGACGACATTACCTCTGAAACAACACGAATGGTATAAGGAAAATCCTTGGCGGCAGGAAGAACCGGGACCATAGCTTTCTCGGCTAATGCTCCATGTCCTATCTCTCTTCTTGAAGGAAATCCCACTCTTCCGGTCTCACCCAAAGAATAGGGAGGCATGAAGTAATGGTGCAAATATCTTTCAGAAACGATTCCTTCAGGGCCCTCTATAAGTTGCTCCATACTTGGAGCGCCTAACGTAACGATGGAAAGAACCTGGGTATCTCCTCTATTAAAAAGCGCAGTGCCGTGTGTTCGTGGCAATAAAGATACTTCAACGCCTATTTCACGGACCTGATCGGCTTTTCTGCCGTCAACACGTTTTTTCTCTTTCAACATCATTTCGCGGATCATTTTCTTAACAAGATAATCTATTGCCTGAGCAATAGTTTTCTTGTCAAAAGCATCTCCCACTTTTAGAGCAACCGCGTCAACAAGACCCTGAAGCTCACTAGGATCATCGAACTCTTTTGCTGCTTTACCTGCGATTATTTTATCCAGGTCAGGTTTAAAATCATGTTTAAGGGTCTCAATAAGTTTTTCATCAAACAGTGGTGCAGTAACCACATCTTTTTCAACACCAATTTTCTTTCTCAGTTCTTCGATGAACTGAATAATTTTGGCGTTTTCAGCTTTAGCTCTTTTTATACCTTCCTCAATCACAGATTCTGGAAGTATCTCGGCGCTTGTTTCGATCATTAATACTTTATCTTTTCTTGATGAGACGACAAGATCGAGCAAAGAAAATTTTTCTTCGTCCGCATTGGGATTTATATAGTAGTTATCCTGATCATCGGTCTTGCTATATCCTACACGCATTGTGCTGATAGGACCATCCCATGGGATCGGCGAAACATGAAGAGCTGCAGAAACGGCAATCGCGGCAACTATTTCTGGATCGTTTACTCCATCAACTGAGAGTAAGGTAATTATTATCTGTACTTCACGACGATAGTTTTTGGGAAATAATGGTCGTATAGAACGATCAATAAGGCGGCCTTTCAGGATTGCATCATCTGAAGGTTTTCCTTCACGCTTAACCCATCGTGAACCCTTTATGCGTCCACCGGCGTAAAGTTTTTCAACATACTCAACCTGAAGAGGGAAGTAATCAATATCGGTGCGCTGTTTACCTGCGACTACAGTAACGAGTACGCATGTATCGCCGAGTCTGGCTAAGATAGATCTGGTAGCCGCGTTGGCTAGTTTTCCTGTCTGAAGAGTTAATGTTTGACCACTGATGTCAATAGAATCCTCGAAAACGGTCTTGTTCATAATAAAAAAGAAGGAGAGTTCAGTTTCTATGGATTTTCGCAAGTCTCATTAAATGAAGATTTAATAGAAACCTATGGAAATGTATAGAAACCTACTATGCTCCAAAATTATAATTGTGCGTATTACTTTTTAAGTCCAAGCTTATCGGCAAGCACTTTGTATCGCTTTTCGTCAAGCTTGTTAAGATAGTTGAGAATTCTTCTTCTCTTGGCGATGACTTTAAGTAAACCTCTTCTGGAGTGGTTATCTTTTTTATTTTCCTCAAGATGGGAAGATAATTTAACTATTTTCTGCGTAAGGAGAGCTACCTGAACTTCTGGTGAGCCGGTATCTCCATCTTTCTGGGCGAACATCTCAATAAGTTGCTGTTTATCGTCTGGTATTTGTATCATAATGTGAGATTATAATAGATAAGTGCATCAGTTGCAAGAGGTACAACACTATGACAAACATGGTTTGGACAAGAAAAAACGGTTTACGGCTTGCCGGCATTGGCATACTGACGGCTACGCTCATTACCATGATTATCTATGTCGCTCCGGACAATATATTCATTGTCGGAGCATTTATCACGTTGTTTTCTTTGTTTGCCTCACTCGTCGCATCTCTTTTCGTTACTCCTCTATTATATACCTTTATAGCAGGCCTTGCAATGTTCCTCTTTTTGTCAATGTGCTATTTCACCGGCTTTCAGATTCTCAATACAATCCTTCTTATATGTTTTATAATAGGATTATCTATAGTTGTGAAAAAATAAATGACAGAAAAAAAAGTATATATTACTACCTCTATTCCTTATGTCAACGCAAGCCCGCACATTGGGTACGCTCTTGAAGTGGTACAGGCTGACGTGCTTAAGCGGTGGCACGCGTTAAAGAAAGCACATTCTTTTTTACTTGCCGGAACCGATGAGAACGCCATAAAGAATGTGGAGTCAGCCGAAAAGCTCGGAATTACCACACAAGAGCTTGTGGACAAAAATGCTGCAGAGTTTGAAAAATTACTGCAGGTTCTTAAGATATCAAACGATGATTTCATACGTACCACTTCCGATAAACACATAAAGGGTGCACAGAAACTATGGAAACTCTGCAAGTCCAGTAATCCGGATGATATATACGAAGAAACCTACGAGGGACTCTACTGCGTAGGATGCGAGACGTTTTACAAGGATGGAGAGTTTAAAGATAACATATGTCCGTATCATAATAGAAAGTTAGAGTTGGTAAAAGAAAAAAACTGGTTTTTCAGATTGAGTAAGTACAAAAAATATCTCAAGGATCTTATCTCAAGCGATGAGCTACATATCTATCCCGCGTTCCGTAAACTGGAACTTCTCAATTTTATTGATAAATTGGAAGATATATCGATTTCACGTCCAAATGAACGGACGAAGGGTTGGGGTGTACCCGTACCCGACGACTCTTCTCAGAGAATGTATGTCTGGTTCGACGCTCTGGCAAACTATATAACCGCACTCAACTTTGGAACAGATGGGGATGCATATAACGAATGGTGGCAACAGAGTACTCAGCGCTATCACTGTATCGGCAAGGATATCATCAAGTTTCATGCTCTATATTGGCCGGCAATGCTCAAGTCCGCCAACTTGACCATACCCACCGGCCTCTTTGTACATGGATTTATCAATGTGGAAGGAAAAAAAATGAGTAAATCGTTGGGCAATGTGATAGACCCGTTTGAACTTGTAAAAAAATATGGCCTCGACGCGACAAGGTACTATTTACTAAGAGAGATACCTTCTCTAGATGATGGCGATTTTTCAATCTCCCGTATGGATGAGCTTTACAGAAGCGATCTATCTAATGAGCTTGGAAATCTGCTTATGAGAATTACTACTCTTGCTGCCAAAGATGAAATACATCACGATAGTCCTAAACATGACGTTACTCTTCATCCGGAGGAGTACGCTCATCAGTTTGAAGAGTTTCAGTTCAATGCGATACTTGAGGATATCTGGAAAAAAATAAAGCAACTGAACAAAGAAACCGACACCTTCGCGCCGTGGAAAAAAACGACAGAAGAACGGAAAGAATTCCTTGTAACTATGCTCGATAATCTGTTGGAAGTTGGACTGTTACTAAGACCGTTCCTGCCCGACACCGCAGCAGTCATAATTAAATCAACAACAGCCGATATCCAAAAGGGAGAACCCCTGTTTCCCCGTATATCGTGACCCATTTGTACACAATTTGCTACAATATTGTTTATGTTCGCGAAATTTAAGAGCTTTCTAAAAAAAACTGCCCATTTTCTGAAACCGAAAAAACTAAAGAAGCTACCCATTATACTGCTCTTTCTGTTTCTCCTGGCAGCTGCAGGCGCCGGCGTTTTTATGTACTTTTTTGTATTTTACAAACTCCCCTCCCCCACTATTCTGAGAGATTATAAAGCCATTCCTTTATCTACTCATATCTACGACCGCAACGGCAAACTGTTATATGAAGTATATAAAGATCAAAACCGTACTCCTGTAAAACTAAAAGATCTACCGAAGTATGTTTCACAGGCCACAATCTCGATTGAAGATAAAGATTTTTATAAACATGGCGGTGTTTCTCTTATATCCGGCGTACTAAGAGCGGTACGAGACATGATCCTTCAGCATAATCTTCAGGGAGGATCCACCCTTACCCAACAGCTCGTAAAAGGAGCGCTTCTTACACCCGAACGTTCCATTCAACGTAAAATGAAAGAGATTATTCTGGCTGTCTGGACAGAAAAACTTTTCTCCAAAGACCAAATTCTTGAGATGTATGTAAACCAGGTTCCTTACGGTGGCTCCTCCTATGGTATCGAAGCAGCCTCTAAAACCTACTTCAGCAAAAAAGCCAAGGACCTGACACTCGATGAGGCGGCCCTTCTTGCAGGTCTGCCGCAGGCGCCTTCACTGTACTCACCTTATACAAACCCTGACCTCGCCGAGAACCGACGTAACGATGTCCTTGACCGTATGTATGAGTACAAATACATAACCAAAGCCCAGCTCGATAAAGCAAAAAAAGCGAAGATTAGTGTCATTCCTCCCCACATTTCTATTAAAGCGCCTCACTTTGTGTTCTATGTAAAGAGCCAGTTAGAAAAAATATACGGAACACGCGAGATCGAAGAAGGCGGTATGCGTGTGTACACAACGCTTGATCTTGATATTCAGATGGAGGCGGAGAAAATTCTTAAGGAAGAACTCGAGAAAGTAAAGAAGCTCGATGTAAGTAATGGAGCAGTACTGGTTACGAGACCTCCAACAGGCGAAATTCTGGCAATGCTTGGCTCTGTCGATTATTTTGCAACAGGATCTGGAGCGTTTAATGTGGCAACAGCGCTAAGACAGCCGGGAAGCTCTATCAAGCCGCTTAACTATGCCGTCGGAATAGATCGTAAGATAGTTAATCCTGCAACAGTATTTCTTGATACACCTACATGTTTTTCACCAGCAGGTCAACCCAAAAAATACTGCCCTGTAAACTATGACGGCCAGTTCCATGGTCCTGTACAGTTACGTTTTGCGCTCGGTAACTCACTCAATATACCCGCAGTAAAGATGCTTGGGCTAAACGGTGTGCGTGAGTTTGTCGCCTCATCTTCAGCGTTTACGATAACCACCTTTACCGATCCTGACAGATACGGATTATCTCTCACACTGGGAGGTGCCGAAGTAAGGATGACCGAGATGGCTCAAGCATTTTCAGCGTTCGCTAATCAAGGAAGAGCAAAACCGTTAAATGACATACTCCAGATAAATGATAAAAACGGTAAGACAATCTACAAATTTCAGGATAAGAACTTTGTCAAAGACGTAAAGAAAGAACTCAAAGCACCCAATACACTTTCTATAGACGGCAAACGCGCCGTTTCGGCTGAAACAGCATACCTTATCTCGCATATTCTCCTCGATAACAACGCTCGAAGTATGGCATTTGGCCCCTCCTCATTTCTTGTAGTGCCTAAACACGCAGTATCGGTAAAAACAGGAACAACAGACGATAAAAAGGACAACTGGACAATTGGATACACTCCAAACTTTCTGACGGCGGTCTGGGTAGGCAATAATGATAATACTCCCATGAATCCATATCTTTCATCGGGTGTTACGGGAGCTGCTCCTATTTGGAACAGAGTAATGAAAGAGCTCCTCAAAAATCAGCCTGATCTATGGCCTATTAAACCCGAAAACGTAGTAGGATCACAGGTCTGTAATGATACCGGACTTCTGGCTTCCAAAAATCCCGATGGAACTCAAAGCTGCGCGTCGAGGTTTGAATATTTTATAAAAGGTACCGAAGGCAAACAGGTATCACAACCCCAGCGTGCTCAGATTCCGGTAACCAAAGATTCCGACAAACAAGCAGGCTCTCCCTCTGATCCCAATGTCGAGATGAAAGAAAAAACAATAATCAAAGATCCCTGGTCCACCTACTGTCTAGACTGCGCGCACGATCCAACCCCAACCCCCCACTAACTACCAACTTACCAACCTCCGGGGTGTGTTAGAGCAATAGAGCAAGCTTTGTTTATAGG
>JBDKFK010000032.1:0-19126 GCA_039798745.1 Candidatus Parcubacteria bacterium
AGTCAGGTGAAGATGAAGAAATGTCTGACGAAGAAAAAGTTTATAAATTTTTCGAATCAATAAAAAGATCGCTTAACACTGAAAACTTTGATACAAAAGAGTTTTATGAGCAAATCCGATTTTTCGTGGAGCTGATCGTGAAAGATAAACTACTGATTCGTAAAACTTATCGTCCAAACCATTCTAAACTTTATCTTTTTAAGCTCGAAAAGGAGCAGGCCGTAAAGGAATTATTTATAACAGGAAGTAGCAATTTAACCAAAGCTGGGCTGGTAACTCAGAATGAATTTAATGTGGAAATTAGTAGTTACGGCTTCAATGATGCTCAAAAATATTTTGATGCTCTTTGGGAAGATGCAGTTCCAATCACAGAATATGAGGAAAGGAAAAAGAAATTAATCGAGGTAATAAAAAAAGAAACTTTAATAAAGGACATCACTCCATTTGAAGCTTTTTGTTTGGTATTAAAAACCTATCTAGATTCCTTTGGAGAAAAAGAAATTAGTGAAACTTTGATAGAAACACTTAAGAAAAATGGATATACACCTTATCGATATCAGCTTGATGCAGTTAAGCAAGCACTTGCAATAATTGAAAGGAATAATGGTGTAATAATTGCTGATGTTGTAGGACTAGGAAAATCTATTATTGCATCAGCAATCGCAAAGCAGATGAAAAAGCGTGGTATTGTTATCTGTCCTCCAGGGCTTATGGGCGATCAAGGTAAAAATTCTGGCTGGAAAAAATATCTGGAAGAATTCGGACTATATGACTGGGAAGTTTGGTCTCGAGCGGATCTAAAAAACGCTTTAGCATTTGTTAATAAAGTAAAAGACATTGAAGTTATAATTGTTGACGAAGTTCATTGGTTTAGAAACCAAGATACTGAAAATTATGAGCTCCTTAAAAATATATGTCGTGAAAAACAAGTAGTTTTGCTCACTGCCACACCTTTTAATAACCGTCCTGGAGATATTCTTTCACTTCTCAAACTATTTATTACCCCAAAACAGTCATCTATCACTCTTGAAAGCAATTTAGTAGATCAATTCAAAGGTTTTAAGGGAACGTTTGACCGTCTTGGTTATATTAAAAAATATTGGAACTCATCTGATAGCGCTAAAAGAATTAAGGCGCTTAACTACTACAAATCACTTTTTGGGGACGATAAAGTTGACTTAAAAAAAATATCAAATAGAGCACGATATCTAGCAAAACAAATTAGGAACGTAATTGAGCCCGTAACTATTAGGCGTAACCGCTTAGATTTGAAGAATAATCCTTATTACAAAGACGAAGTAAATGAGCTTTCTGTAGTGTCTGATCCAAAGGAGTGGTTTTTTGAGTTAAGTAAGGAGCAATCAGAGTTTTATTCAAAAATTATTGAAGCATACTTCGGTGATCCTAACGATGGTGGAACGTTTAAAGGTGCGATATATCGTCCGTTTGAATACGAAAAAGGCTTAAGAACTGTAACTACTAATGATGCTGAAGAAAAGCTAAATCAGGACGATAATAGAGCCTTTCAGCAACAACGAAACTTGTTTGACTTTATGAGAAGATTACTGGTAAAGAGGTTTGAAAGTTCATTTGGATCATTTGAACAAAGTATTAGAAACTTTAAGAAAATTACCGAAAGGTGTAAAGAATTTATCAACAATACAGGGGAGTACATTCTTGATCGCTCCTTGTTGGAAAAAATATATGAATTTGATGCCGATGAAATAGTAAAATATTTAATTGAATATGAGGAGAAAATCAGCAAGGGTGAATATCCGAAGACTCACAAGCGTTATAAGATAGAAGATTTCAAAGATAAAGAAGCATTTATTCATGATATTCAAAGTGATATTGAGTTGTTCGATAGTATTTTAAGTAAACTTTCCACCCTAAATCTTATAAAAAATGATCCAAAAACCGCATGCTTACTGAGTAACTTAAAGAGAGAGTGTGAAAGTGAGCCAAAGGAAGGCGAACCAAAAAGAAAAATAATTATCTTCACCGAGTATGTGGATACTGTGAATTATTTAGAGGGGGCGCTCCGAGAGAAGTACGGAGACAAAATGTTGGTTGTCGCAGGAGATTTGTCAACATCAAAAATTGCCAAGATAAATGCTAACTTTGATGCTTCCCTTAAGGAGCAAGTAAATGATTATGATCTGCTTCTCACTTCAGACAAAATATCAGAAGGATTTAACCTAAACCGTGCCGGAATGGTTATAAATTACGATATTCCCTGGAATCCTGTGCGGGTAATTCAGAGACTTGGACGCATTAACCGTATTAGCAAAAAGGTATTTGAAGAGCTTTATATTATTAACTTCTTCCCAACTGAAAAAGGTTCGGAATTGGTCAAATCAAGAGAAATAGCGGCCAACAAAATGTTTCTTATCCATACCGCGCTTGGTGAAGATTCAAAAATATTTGATATAGATGAAGAGCCTACTCCGGCAGGATTATATAATAGAGTTCAACAAAACCCGGACACGTTGGAAGTAGAAAGTTTTTATACCAAAGCTCTAAACGCTTACAGCAAGATAAATAAAGATAATCCAGAGCTAGTTGAAAATATTAAAAATTATCCTCCACGCATTAAGGTCGCAAAGGCTGGTAACGAAAACGAACTATTAGTTTTTTTTACCAAAGGTCGATTGTATGTCAGTTGCGCGCAAACTGATTTAGACGAAATAAAGCCATATTATTCTGTATTTGAGGATGTGTTTGACAAGATAACGTGTTCACCTGACGAGAAAGCTCTCAATTGGAATACCGATCAATTTTGGAATACCTACAAGTCAATAAAGGATTTTAAGGATTTTCGATCAGTAAACGTTAGCGAACAAAGCTTAGAGCAAAAAGCCCTTAACAAACTAGACACATTTATCAAAAATACGAGTGAAGCGCTCATGCCGCAGAAGGGATTTTTAAGGACACTAAAAGAAGATATTCTGGGCTACGCGACTTTAGCTGACTTCACATTAAGGCGAATAATGAATTTTAAGGAAAGTGATACAAAGGACATTGAGAAGTTAAAAAGTGAACTGGGTGAAGACTACCTTCTAAAAGAAAAAAACAGAATAATAGAACAAAAAAGGGAAATAATTATTGCTATTGAAAATAAAAAAAATGAATGATGCGAGACATATTCTAGAAACAATTATTAGCGATTTTTCGGTGGACAAATTTAGCAAATTTTTCCGTGCAAAAAGCCAAAAGTTTATAGCACGTGAAGAGAGCTATTCACATTATAACGACGACAGTTTTAAGAATGGACAGAAAGTTGGGGAAGTAAACTTCGCGGATCTTGATAGTTTATTGATTTGTTCTTTTGAAGTAACTAAGCCGCTTTCAGAACGTGCAGGAAAGAAGGCCCAGTACGAAAAAGCTAAAAGCATCTTAACATCTACGGTAAATCAAAAATTTTCGGCAGGGATCTTTATTTATTACGATTCTTCCGGTAGTTTTCGGTTTTCTCTTGTATATTATGATCCAATAGGAGTAAAGCGCAAATGGATTAACTTCAGAAGATTTACATATTTTATAAGTCGTGAATTTACCAATAAAACATTTTTAAAACAGATTGGTGATAAGGAATTCACGAAGCTTGATGACATAAAAGATGCTTTTTCTATAACTGCGGTTACCGATCTATTTTATGATGAGTTTTTTACTATATACGACAATATCGTTAAGCAGACTGAAAGTATTAACAACATTGATAAGGAGAACTCAGCAAGGCAATTTGTTTTACTCTTTGCCATACGGACAGTTTTTATAGGGTTTATCCAGAAAAAGAAATGGCTTGGAAACGATGAAAAATTTATCCAAAGTTTCTATCAAGAATATAAAAATAAGTATGATGGGGAGAATAACTTCTATAGTAGATGGTTATCACCGCTATTTTTTGAAGCACTAAATTTTCCACCTGGGAGAAAAGTTGCTTATCGTAATAATGATTTTTCACAAGATACTGAGGTTAAATTACAAATGGCACCATATCTTAATGGAGGGCTCTTTAGACAAAAACAAGGGTATGACACAAACGGATGGATATTATCAGATTGGGCCGTAGAATCATTTTTTAATTTTTTATTCTCTCATAGTTTTACGATAGAAGAAAATTCACTTGAAGATGAAGATCTGCAACTAAATCCAGAATTTTTGGGAATCATATTTGAGAGATTGGTAAACAAGGACAATGGTGCGGTTTATACTCATAGACCAGAGGTTGACCTTATGTGTCGCTTAAGTCTGGTTAAGTGGCTCGAAAAAAATCTTGAAAATCCAATAAAGCCCGATAATCTTTATGAGCTTTTTTTTAAGGAAAGTGAAAAGGAAGATGAGCAAAAACACGGTAGTTTTTCTCAAAAAGAAGCACAGGAAATATTAGGCAAACTGGAAGGTTTAGCAATTTGCGACCCGGCTGTTGGTTCCGGTGCATTTTTAGTAGGAATGATGCAAGTTTTAGATGGAGTCGAGCAGTCATTACGTAGTAGATATAGTCTTGGCGAAACAAATTTATTTGAACGAAAAAAACAGATTATAAAAAACACTCTTTATGGAGTTGAAGTACAAGAATGGGCGGTATGGATATGTCAATTACGCCTGTGGCTTTCACTCTTTGTCGATGCTCCAGATTCTTTAAAGGAATCATTGGAACCAATCTTACCGAGTCTAGATTTTAAAGTAAGAACAGGTGATTCATTGGTTCAACGAGTAGGGGCTAAAGGCATCTCAATTAGCGTAGATAAATCAGTAGTTGCAGGTCAACTTTTCAAACAATTAAGAGAACTAATACAGTTGAAAACTGCCTACTATGATACAGGGAAACCAACAATTAACGATATTAAACACCGAGAGTTTCTATTTTATTATGATTGGATACAACAAGACATAACGAAGGAACAAAAAAAATTAATACAATACAATATTGGTGATCCAGCCACTAATACTCAGCCAGATCTTTTTGGTACACACATTGTAGAACCACAGATAAAATTAAATCTATATAAAAAGGAACGCGAAGATACTGTAGATAAATTGGAACAGCTCAAAGCTCAACTTAGAGATTTGCATGAGACAAAGTTACCCTTTTTGTGGCAGCTAGAATTTTCTGAGGTGTTTAGTACCAAGGGCGGATTTGATATTGTTATTGGCAATCCGCCTTACGTTAGGCAGGAAGATATCGCAGATCCTACTGGTATGGTACAAGACAAAAAAGAGTATAAGAATTATTTGCAGGAAATGGTCAAACTAGATTTTCCTGAATATTTTCTTCCAAAGACAACGATTAACGCGCAATCTGATCTTTATACATACTTCTACATCCGAGCACTTCGTCTTCTCAACCCAAAGGGCATCCACACCTTTATTTGCTCCAACTCATGGTTAGATGTTGGTTACGGAACTTGGCTCCAGGAGTTTTTATTAAACCGTTGTCCGGTAGAGTTGATTATTGATAATCACGCAAAAAGAAGTTTTAAATCAGCCGATGTAAACACTATCATCTCCATACTTCATGCACCGCAAAAAAAAGTTGACAATGGTCATATTGTGAGGTTCGTAGCGTTCAAGAAACCATTTGAAAGCGCGATATTTACAGAAAACTTAATTGCGATTGAAAACGCTAGAGAAGTACTAACAAACGACACTTTTAGAGTATATCCAATTTCAAATAACGACCTTAAAGAAGCGGGAATAGACAGTGATGATGAAGCTCAGACATCACTAAAATTGGGTAAATATGTTGGAGGTAAATGGGGTGTCTCCTATATCACTCAACCAGACATTGTTACAAACATACTCTCAAAAAACAATTTCATACGACTTAACAAGATTGCCACTCCACGTTTTGGTGTTCATACTGGACTTAATGACTTTTACTACCCATCACCTGAAAACCTCGAGAGATTTGAAATTGAGAGCGAATATTTATTTCCAATAATTACCTCACCTTCTCAAGTCCAAAGTATTTATCTTTCAATCGAAAGTGTCACTACCAAACTGTTTTTCTGCCCATTGTCTATTAACCAGCTTAAAGAAAAAAATCATAAAGGCGCATTATCATATATATTATGGGCTTCGACACAAAAAACTAGTAAGGGGCAAAAAAGAGAGGCTGGGATTCCTTGGTCGAAAGTTCGCTCCGTTAAAGATCGTATGCCAGGATGGTGGGCGCTACCTATCTCTAAATTAAAAACTTCAAGAGTATTTCTACAATATAGAACGAGAGTTACTTTTTACTCTGTTTTAACCAACGACCCAATAGCCAGTCATGTATGCTTCCATAATATTAATCAATCAAAATATAAAGAGGAATTACTTCATGCGTATTTAAATACAACATTGGCTATTCTTTTTAGAGAAAGTTATGGTCGTAAGTATGGGGGTGGCGGAGGGCCTTTGGAATCAGCAACGGTCGATTGGGCCAGATTGTGGGTAATAGAAAAATTGGAGAACCTTCAGAGTTCACTCTGCACAGCTATCGACAAATTACAGACAAGGAGGCCGCTTGATATTTTTTCAGAATGCGGTATCAATCCCGAGTCAGGCACTATGATTGAAAGACAGGATCCCCAACCCCTTCTGGACAGAGCAGAGCTAGACAATATAGTTTTTGATGCTCTGCAGCTTTCTGAAAGTGAGCGAAAAGATGTTTATCGCGCAGTCTGCAGTTTAGTTTGGAACAGGATTAGTAAAGCGAGCAGTTTATAGATATTGAATTCATGAGACATTGCAAGGAACTGTAAGAAGTTGTGAAAATTCTCACCTTATACCTTTACTGAAGGCGAAACCCAGAACTGGATAGTAATTCTGTCAACGGCTTACGTGGTACATTTAACTCACACCAACGCAAGCTACTTTTCGTTAAAGTATCTTCAAATTCGTAAAATCATCGGTCAAGGAGTATAATATAGGCTGTTACAACAAGTAAATACGTCTATGAAGGTCACACACGATAATATAAACACATTCCTCTATACTCCTGGCAGGTATTTGGTAATACCTGATTTTCAGCGCCCTTATTCATGGGACAAGTCTCCTAACCTCCGGTGTTAGTAAATCCCAATTACCCCACCATCCCCTTTTCCCTCAACCCTCCCAAAAACACCCGCCCCAACTCCGAAGTATTCGGTATCTCACTGTAATAAAAGTATCCTGCCTTCTCAATCTCCATCTGCGGCACTACTTCACCGGTAAACTTGGCGGTGTATACTGACACCTGCACCTCAGTCCCCTCCGCTTTGCCATACGCCGCGCCCTTTATAGTCTCATAGTGTTTCACCGTCGCCGGGTCTACTGTTACACCAATCTCTTCCCTGCACTCGCGTACCAGCGCCTGCTTTTCTGTCTCGCCCTCGTCTACTTTCCCGCCGGGCAAAACCCATGTATCTTTATTTTTCCCCAACACCATAAGCACCTTTTTATCCTTTCTATGCAGCAATGCCACCGTTTTTACTATATTCATACCAAATTATACTCCGTACTATCTATTACAATAAATACTATGACGAATATTTATATCACTCTTGCCATGGTGCTATTCATTATTGTTGGATTAATTCTCTTTTCCCGAATTAAACGAAGCTGGAAACGTTCATATAAACCAAAAGGCCCCTCATTATTAAATACAACTGAAAAACGACTTTTTGACACCTTAGTTTCTATTGCTGGTCCTGAAAAATACATATGTCCAAAAGTGAGACTTGCAGATATCATAACAACAGCTTTGGATAAAACCGATGTAGACTACTGGTCAAAACTAAATAGCATTACTCAGAAACATGTTGATTTTGTAATCTGTGACCGCGATACATTTGTGCCGATCGCTGTAGTAGAGCTTGACGGCGGCAGTCACTACGAAACAGCTAGAATAGCAAGAGACCAACTTGTAGACAATGCGTTTAACGACGCTCAGATTCCTATCATTCACATCCCTACATCAAAACTCAGTGATACGAGTTCCATAGCAGCCCAACTCCGACTCATTAAATAAAATTTACACACTATTCTTCTTATCTCCAGCATCTGTAACATGCTCTAGTCGGAGACATGAGTTACGGTGTTTCCGTACTTTCGACAGGAGGTGGAGTATCTGTCGGCGGGCTTGAGGTTGGTTCCTGAGGCGGCGCTGTAGTTGCACCATCCGGCATCTGGACAGAAAAATGAGTTGTAGTAACACCGCTTTCGTTGCCGTTTATATCTTTGGCCTGGACCGACAATGTGTGCGATCCATTTGCTAAAGTGACACAGGCTCTGCCTTCCGTGCTGTAACCGGTCCAGTCGTTGGAGTCTAGTTTGTAACGATAATCCATGCCAGAATTGCCTGTTACTTCGTCATGATATGCCCATCCCAAACAGGGCGAGAAGGTAAGTACAGATCCTTCTTGTGCTCCGCCGACAAATTCATAAAAAACAGGTGGCTTGGTATCAGAGATGGTGAAAGAGCGAGTTACCACTTCTGAAAGATTGCCATAGTTGTCTTTAAGTTGGACGGATACAGAGTGGGATCCCGATGTGAGTCCATAAAATACACATAGATGATAAACGCCGTTCCATCCGATCCAGTTACCGGAATCTACTTTCCACTGCATAAGAATCATATTTGCATCATTGGTCTTGTGATATGTCACGGTGATACAGGGTTCGGTATTGGTTATTGTCGCACCGTTGGGAATTGGTGAAATGTCGTCGATAATGACGGTACCTTTACTAGCTTTGGTAACCTGCACTGTAGGTGTCACAGAAGTAGATATTTTAGGGGACGGCGAAGGAATCGATCGGTAAACAACAGCCGCGGATGATGCGGCAAGAACTGCTTCATCGGTTGCAGTTTTTGTGGAGGGCGTAATAAAAGAAGTGGTATTGGTTTTAGGTTTAGCAGGATGTCTATATATGGCGTTTTTAATAGCAAATCCAAATCCTATAGTCGAAACTACGATGATCGCTGTACCGCCAATAAGTATGTGACGCATCTTAAAATGCCTTATATTAAGAGTCTGAATATATTTCCACATAAGACCTGTAGTATATCATACCGCGGTAAGAAAGACAATTATAGCCTAAGTAAACTCCTCTATATATCTCCAAGGTGTATAATATCTCTTGTCTACACAGTCCCCCCCGCACCTTGAATACACAAAAAGGAGCACACAACCCATGACAACCACTGTCCTGGAAACCCCACCGGTACTAGAGGTACTTGTGCCTATGGCACCAACTCTCCGGCGAGCAATCGAGCGCATAGCAACGCACGACTTCTCGGTAATCCGGGGAAAGATCCTCAAGGAGGATGCATTGCCTCTGGACGTTGTCGATCAGGCGATCGACGAGTTCCGGCGGTTCTTCATTCTCATCCGACTCGGCTACACCGACCTTGGCATGCCAAGCAAAGTTGTGGACGAGGTTTGGCACACATTCATCCTCTTCACCCGCATGTACCACGCGTTCTGCGATGAAGTAATGGGTGGCTATGTGCATCACCTGCCCTGCACCATCGACGAGCCAATTCCGACCTCAACGGTAAGCAGTCTGTATGCTGCCTATGAGGAGGCATTCGGCTTCCGGCCAGGGCCGCTTTGGCGTGACGACGCTGCCGCAGAATGTGGGCCGGGTTGCGGCCACTGCATGGGCGACGACGGCAAGCACTGCAAAAATTAGCGGGGACTCCTGTGTAGACACCGGATGGGGGCGCTTTGCGCCCTCATCCACCCTCGTTTGAGGTAGAATATAGTATGATCGTTACCAAAAAAGAACCGTATACCAAAGAAGAAATCGAGCAACTAAAAGAACAGTTTGACGTATATATTAAAACTGTTATAGATATCCGCAATAAAATCTGCTCCGCCGGATGCAACATGCATTATGAGTCTGAGGAAGTACTCCTTAAACAGGGATCTGAACAAAAAGATGTATGGGGTGGCGGTATTGATCTCGAAACAAAAACAGTTGATTTCAACTCATTTATAAACATACGACCAAATGTAAATGCTAGTAACGAGATACAAGATGTGGAACTGAGAAAACAATACGAAGAACTTACTAAATTTTTCTTTAAAGAGCTTTATGAATAACAAACTAATTCTAGAATCGCTCTCCATGGATTTACGCCGGGTTGCTATAGGCATGCATAGAGGCTCAACCAAAATGGCGCACCGTTTTATAGAAGAAGCTCTTAAACGAAAAAGTGAAGTAGACTACTCCACAATCCAACCATATGTTCGTACTCTTCTTGATGGTTTGCCAAACAAACTCATGCAATCAGACACCTCACATATTGCGGAAGATTCTCTCATGCTAAGCACCCTATTTCAAAACTATACTCAGACTCATTTGAAATAAACTCTACACTGTAGCTTATAGGCCATTGAATCTATATCAGTTAAGGAATATAAATATATTAGTGTCATCCCGATACAAGTTCTGCACGATACACGCATGATACCGAATAATTTAGCCAACAACATAGTCGCAATGCAGATCATATTTCTGCTCTCCCTTATCGTGATTCTCCTTATAGCTCTCGTCTTTGCCAAATTTGAGCGTCAGGCAAAATCTCATAAAACAGCACGTTTTCGCCCCTAATTTACATCCTATAGCAAATTAATCCTCTGAGGAGTATAATATAGCCTGTTATAGTAAGAAGAACATATGATAGCGACCCAAAACAATATCAACACATTCCTCTATACGCCGGGCAAATACTTTGTCATCCCTGACTTCCAGCGCCCTTACTCGTGGGACAAGGCTAATATAGCCTCATTTATAGCCGATCTTGAATCTGTTTTGGCAGGCAACAAAAAACACTACTTTGGCAGTATCGTGTATATAAACGAAGGCAATAACAGTACCATCATCGACGGTCAGCAGCGTGCCACCACGGTGCTCCTTATGCTCACCGCGCTCTATCATATCCGTAGCGACCACCCCGAGATAGCCGATATACCGGCCGAGGTCATAAAAGAAAACTATCTTTACAACCGCCACAGCTACACGGTAGAACAAAACCGTATCAAACTACGCACCGTCACAACGGATAACACAATATTTGAACAGATATTCAATCGCAGCCCCCTCGCGCCCAACGGAAAAGACAGCAAACTATACCAAGCCTACTCACAGTTTTACGAATATTTTAAAGACAAAACAGAGCTTGAAAAATATGTAAACGTACTTGAAAACTTTGAGGTCGTTACCATCGCGCTCAACGCCTCAGACGACAATCCTCAGAAAATCTTTGAAAGCATCAACTCCACTGGTAAACCCCTTACCGATGGAGACAAAATCCGCAACTTCGCGCTCATGCTTAACGACAAAACCGCGCGCAATGTAGTACTTAAAAACTACTGGGAAATCATAGAATTCCGCCTTACCAATCTGAATAATGATTACATCTCTGATTTTTTTAAGTATTACCTCACCTCAGAGTTGCAGAGAGAAGTAAAAATAGAGCAGGTATACCCCGAGTTTAAAAAACTATTTTACGCATATATCGGCGAAGACCAGACCAACCTGGAAAAACTTGAGGCATTTTATGGAAAAGTTCTGGCATATCTTAATCACTATTCATTTCTTAAATTTAACATTGATGAAATGCAAGATTATCAAACGGTCGCGGACGAAGGCTTCCGCCTCAACTTTCTCAAAATCGAGACACCTTATCCGTTCTTTATGAGAGTCCTGGACGAGTACCAGCAAGGTTTGCTCGGCGACAACGATCTTACACACATCTTTAAGATGATTGAGACGTATCTTACCCGGCGTATCGTCTGCAATATACCCACCACGGGTTCAAACAAATTATTCGCTTCGCTTCACAAAGATATTAAATACTATCTGTCAGAATATACGGGCAGTACCTATGTCGACGTCCTCGGATACATACTTTCAAGCAAATCTGGAGGTCTCAGAATGCCGAAAAAAGCAGAGATTGAGGGTGCCATAAACAACAATCCCATGTACTTACAGAGAAACTACTACATTAATTTCGTCCTCACTTCAGTCGATGATCAATCTAGAGAATCCGGCCTTCTCAAACAGCTCGCCAACGCAGATATTCAGCTGAGCATAGAACATATTATGCCCCAGACGCTCAACACGGCGTGGAAAAACGAGCTTGGTGAAACCTACGAACAGATACACGCGCAGTATCTCCATACATTGCCTAATCTTACCCTGACCGGATACAATTCAAAATATTCAAACAACGACTTTGCTACCAAAAAAACCATAGAAAACGGATTTAACGAAAGTCCCTTAGCTATTAATCAGTTTATCCGCAGTACCGAACACTGGGATCGAAATGCCCTCGAAAAAAGAGCAGGCTGGTGGCTTGAGCAGATAGAAAAAATCTGGCCGGTACCCGTGTCTCCCTTTCTGCCCAAAACAGAAGAAACTACCTTTATTTTCGGCGACGACAAAGACCTCACCGGCTCGCGAGTGAAAGCAGTACATGTACAAGGAGAGATAACAGAGTGCGACAGTTGGTCTGCGGTATTTGAAACCGTTCTTCGGAAACTTTTCTCACTAAACGAAGATCTCTATGATTATATTACCTCAGAACCTTACCTATATCGCTATATTAAATCTGATAAAACCGCAATGAGGATGCCAAACGCCATAGACGGCACGCCGTATTTTTACGAAAACAACACCAATACCAACCGGAAACGAGATATTATAGTAAGATTAACCGAGCACCTGGACATGGATACCTCAGACATCAAGGTTATTCTTGCGCACTCAGCTCGACCCAACTAACTATGACCCTCTCCAAATCCGACTATATGCTCTATCTCCGCCACCCGGCATGGTTATGGATGAAAAAACACGACAAAGCCCGCCTCCCTCCTATCGATGCCTCACTCCAGGCACTCTTTGATCAGGGAAACCTATTTGAAGAATACGCCGAAAAACTCTTTCCCCACGCGGTACGGCTAGGCTTTGATGGATACGCCGAGTACCTCGCGCTCCCCGATCTCACCAAAGCCGCGTTCAAAAACGGTGCCGAAACGGTGTTGCAGGGCAGGATTGAAGCCCAGGGGCTTACCTGTATCTTCGACGTTCTCGATAAAAATGAAGACGGCACATACGACTTATATGAGATCAAATCAAGCACCGGAGTAAAGCCTGAACACGAATACGATCTGGCATTTCAGCTTGTGGCACTTGAGGCCGCCGGTTTCAAAATACAAAACGTAAAAGTAATCTGTGTGAATAACACCTATATCAGGAATGGCGAGATAGATATACAAAACCTTACCCTTGTAACCGATGTTACCGAAAAAGTACGGGGGCTCACCGCGGATACAAAAACAAATATACAAAAAGCATTTCAGGTACTTGCCTCTCGGACTCCGCCCGATATGTCACCCCGCCATGTAAAAATGAATGCCATGAAAGACTGGCTCGCGATCTACAAAACCATATACCCCGTAGACGCTCAGAGTATCTATCACCTCTGCTCCATAACCGACGCGCAGGTCGCGGAACTCGAAGACATGGGCATCGTGCTTATCAAAGACATCCCCGATACATTTGTCCTTACGCCAAAACAACGCAAACAGATGGAGGCCGTAAAACTCAATCAACAACTTATAGATCATGAAAATATTGGCTTGTTTCTGCAAAAGATTCAGTACCCGCTTTACTTTCTGGACTACGAAACATTTGCAAGCAGTATTCCTCCCTTCAACGGCATACGCCCCTATCAGCAGGTACCGTTCCAGTACTCGCTCCATATTCTGGAAACACCCGACTCAGAGCTGCAACACAAAGAATACCTCCATCGTGAAAACAGTCACTCCGCCTTACCCCTTGTTCAGCGACTTCGTCAGGATATTGGAGATACCGGCACCATTCTTGTGTGGTATGAACCGTTTGAAAAAGGAAGAAACACCGACATGGGTGTTATGTACCCCGAGTACGCCGAGTTTATGGAAGGGTTAAACGCGCGTGTTATAGATCTTATGACACCGTTTTCCGAAGGATGGTTTGTAGATCAGGGATTCATGGGAAGCGCCTCGATAAAAAAAGTGTTACCTGTGTTGGTACAGGAGTTATCATACAAAAATCTGACAATTCAGGAAGGTGGATCTGCTCAGCGCATCTGGACTGAAACGGTACTCAACGGACTCAACGCGCATGAACAGGAACAAATCATGAAAGACCTCATTGAGTACTGCAAACTTGATACACTCGCGATGGTAGAACTCTTCAGAGTACTTCGCTCAAAGAGTAGCCCCGTCTGAGTATCTCTTGTTGAGATACCCAAACGGGACATAAATCCTAGCTAGCCCGGTAAAGCCTTCCTTAGTCTATGCTTGAGACCAGAAACACCTCACCAGGAGCGTACCAATCGCGGCCCGGATCGGGCGCACCCATTACGGTAAGCCACATTCCCTCCGGAACAACCGCGTTCCAACCGCCTTCAACCTTCTTGATCTTCACATTTCCACCCGTATCATCGGATGAAACCTCTGTGTGATTGCGCACACAGTTTTTCTGCCAGAGTGACAGATGGTGAAGGGCGCCGACGCCAATATATCCAACCTGTCCCAGGCGCATCTCGTTTACCGTAGTCATATAGTTCCTTTCTTTGGGTAGATACAGCAGACATGGGCATGCCAGCTATATCGTTTCATATGAAGGGGTCAAGGTAAACCGAATCACTATTGTAGGTCAGTATGTTTTAAAAGTCAAACTGAGGTATAGATTATTACTACAATCCAAATACTTATTTTTTGATATATAAAAGAAGAATGTTTGTGTAAAAAGAGGTCGAAGAGGGGTTGGCATTTCATCTTCGACCATATGTGTACTAGCTGCCCGCGAGGGCAGTGGGACCGGCCAGATGCCGGCGTACGATATTTCCGGCGTGGCCGTCGACAAGTACGTGGTACTCCCAGTTCCCCCAGACAGCCCATTCAGGGTTGCCTGTATAGCGCGGATCGCTCTCATGAACAATGAGGTATTGATAGTGAGTCACACTGCCATCAGCGGCAACGCCGCGGATAGAGTTGAGAACCCAGCCATTGTCCAGGAACGGATCGCCGCCAAAGCTGCCGCGGTAGGTGTTCTCGTAGTAGTACACCGTGAGCGTAGCTTCGTCAAGATCGGCGACCGAGGTGTACACGCGTCCATCGCCAAGATCCCAGTAGTAGTCGCCGTTGCCGTCCTCGGCATAGAGCGACGTATAGTGCCCGGTAACCACAGCGCGACCGCATTGACCCGGCACTGCCGTTGAGTTGGGAGTGCAGACAGGCGGCGCCGCGATGGCAGCCATAGGCAGAGCAAACAGCGCGAGAAGCGCCAGAAGCGGAATGAACAGGGCGAATCGCTTTAGTGTAGGTGCTAACATGGGAAAAACCCTCCTAATGCTTATATTCTTCAGATTGTACGGTGCAGAGTGGTGCCAACCCCTCTCGAAAATGCGAATCGTCTGCAGGCAAAAAAATACAGCCGGCTATAGGCTGCAGTCTGCGAACAAACGGGATAAGTATTATAAGGGAGAATGGTATGAATTACAATGATATAGTATGTTATACATATATATTACTTATTATTTTGTGCCAACAGCATCCTCTTTTTCATATTCTTCAGCTATAATCTCCGTATGAATTACACAGTATTTATTGTGCTTTTTCTCATAATAGCCAATCGGCATGTAGTAGAACACCTGCTTGAACGGTTATGGAGAGACAAGATAACAAACTACAAATCGGATGACAAAAAAATCCTTGACCTTATCTATCTTAAGACCGGCCTACGTCTTCCTCATTTCTGGGTCTATGACACTCACGACTTCTGGGGCCTTATGGCAGGCATACCCGGACGTCCACAGATGTTTTTGTCTACCTACGCGCTCAATAATTTCAGCGATGATGAACTGGACTGGCTGTTACTTCATGAATCCGGACACTATGTGCTCGGTCATACAGTAAAGGAAACAATCTACCAAGGTATTTTGATCGCAGTCGGCGTATTCGCACTCTCACAGTTTAACAGTATCTATCTCGCTCTCGCTCTTGGATTACTACTTGGCGTTATGGGTGTACAGATGGGTAAACACCACGAATATGAGGCCGAGATGTATGCGTTAAGCCGCGTTACCAATCCTCAGGGTATGATACACAGCGGCGAAAGAGGCGTGAGAAAATGGTACAAAAAACGAGGCATTGCAGACAGCCTGTTGCGCAAACTATTTAACCGTTGGGAAGCGACGATGCATTATCATCGTATAGGAATGGCGAAACATGAACTGAAGATAAGAAAATACAGAGCACGAAATCGTTTATAATGATACCACTATGACAGTCGAACAAGGCGCGCCCGATGAGGGAGAAGTATCAAAAAAACCCGAGGAACATGCTCCCAGTACTGAACCCGTACCCGTTCCGTTTGAGATTGATGGAAAGCACTTTACACTCAAAGGATACCGGCTTGGCACATCTCCCGATGCTGCCGCCTTCACACCGGGCCTTATGGACACAGGCAAACTTGCAGAAGTAAACACGCTCTATGACTCCGAACCCTCGCTTCTTCGAAACCATACAAAAGGCCATTATGTCAATATTCCATACGCCTATCTTCTAGACCAGAGGGGCAAAGTCTGGGGAGATTTTTCATCACCTACAGGACAGGACGAATTTTCCGACGCTGATCTTACACTTACCAATGAACCCTTCTCCCCTCCCGACTGGGCGCAACCACTCTGGCGTTTTTCAGAGTTAAAACAAGCCCGCCGTTTTACGCACGATGAAACCGTTGCCAGTCTGCGCGGCCTTTCCGCTGATAACGGTAAAGTTACGTTTAAAGTAGGGCCGGGTAAATACAGCGAAGGATTTCATACCATGGGTTCAGAAGGAGTTATGATCTCACTTACTCCCGCGGAGCGTGAAGCGCTTGCCGCCAAAGTAACCTCAGAACAGATGGCCGAGCTTGAAGAGCTATACGCAAGACTCAAGCACCAATACGGCGAAGGTTCTACCTTAAGAGCCGCGATTCACGCGCATACTCACGGACTGGCGCCGTTCAATGAACAGGTCTATAGCCATACCCTGGGTGTTGCCGGAACCGTCGTAACCAAAGATGGCGAATATGTATTTGTAAATCGCGGTGCCGGAGTTTCTATAAACCGAGGTATAAATGTAACTGCTTCGGGGGCGGTAAAATTTGACGAGGCCGCTCTTCGTAGATACGGAATTCAGGCGCATTTGGGTCACGAAATGGGTATGGAAGCACACGAAGAGATAGGTATTGGTTCCGGACATATGCTTATGGGAGCGATGCAGGATAAGATGCGGCTGGAGCTTGGCGTCGATTCTGACCGCTACGATCTTATTCCCGTAGGTTTCGCGCGCGAGTTGCCGCGAGGAGGCAGCCCCGAGGCAATGTTCCTCATACGTTACCACGGTACAACCAATGACTTAGTAAGTGCTATCGCGGCTAATCATAACGAAGACCGGAGGGAAATAGACGAATGGATCTATACATATCCTGTTACCGACACTCCACGCCTTCTTGCAACACAAGGCGCAGACAGTGTAATACAACACAAAGGACTTCTCAATCTTGTCCTCATTAACGAGTATATGATGAAACACGGATAATATGGCAACCCTTACTCCAAAAATACAAAAAGCTCTTATCGTTGCGACAAAACTGCACTGGAATCAAACCCGCAAAGGCGATGGGCTACCCTATATAACGCACCCGTATGCGGTGGCATTTATCGTTGCCCGCTATACACACGATGAAGACACCATTGCCGCCGCCTTTCTTCACGATGTTCTCGAAGACGTGCAAAAAGACGATTATTCGGACAAACAAATGATCGCGGAGTTTGGAGCAAATGTATACGAGATTGTGAAAGGAGTATCAGAAGAAAAAGACGCGAGTATAAGCAAAGCCAAAGAAAAAGATACATGGGAAGAACGGAAGAAAAAATACCTCAAAAATCTGGAACACGACTCCGAAGAATCGCTTATCGTCTGCGCTGCCGACAAAATACACAATCTCAACTCCATGATCGACGCGTATAGTCGTCAGGGCGAAGCGTTTTTTGAAAAATTCAACTCTCCGACAGATAAAAAACTGTGGTTCTATGATGAAGTATTAAAGATTCTTAAAAAAAGACTTCATAACGACATCGTCAAAGAACTCGAAAAAACCCACATGAATGCTCTCCATACTTTTCATCTTGATATTGCCTGATACAAAAAATACGGACTTCCATTTCTGGAAGCCCGTATCCACAATCACTTCTCTTAAGCTCTCATCATCCGTCCAACATAAATCACTATGACCGCGCCGATCGTAGCGACGAGGATACTATACAGATTCAGCCCGCTTACGCCCGACTGACCTAATAGACTCATCACAAACCCGCCGATAAACGCGCCAACAATACCGAGTATGATATCGGTGAGCGCGCCCTGCTGCGCGTTTGTTTTCATAATAATAGAAGCTAACCAGCCAGCCAGAAAACCTACCACAATCCAAGATATGATTCCCATATGTGTATATTAAATTAATAATAGACCGTTCTATTAAACAGTATAAGCAACAAATGTAGTGATTTTAGTAATAGCTATGTAAGGATATGGTAATAGCTGCAGAAATATATAAGTGAGCCTCAATATGCTATAATACATATCTTGTCAGTACATTGATAAGCCACCCCGGTATCTTCCTCACGACCATCCTCATTGGTCTCTATGTAATCATGAAGGAGTACATCATGAACTGGAAATCTGCTCTCAGGTTGTCGGTCTTGTTTTTGGCGCTAACTTTAGCCGCATGTGGCGGAAGTCCGACTGTTCCACAGGCCGACACGAACGTTCAGCCCCCTGCTATAAACGCAGAGGACTTCTTTCCTTCAGCGAAAGGAACAGAGTGGACGTACAAAATTGAGGTACGGGAAGCCGAACCTCTGGGCTACGAAGAGCTCCTCTGGCCGCAGCCTGGTGATCAGGTGCTGGTTATAGGATCGCGAAGACGGTACGCTGCAGCAATGGACGGCGGCAAGAACTTTCTACTGAAAATGCAGGTTAAGGGGCCGGCTGCCCAGCAGGGGCCGCTCAAGTATCCGCATGGCGTCGAGCTCTTAGTCGTTACCGACGAGCTG
>JBDKFK010000033.1:0-18506 GCA_039798745.1 Candidatus Parcubacteria bacterium
ACACAACGGTATCAAAACTGCCGTCATAGGGCTTATAGGAAACAACGCCTACAAAAATATGATTCTCGCGGATCTGCGAGATGCCGGCGTGCACACCGCGTTTTGTCAGATGGAAGAAGAGTTTCTCAATATTTCCTCTATTCTTCTTACCCAGGAAGGCGAACGTACGGTGATAAATTTTTCTACACAACACATGAAGCTCTTTGAGGATGAAGAAGAACAAAACCTACTTCTTCACGCAAAACATGTATATCTGGGAAATCTACCCGATGTTTCCTTTACTCAACGCGAAGAGATTCTTCACTTCCTGAAAAGAAATAATATCAAAACCATCGTTAACCTGGGAGTAAAAGACTGCCGTAGACCGCTCAGTCAGATAGAGAAATTTCTCAAGCCGGTTGATGTTGTTATTATGAACGGCTATGAGTTTGCCGAAACAATAAAACGAGATTATTCTTCACTGTCCTTTTCAAATAACCCTGTCAAAGATATCGAGTACCTTCGTGATAAGGTTGTCATTGTCACAGATGGCAAAAAAGGCAGTTATGGGTATTTTAACAACGAATATTACTATCAGGAAGCTGTACCCGTGCACAAGATAATGGATACAACAGGAGCAGGTGATGGCTATACATCAGCCTTCATAGCCACATATATTCTTACCGGCGATATAAAACACGCGATGAATAAAGGAGCACACTACGCCGTTAAAATACTGGGCAAATTAGGAGCAAACTAAGGAGGGGGTGGTGATGGTTTATCTACCTCAACTCTTCAAGAAGATTTCTTCCGGTCATATTGGCAGGTTTTGGGATATCCATCAACGTCAGTATTGTTGGTGCTACATCGGCCAGAATTCCGGTCTGAAGTTTGGTATTGTTACCCTGTAGTTCTTTATTTATTATGAGAAATGGTACGGGATTATCGGTATGCTCGGTAGAGATCTGTCCCGTCTGTGGATTGATTTTCTGTTCCACATTGCCATGATCAGCAGTTATAAAGATGGTGTAATCCAGGGCTAGTCCCATTGTAACTATTTTTCCCAGACATTCATCTATGGTCTTCACTGCCATAATAGATGCTTCAATATTGCCGGTGTGCCCTACCATATCAGGATTCGCAAAGTTTATAAGAATAAAAGGATAACTTCGCTCCTGCATTTTTTTGATAAGCAGTTCTGTGAGTTCGGGGGCAGACATCTCAGGCTTCTGATCGTAGGTCGGAACCTTTGGGGAAGGTATTATGAGCCGTTCCTCCATATTAAACGGCAAGTCACGCTGACCATTGAAATAGAATGTCACAAAGCGTTCTTTTTCGGATTCGCTCATGCGTAATTGCGGAACATCCGCCTCGCTTAATACGCGGCCTAACGGCATTTTTACAATATTGGGCGGATATGCTATCTCTGTAGGTAGTCCCTTTTCGTACTCGGTCATAGTTACAAAACACAGATCCTCAATTTTAGGACCGCGTACAAACGGAGGTGTGAGAATTTTTTCCTGAGATAGATGCGATTTATAGTATTTTACCGCGTAGGGATCAAATGAAGTAGTCACATTGGCCTGGTTCTCAAAATCTTCCAGTACAAACGCTTTTGAGAGCTCGCGGGGTCGATCTATGCGGTAGTTATAGAATATGACAGAATCGCCTTTTTTAATAAGGCAGTCCTCTGCTTTTTCGCCAATCAGAGTCGGTTCGATGAACTCATCTGTTTTACCAGCCTGATATGCTTCGTTTACTGCGTCTGAGGCAGTCTTTGTTATTTTGCTTTCTGCTTTTGTAAGACAGTTATACGCTTTTTCTATACGTTCCCATCTCCGGTCACGGTCCATTGCGTAATAACGTCCCATAACGCTTCGTATATTTCCGATGCCAAGTTGTTTAAGTTTTTCTTCCATCCGGGTGATCAGACCAGACGCGGATTTGGGCGGAGAGTCACGGCCATCAGTGATGGCGTGTATATTGATTGCTTTCATACCTTCTTCTTTTGCAAAATAAAGCAACGCGTAGAGATGATCAAGACTTGAGTGTACCGTGCCTTCACCTACCAATCCTATAATATGAAGTCTCCCGCCGGTTTTTTTTACATGAATTACTGCCTCAAGCAGCGCCGGGTTCTGATAGAATGATCCGTCAGCTATGCTCATGTTAATGCGGGGCAGATCCTGATATACCACTCTTCCCGCTCCGAGATTGAGATGTCCAACCTCAGTGTTGCCCACCTCTCCCTGTGGCAGTCCGACCGATTCACCTGATGCCTTAAGAGTAGTATTGGGGAACGACTGCAGAAAAGAGTTTATGTTCATGGGGTTTGCCAGAAAAACAGCATTACCCGGCCCTGGCGGGGCAAGTCCGAAGCCATCAAGAACAATAAGCAGTACTGGTTTCATAGATGTCTCTTTATCTTACTAGATCTTCGTTCATATAACAATATGCCAAACCGCATGCAATTGCATCGGACTGATCATCATCTTTCACTTCTATTTTTTGTTTCAGAAGAAGCGTGATCATTTTATAGACCGATTTTTTATCAGCATTTCCATAACCTGTAATTATTTGTTTTATCTGTAAGGGTGTAAGGAATATTAACTGCAGGTGCTCCTGAGCGCTCAAAAGCATTATAGCACCTTGCGCCTGCGCGACGCCGATAACGGTTTTCTGATTCTTAAAGAAGAATAACTGTTCCATTATCAGCTTTTCTGGCTTGTACTCTTTTATTATTGCCTGAAGTTGCGAGTATATTTCGCTAATGCGATGCTCAGTAGTTTGTGATTTATGTGTTTTAATAAGTCCGGATGCCAGATAGGCAAAATCATTCCCGGACTTTGATTTTTTCTCAAACAACGCGTACCCTATTTTTTCGAAACCGGGGTCAATAGCCAAGAGGATCATAGGTAATGATATCATACAAAAATCGTGTAAAATAAGGCTATGAAAGATTATTCCACCTTATGGGAAGACTGGGCTACCGCGGTAGAGTCAACCGGCGAGGAAAAACAAAAGCTCATCGAATCAGTTCATGACGAAGTAAAGGCTGGTATCGATGCTATTGTCAAAGCCGCGGCTGAAGAACTTTCAAAAAGGTTGGAGGGTGGATATATGAAAGATGAGGAGCAGGTTACCAAAGAGGTTCTCGCTGTTACGGTCTGGAGCGGATATCTTCTGTATTTAACAGACAACAACATCGACGCGGTAAAGCTGAAACTCAATGAAGTCAAGGCAACCGAGGAACTCGGCTCAACCTGGATGGAGCAATATGATAAAGATCAGAACAAAAGTCTCCTTATGGAAATTGATCCGGTTATTTCTATGTTCCTCGAAAAACTGAAACAATCTAAGATAAGTTATCTTTTGTCCAAGTTCCCCGAACTCATGAGCAAAAGCTATAAGCGGGTAAGCGATAGTGAGACCTTCATTAACTGGGCAGCACACCAAGGCTACATACTGGGCATGCTTGAATCTAAACTCTCTCACCAATAATAGATACGTTAGGGTAAATCATATACTGTTATAACAGCTTATTTGGTGTGGTGGAAAAAATGGAGGAGTTCTTTAGGAAGAACACACTCACAATTAGATGAACTGTAGATCGCATATCGCATTAACTTTCGTTAACAGACTGAAGAGATGGGAGATCGCTACTTAGTACGCCTCGACTAAAATTCTTACGAACCTTACATCTGGCGCCTATCAAACCAGTAATCTTCTGGTAAGCTATAGGGATTCCTAATCTTAGGGGCTGCTTCGCACTTGAGATGCATTCAGTGCTTATCAGGTGGGAATGTAGCTACCCAGCAATGCTCTTTTAGAACAACTGGTACACCAGGGATTCCCTCTTCCCGGTCCTCTCGTACTGGGGAAGACTCCCTTCAAGAATCTAAGCGCTTGCATAGGATAGAGTCCGAACTGTCTCACGACGTTCTGAACCCAGCTCGCGTACCACTTTAATGGGCGAACAGCCCAACCCTTGGAACCTACTTCAGCTCCAGGATGTGATGAGCCGACATCGAGGTGCCGAACCTCGCCGTCGATATGAACTCTCGGGCGAGACTAGCCTGTTATCCCCGGAGTAGCTTTTATCCGTTAAGCCCGTTCCGCAATCACTGCGGAATCGAGGATCACTAACACCTGCTTTCGCATCTGCTTGGATGGTCGTCCTCACAGTTAAGCTGGCTTATGCGTTTGCACGTACATTCCGATTTCTATCCGGAATAAGCCAACCTTTGTGCTCCTCCGTTACTTTTTTGGAGGAAACCGCCCCAGTTAAACTGACCGCCTAACACTGTCCCGAAATCGGTAAGGTGGACAGAAACAAAAGAGAGGTGTTTCATTGGCGACCGAAGTCTCCCTCCTACGCTCAACAGTTTGTTTCTATCCCCCAATGTCAAGCTTCAGTAAAGCTTCCGGGGTCTTTTTGTCCGTATGCAAGTAGGCCGCATCTTCACAGCCATTTCAATTTCGTCGGGCAGCAGTTTAAGACAGTTATCAACTCGTTGTACCTTTCATGCGGGCCGGAACTTACCCGGCAAGGGGCTACGCTACCTTAGAACTCTCAGGGTTAGAGCTGTCGTTCACTGGAGCTTACACCAGAACCTGTTTATGAATCTCGTTTTGAGGGAGATTCATACGTCAGCCCCGATGGTTGACTTACCAGTACCGGACAGGTCTCAGCTCCTATACGTCCCCTATGGGGGTTTGCAGGAGCCTGTGTTTTTGCTAAACAGTCGGTTGATAAACTTTTGCTGTGGGCCATCCGAAGATGGTCAGAGCATATCGAAAACTTACGCTCAGCTTTTTTGCCGAGTTCCTTAAACTACCATTACCCGTATACCTTGGTCTGCTCGACCAGATCACCTGAGTCGGTTTGCGGTACGAACTGATTACACACTCCTTATTGGATTTTTCCTGGAAGCGTACGTCATCAAGCTCCCAACTCTTGCGAGTCGGTTGTATTCGTAACTTCCCCATACACCATAAATGGAGTACAGACTCGTCACTTAAACTCTCATATAGAAAGCCTTGCTTTAGCAAACTTCGTCACCCAATAAGTAATAACGCGTATAACCAGGTAGCAGAATATTAACTGCTTGTACATCCCTCGTACCAATGTTGGTACGTGGTTAGATTCGACTAACCCTCAGCCGATTGACGTTGCTGAGGAAACCTTGATCATTCGGCATTCCGAGTTTTCATCGGAAGATTCACTACTCATGTCAGCATTCTCACTTTTAGTCACTCCACCCCGGCTCACGCCAAGAGCTTCACTGCGACTAAAACGCTCCCCTACCGCTCCTTCGCGACGAATCGCAAAGAAACCTCTGTCTTCGGTAGATTATTTAGCTCCGTTCATTTTCGGCGCCATATTTCCATTCGCCCGAGGGCGAATTATTCAGGTGAGCTGTTACGCACTCTTTAAAGGATGGCTGCTTCTGAGCCAACCTCCCTGCTGTGTTGGAAACGTGACGGCCTTTACCACTTAATAATCATTTAGGAACCTTAGACGAAAGTGTGGGTTGTTTCCCTTTCGACCATATCCGCTTATCCGGACAGGTCTGACTCCCCATCTGTGCACCGCGTATTCGGAGTTTGGTTGATCTACGTCGCCCGAAGGCTCCGTAGACCATCCAGTAGCTCTACCCCACGGTTTAAACGATGGAGGCTATACCTAAATATATTTCGGGGAGAACCAGCTATCTCCGGGTTCGATAGGCATATAACCCCTAACCACAAGTCGTCCCATGCAATTTCACCTGCAACGGGTGCGGACCTCCATTTGGCTCTCGCCAAACTTCATCCTGCTCATGGTTAGCTCACCCGGTTTCGGGTCGTCCGCTTAGTATCAATATTCGCCCTATTAGGACTCGGTTTCCCTGTGTCTTCCCAAGATTCCTTGGTTAAACGAACACTAAGCGTACACTCGCTGACTCATTCTTCAATAGGCACGACATCACTCATGCGTTGCACGAGAGACGATAGTCTATAGTCGATGGTCGATAGTCTACCGACTATTGTCCATCGTCTATTGTCTCTTGTGCAGCGCACAAGCTCTGTCTGTTTGTTAGCCACTAGTTTCAGGTTCTATTTCACTCCCCTCACGGGGGACTTTTCACCATTCCCTCACGGTACTAGTTCACTATCGGTTAGTTTGAGTATTTAGTCTTGGATCGTGACCGACCCAGTTTCCTACAAGGTTTGCCGTGACTCGTAGTACTTGGGAAATCCGCTAGGATCGTTTTTTGTTTCGGATACGGGGTTATCACCCTCTATGACTGTACGTTCCAGAACATTCTCCTACAAAAAACGAATTCCATGATGCGGCTCCCGCAACACCCACCGCTAAGGTGGGTTTAGACTCTTCCGCGTTCGCTCGCCGCTACTGACGGAATCTCATATGATTTCTTTTCCTCCGGGTACTGAGATGTTTCAGTTCCCCAGGTTCCCATCCTCGACTTGCGTCGGGATCCGATGTATTTCTACAAAGGGGGTTATCCCATTCGGAAACCAGCGATTGATAATGTCTGTTAGAGGACTTATCGCTGTTATCGCGCTCATACACGCGTCCTTCTTCGGCTCAAACTACCAGGGCATCCACTAATGGCTTTAATTTCTCCCATCTCTTCCGTATGTTAACTCAGTTAATACGTTAAATCATACTGAAATGCTTTTATTACTTTGATTTTGACCTACAATTCATCTAATTGTGAATGTGCAAATAAAACGTTGATCATTGGACAACAATTGTTGGTTTGTCCAATCATTCCGTCTCATTTTATAAAATGTGCTTGCCCCACTTCGCATCCTGTCCTCAGTGCTTCGTTCGGGGCACCCTTCGCAATTAGGTTTTACAGATCCTACAACTTCTAGTGGCCGTGCCACCTCGTAGCCCCGACTTCGCACGTGGGCGAAGAGTGGACCTAAGGGGAGTCGAACCCCTAACCTTCTGAATGCAAATCAGACGCTCTAGCCAATTGAGCTATAGGCCCGGATAGTCAATGGACTATAGTCGATAGACTACGGTTAAGTTGGGTCTTCTCGTAAAATACTATTCTAACGGAACTTTTCCGCCTGTCAACAGTATTTCAGAAAAGCTTTACAACAACCTCTAGAGAACTGAGATTTCCCTATTTGTTGAGGTTGTTAGGAGTGCAGGGAGTATTGCATCCAATATCCTCTTATGAAAGGAATCTATTCATTAGTGATATAGTACCAAACAGCCTCCGTGTTGTCAAGATGAATTTATATCTATTTTGAAGCACATTATGTATAATACTTATGCAAAATCATCCTATACGGCCGGCCTTTTGTATCAGCATACAGAAGTCTGTCGAATATCCTCGTTTGGTCGATTACTTTTAGTGTATTGGAGGCAGAGATGACAGTTCGCTCTTTGGTGGTCGCGTTGGTTCTGGTTCTGGCCGCAGCCGGGGTTGTGATGGCGTTATCTTATCACTGGATAATCATTATCGCAACGTTATTAGCCTCCTTTCTTGTGGAATGGTGGCTACAGCGATGGGATCGCTCAACCGATGAGTGGGCATCACAGTATGCCGATGCTATCGCGGCTCGTCTTGAAGCTGCTTTAAGCAAGGCTGAACCGGATGACGAGGCTCGACGCATTCAGATACTGCGTCGACATATAGTCGACGCACTGCTGTGTGCCATAAAAGCCTAACAGGAAGGGGTCCGTTTATCGGATCCCTTCCCCTGCTCTATTCCTCTTGCATTAAACCCGATATTTCCTCTATTATAAATAGTATGAAAAATCACAAATTTATTGTATGGTTTGAGGAAGTTTTCAAAGATGATGTCGGCCTTGTCGGCGGCAAAGGGGCCAATCTTGGTGAAATGACCAATGCACATCTTCCCATACCATATGGTTTCATTGTGACTTCTCATGCCTATTTTCTTTTTATCAAGGAGGCTCAGCTCGAGCACAAGATCAAGCAGCTACTTTCTATAGTCAACTTTGAAAATACGCACGAATTACAGCAAGCTTCGGTACATATCCAGGAGCTTATTCTTAAGGCTGATATGCCGGAGGTGCTTGCCAAACAGATAATACATTACTACGAGCAGTTGCCGCTCAAAGAAGAACGCTACTTTAGACACGATTATTCGACAGTAGGCGAAAGCATTCATGCTATTAAAGGCGTATATAAGGCGCCGCTCGTGGCTGTGCGCTCTTCAGCGACGGCTGAAGACCTTCCCAACGCCTCGTTCGCCGGACAACAGGAGACCTATCTCAATGTTATGGGTGAAGCTCATCTTTTGACCAAGGTAAAAGAGTGTTGGGCTTCGCTTTTTACCCAAAGAGCCATCTACTATCGTCATCAACAGGGCTTTGATCACTTTAAAGTTGGTTTGGCAGCCGTTGTGCAGCGTATGGTTCAGTCTGACAAATCGGGCATAGCATTTAGTATTGATCCGGTAACCAACGACAAAACGAAGATCGTTATTGAGGCTATTTTTGGTCTGGGCGAGTATATTGTGCAGGGTAAGGTTACTCCTGATCATTATGAAGTAGATAAGCGTTCATTTGTTATTCTTAAAAAAGAACCCAAGTATCAGAACCTTCAGTATGTCAGAGCAGGCGCTTCGAATAAAGAAGAAAAACTCAATAAAACCGAAGGTTCAAAGCCAAAACTTACTGACGATGAAATAATTAAGATGGCGCTTCTCGTAAAAGATATTGAATCTCACTACTACTTTCCTCAGGACATTGAGTGGGCGATAGAGGGTGAGCGAGCCTTTATAGTGCAGTCACGGCCTATTACAACTGTCAAAAATATGGGTGATTCAGCTCATGGTGATGCACCTCAGCAGCAGACCAGAAAAGCACTTGTGACAGGATCCCCTGCTTCACCTGGTATCGGTGTGGGTCCGGTTAAAATAATCCACTCTCCTCATGAAATAGATAAGATTAAGAAGGGCGATGTGCTTGTTGCACCGCAGACAAACCCTGATTACGTTCCAGCCATGAAAAAGGCATCCGCAATAGTTACGGAAAAGGGTGGCCGTACTTCACATGCCGCTATAGTTTCGCGTGAACTAGGTATTCCTGCTGTGGTGGGAGCTGAAGGCGCAACCAAAATACTTAAAAATGAGATGGTAGTATCGGTGGATGGTGCAGCCGGTGAAGTCTATCATGGCAGTATTCTCGCAGGTCAGGCTAAGCACAGCAAAGAACCAGAACATCATCATAAGAAAATTCATACCCTTACAAAGGTATATGTAAACCTTGCCGAGCCTGAACAGGCTGAAAAAGTCGCGAAACTTGATACTGACGGGATCGGCCTATTGCGGGCTGAATTTATGATTGCCGAAATCGGTGTACATCCAAAAGAGTTTATTAAACAGAAAAAGGAACACTTATTTGTAAAGCGGCTTACACACGATTTAGTCAAATTCGTGAAACCATTTAGTCCACGCAAGGTAGTTTATCGCGCTACTGACTTCAAAACAAACGAATATAAACATCTCGTTGGTGGAAAGCTCTATGAACCTAAAGAGGAGAATCCTATGATAGGTTTCAGGGGTGCTTCACGCTATGTTGCCAACCCCGACGTATTCAAACTTGAGCTTGATGCCATTAAAAATGTTTGGGATATGGGTTATACCAACCTCCATCTCATGATTCCGTTTGTACGTGTACCCTGGGAACTCATAAAAATAAAAGAAATAGTACGTGATCATGGCCTGCTTGATCTTCCCGGGTTTAAGCTCTGGATTATGGTTGAGGTGCCCGCTTGCGCGCTTCAACTTGAAGAGTTTCTCAAAGTGGGCGTGGATGGCGTTTCTATAGGCACTAATGATCTTACTATGATGTTACTGGGCGTAGACCGCGACAATCAGGAAGTGGCTAACATATATGATGAACGAAACCCTGTAGTTATTCAGGTTCTGGATTATATCGTGCAAACATGCGCAGAGTATGGAGTTACCTGTTCAATCTGCGGCCAGGCAGCCTCAGATTATCCGGAAATAGTCGATAAATTGGTTAAATCGGGTATCACAAGCGTTTCAGTAAATCCCGACGCAGTCGACAGAACAAGAGAGTTAATATATGAGATTGAAAAGAAACATTTTCACGAGCATCACAAGAAATAAAACGAAGCTCTTTGAGGTAAATCTATGGCTAATATAAAAAAAATACACGCATACGAAATTATTGATTCACGTGGAATGCCGACTATTGAGGCAGTACTTCTACTGGATAACGGTAAAGAGGTTTCAGCCTCAATTCCCGCAGGAAGTTCTATCGGCAAGTATGAGGCACTGGAGCTGAGAGACGGAGACGCAGAAAGATTTAGTGGTATGGGTGTATCTAAGGCTGTATCTTACATTAATGAGCTCATTGCTCCCAAACTTGTTGGTATTTCTCCTCAGAAACAGCGTGAGGTTGATAGCTGGCTTATAAAGGCCGACGGGACACCGAATAAGAGTCATCTCGGCGCAAATACTGTGTTGGCTATATCTACCCTTTTTACGAAGGCTGCTGCAGCCGATCTGGGTATTCCCCTATATAAATATATAGCACAGCTTTATAAATCACTATTTAATGATGAAATAGTTATCGAAAAGATACCATCCCCCATTTTTGGCGTTATAAACGGTGGTAAACACGCCAATAATAGCCTTGAATTCCAGGAGTTTCAGATTATTCCCTCCTCCTCCTATTCATTTGGAAAGGCGTTTCAGACAGGAGTTGAGATATTCCATGAGCTCAAGAATGTCCTGGAGTACCGCAATGCTAATATTTCTGTAGGTGAAGAAGGTGGCTTCACGCCCAATTTTTCGACCAATCTCGACGCGCTCGAGGTGATCAATGAAACAGTGACTCAGAAAAATATGAAAATAGGCTTTGATATTTTCTTAGGCCTTGATATCGCAGCCTCGCATTTCTATAAAGACGAGCGTTATATTGTAAAGGAAAAGCCTCATCCACTGCGTAAGGATGAGTATATGGACTTTCTTATGCAGGTTACGGCCAATTATTCGATTCTGGTAATGGAAGATCCCCTCTACCAGGATGATTGGGATGGCTGGAAGAAGCTATTCAATACCCTTTCCGAAAAGATCTATCTTGTAGGTGACGACCTGCTTTCTACCAATAAGGACAGGCTCACGCGAGCTATCAAGGAAAATGCCTGTTCAGCCATACTTATTAAGCCCAACCAGATAGGTACGATAACCGAGACACTTGAGGTAGTAAATATAGCCAGGAAAAACAACTTTAGTTATCAGGTCTCGCACCGATCCGGCGAAACAACAGATACCTTCATAGCCGACTTCGCGGTAGGCATCCAGGCTGACTTCGTTAAGTTTGGCGCCCCTTCACGAGGCGAGCGTGTGGTCAAATATAACCGCCTCTGGCAGATTGAGCGTGACCAGTTTGGCGTGACATAAGACAAAACCACCCCCTGCCCCCTCCTTAGTAAAGGAGGGGAATTCATGATTACATTCATATACTTCTTCATCACTCAAATATTCATTATTAGACCCATAAAATGCCCCTCCTTTACTAAGGAGGGGTTGGGGTGGTTAATGTATTAATTTTAGCCTCGTTTTGCCCATTGAATCAACCTATAGAAAGTACTATAATGATAGCGTACATTAACAATTAGTCTAGTGGGGAGTAAGTTCCCTATATATGCTCCGGCAAGGGCTATCTGAGGCTATCGCAGCCTCACTGATGTCTTTGTCCTTATGCTATATGAGGAACTACACTCCCTGCTATTTGCGCATACAAGAGGTTACAGACTCTCCTGCTTTAAGCTTTGCTTGAGGCCAGAGAGTCTGTAGCCTCAAATGCTACTGATTTATATCAACCTTAGTAAGGAGGCATATGTCTGTTCACTCCTCTATTCGTTGTTTCTTATCTGATATGCTCGTGAAAGGAGCCCACTGTGAAAACCGCACTTACGATCATTGACCGCACTATCGACGCACTGTGGACACTCACCAAGATCGGTCTCATGTTCGCCCTGATGCTGGCTACAACGGCATCTATCATTCTGTTGATCGCCGTTGCCCCCATGCTGAATGAGCTACGGCCCGATTATCTCCGCCAGAACATTACGCAGCCGCTGCAGAAGAGCTGGAAGTGGTGTCGCAGCCGATCATCGACCACGGCCCGGTATTCGTGTACTACGAGCCTGACCAGGTTATCACCTGGACTGACCCGAGCGAATATCGGTTTGCTTTCGCATTCGAGAACATGAAGAGCCTCAAGCTCGAGGCGACCTTCTATGTTGGCCGCCAGCTGACTATTCATGAGCTGGATATGCTGGCCAATGACGTGTTCGATGGATCCGCGATCAAATGGCGCGGCGTTGGCCCGATTTCAGGCACAACCCGCGAGCGCGGCTTCGAGATCGATCATGATGGCTTCGTTTCGTGGATCTCGCCCGGAACAACGATTGATCTGCCTGTCGAGCCTTTGCCGTTCAACACAGAGATTGTCGTAAAGACGATCAATGAGGATGGCGAGGTTACCTGGCAGCGCTTTGTTCTGATCTGTGAGAACGGTAACATGAGCACAATTGAACCTACTCCAGCCTGGGAAGGCCCTGGCAGGTAGGTATGATCGCCGTCGGATAATTCTGTATAAGAATACGAAGGAGGACCCTACAATGTCTCTCATCAACGAGCTCTTGAAAAACGCGCCCGAGATCGGGCTTGGCACGATCATTCTTATCGCCGCCTCGATCTTCGCTCTTGGAAGTGGTGTCATCGGTTTCTTGCTCGGCACCACATGCATCAATCACAACAGTGAGCGCGAGAATCGGGAGCTGCGGGACGAAGTCGCGCAGCTGTCTGACGGACTGTCGACCCAGATCGCAATGAATACATTGGCACACGCTGAAACCATCCGGGTTCGCACCTGCTATACCGACCTGGTCGTCGCAATGGCCGCCAACGAGTGCAATGAGCGCCGACAAGCTGAGGTTGATCGCGCGGCGCTGGGCGAGATCATCGCCAGCATGGCCGAAGAGATCGCTATTCTCCGGCAGCTGCATGCGAATGAAGTCGTTGCCCACGTTCGCACTACCTGTGCCTACAACGACATCGTCGTAAATATGGGCCAGCACCTTGTCAGCGGTAGCTTCAACCACCAAGCTGACCGGGCACAACTGCTCCGTATCATCGGTCGCATGTCGGAAGAGATGGCACTGCTCAAGGCCACGCACGTGCCCGCAAGCATGCTGCTCAATGTGGCACGGTTCTGATCAGTAGCGCGCAATACGCAGGAGGAAGCACAGGGGCTGGAGGTCTTTCGAGACCACCAGCCCCTTTTTGGTATATACAATTTCTTTGTCATTGCGAACTATCCAGATACGTCAGGATAGTGAAGCAATCTTTACAAGTACTTGCCTGTCAAGATTGCTTCGCTCCACTCGCAATGACATGGTATTATTACAAGTATGATCGGAAAATTAAAAGGAGTACTTACGGAAGTTGATGGTACTACAGGTCTTGTTGAAACTGCGTCTGGAGTTTCGTACCTTGTATATCTTACTCCTGCTCTTCTCGCGCTCAACCCTCATTCGGAAGTAGATCTCTATACATATTTACAGGTTCGCGATGACGCGCTTGTGTTATTTGGTTTTGAACATAAACGACAGATGGAGTTATTTAAGCTTCTTACCACAGTGCCGGGCGTCGGGCCAAAATCTGCATATGGCATTGTTTCCTTTACCAAAGCCGACGAGCTTAGACAGGCTATACAGGACAATGATATCGACTTTTTTACTCATATACCGGGACTGGGAAAAAAGACTGCTATGAAAATAATTCTGGAACTGGCTCAGAAGCTGAAAGAAGATTTTACTATGGATAAGGTTCAGATGTCGGACGACGATAAAGTTGTTATAGACGCGCTGGTTTCTCTTGGGTTTAAAACGCAGGAAGCACGGCAGATACAGACAAAAATACCGAAAGATCTTTCAATAGAAGAAAAAATAAAAGCTGGACTACGCATTGCTACTTCACACAAAAAATAGGGGGGTACCAGGCGGTACCCCCTTTTCGTCTACAACTTAGCCGAAGTGGATCGACGGCTCAAGATCTGTCACCCATAGATCCCAGATGGCTTGTGTCCATTTTGCTTCCGGATGGAAGTATATGGCATCAGCCATGAGATCTACGGTGAAGTAGGTCCGTGGAGTGCTGAGTCTATACTCAATCACTGTGTGCGGATGATCAAGACTCCGTCGCGGTTGTCCCGCGAGCTCAGCTACCTGAAGTTGCGGGAGCGCCCTGCTACTGAACATCGCGTCCGCGGTAACCAGGTCCTGATGAAGAGGATTGTCAAGTCCCGACAAGTTATTTCGGGCTGCAATCCTTATAATTTCTGGGATCACCACAGTTGGCCATGCGGAATGCCAGGAATCAAGATTTCCTTCCTGGATGTCTATAATGGTGGCGACCATGTGGTAATCCAGAAACTGGAGCATGATCATGTTACGCGCGGTTTCGAACGCGCGTAACCAGAGTGGTGGCAGGAATCGCTTTTGAGACTCGGCAAAGTTCTGAAGGGCTCTGCGCTGGGCAGCGCCCGAAAAGGACTCGCGAATCTCATTGCGGCGAAGTTCCTGGTAATGTCCTTGTAAGCGCATCTCAATCTCTTCGAGACTGCTACGGATAACGGCAATATCGTTTCGCAGCTTATGATCCGTGGCAATCTCGATAGCACGATTGAACAGACGACGGAGAGCTAGTTCGTACGATATGGTACGAATCTCTCCATTTACGAGGATGGTTATGGACTCAGGTGTGGTCATGCTGCTGCGCTTTCCTTTCTGGGACTATATATGGGCCACAAAGCCCATGTCCCCAACTCCCACGAAGCCTCCTTATCCAGAGTAACGGTATCCTGATCCAGGTCTACAATGAAGTACCCTCGCGGGTTCATCAGGGTGTACTGGATTATGGTATCCGGCGTTTCGGGATGACGTGTAGGCTTTCGTGCCAGGCTACCGCCTGAAGCTAAGCCTATCCGTTGCATCTCCTGCGAAAACAAAGCGTCGGCGTGACCGAAGTCGGGATGAAAGGGATCGTCCAAGGAAGTTGTGCCAAACTCGGCACCCAACGCGACGATCTGCGGGATGACTTCGGTAAACCATCCGCTATGCCATGCTTCAATCTCATCCTGTTCATTGTGTACGGTTCGGTTGAGGTACTCGAAGAAAAGCATGGTAAGCTTGTTGATTGCCTTATCCGTGACTGAGCTCCATTCCGTGGGCAAAAAACCAGCGGTTGAGTCGAGAAAGAACCTAACCTGACGGTTGAGTTCATCTCCCGGTGGAAGGCTGCCGCGCAGCTTGGTAAGCTGCGCTTCACGATAGTGTGAAAGCAGCACATTGGTCACTTCGATGAGACCGTGAGTAACCGCGCTGATATTGCGACGAGTGTTTTGACTCGACGCGATCTCGATGCCACGGTTAAACAGACGGCGGAGAAGCAGTTCAAGCGTCACTCTGTGCTCTACCTTATGAACACTGATGACGATAGACTCCGGTGGTTGAGTAGACATACGTCCTCCTATATTAGAGGGTTACTTTATTATCCGTGCGGGGATGCTCGAATAATACCTTGAGGGGTGTTACTTTTGGGGGTGGAAATGACATATAACGTGTCGCTTTCATCCCCAAAAGTACGCTAAGTCGTAGAATTTCAAAGAACAGAGACGAAAAATTACCGGCGTGCAGATGCCGGGTCGTCGCAAATGCTGAATGATATCAAATGCTATGGGTATATGCAATGTAGCTGGCTACTTTCCTGCCTCAATTTGCTACAGAGGAGCTATAATATATGTATGAGTGATTTGACTTCACTAGATATAACTAACTTAAGACCGCAGAAACTAAATGATTATATAGGTCAGGAAAATATAAAAAAAACACTTCGTCTATTTATTGATGCTGTGAAAAACAGAGGAACTGCAACTGAACATATTCTCTTCTACGGTCCTCCGGGAATAGGCAAAACAACTCTTGCCTATATTATTGCTAATGAGCTCGAAGGTGAGATTAAGATTACCTCAGGCGCTGCGATCACCAAAGGCGGAGATCTTGCTGCAATCCTTACAAACCTTAAGGATAACGATGTATTGTTTATTGATGAAGTTCATCGAATGCCTAAACCGGTTGAAGAAATGTTATATCCGGTTATGGAAGAATACGCTCTCGATATAATAATCGGCAAAGGTCCGTCAGCCCGCACAGTGAGGTTACCTGTACCCAATATCACAATCGTATCTGCAACTACAAAACTCGCGTTACTGTCGGCGCCTATGCGTGACAGATTTGGACTACTATTGAGACTCGATTATTATACGGAAGATGAAATGGTTAACATCATCGAACGCTCGAGCAAAATATTTAATATTCCCATCACCAAAGGTGCAGCTCATTCTATAGCTCGCCGGGCCAGAAGAACTCCTCGTATAGCCAACAGAATACTCAAACGCGCGCGCGACGTACTTGAAGTAGATAAACACAAGGAGATTGATGAAAAACTGCTTGATCATTTGTTTCAGTTACTGGAGATTGATCCGTTGGGATTAAGTGATATGGATATTCAGTACCTGCGTCTTATAGCGGTCAAGTTTCAGAATCAGCCAATTGGAATAGAGACGATTGCTTCTTCATTATCAGAAGACCGGCAGACGGTGGAAGAATTTATCGAACCTTATTTGCTGCAGCTAGGCTTTATTAAGAAAACACCAAGAGGAAGAGTGGTAACTCAGGCAGCATTTAAACATCTGAAGATTGCATACAAGCCAAATGATGTAGACCAACAGACACTGGTGTAATGGATAGAGTGTCTACATATGATGAAAGTTGAATTATAAAAAAGTGGATGATTAGACAATCTAGAAATGCAAGCGCATTTCCATCCGGGTGTCAGCCGGAATCCACTTTTTAGAGTATTCAATTATGAGCCACACTAGCCCTCAGTCACCATGCAAGATGGTATGTCAATAGGTGGTGAGAGATGGAGTGGGTGACGCGAAAGCGACAGATCCTAGAGCAGCCGATCGCCGATCTGGAATAAGCCTCCAGGGCCTGAACCACGTGGTCCATCCCGATCCTCAGCAGGACTGCGTCCCCCTGGAGGAGTGTTGTAGAGCGGATTGGGCCTGGAAAATGGATCGGGTCGAACATAGGGTTTTTGACCCTTGTTGTCACCAACTGGCGTGGGCTTGGGTGGGCTCTGACCCTTGTTGTCGGTAGGCATGAGCTTGCTCCTTTGAACTAGCTATACACAGGAATTCCCCAGAGGAAAAACGGAGAGAGGTCTATAGATCATATACCTTGCTGTTTTATCCGGGTAGCGTAAATACGCCAGTGCTCTGATGAGCTGTGGAATTCAACAGGAATCTATAATATCTATAAAGACTTCAAGTCCGCTATATCAACCGTAGACGAATCTACGAATTGGTACCACTTTTTTGCGTCAATAATTGAATGTCAAAGAGTACGTTGGAAGACTTTGATCCTCCAAAAAATGCTGTCTTAAAAAAAGACGTATTATTCTGTGTTTGATACTGTGCCGGAGAGAGGACTTGAACCTCCAAGGGATTGCTCCCACACGCCCCTCAAGCGTGCGCGTCTACCAATTTCGCCACCCCGGCAGGCATATACTATCGAAGAACAATTATATCATCAGCCCAAAGCGTATACAACATTACGCGATCGTTTCGGCAAGGTCTATTGCTTTTATTGTTTCAGTGAAGCTTGGAAGTTTGCGGATTTCGTCTACGGTAAACCAGTTATACTCGGAAGCTTCGTCGTTTAGATTTATCATAGATTCATCATTCTCCATCTCGCACAGGTAGCATAACATAATGCCATGCCAGAGCTGTCCTCTGATGTCTTCAAATACTTTGGGCAGGAGACCGATTATGCGAATCTCGATGCCGAGTTCTTCACGCATTTCTCTCCGGACGGCGTCTTCGATAAGTTCGCCCCACTCCAATCCTCCACCGGGTATCTGCCAGATGTCGTGAAACTTTGAATCTTCGGGATCACGCTCAACTCTTTTGGTAAGGAGATATTTACCTTCTTTGCGGATTACTGCAAGAACAACAGGTTGAATAGCTTTTGACATTCACTTATTGTACCAATCAAAAAGCGGACGGGCAAGAACATAATTCTTACCCGTCCGACTACGGAACTCAACTCGCCTACAAGATGGCGCGCAGCTCCTCGAGCTTAGCGGCGAACGCGAAGATAGGCTCTTGCGTCTGCCTTAGATCCGCGGCGCGGTCATGGTCTTTGCAGAGCGTCCAGAACTCGATCTGTTCGTTCATGCTGAGAGCCCACTTGAACGTGGACTGCATCTCGCGGACGATCGCGATGAGAGCGTCGCGCTTGGTGGCGATCTCCCACTCGCGAAGCAACGTCATGCGCTTGTCTTGCCTACAAAGCTCGATAGCCCGATCGATCTCGGGCAGGAAGCTTTCCCTTGCCGCGGCAATGAAGTCCGGATGCGGCTCGGCG
>JBDKFK010000034.1:0-15459 GCA_039798745.1 Candidatus Parcubacteria bacterium
GTGGAGATGTCAGGATGTGCCCACAGGAACTGCGCCAAAATGATCTTGAACTCTGGAAGGTTTGGGACTTTGACGCAAGCGACGTTTGCTCCGTCAATATCCACGGCTTGAGCGAACTGGTACATTGTGATCACTCCTTGTGAACTAGATTGTTATTGAAAGATGAGGACCCCGCCCGCCACCGAGTCTGACTCGGGGCGAGGCGGGGTCTCAGGTTGCCTACTTAGACAAGCCGCTGCAGATCACAGTCGTGATGCCAACCGATCTCCGACCGATAATAAAGAGCTTCGCTTCCACGGTGCGAGAGCACCCATGGTTGCTCACCTCCTATTTGACACCACTGAATCTGCCACACCGCGAAGTTTGATGGGTGTAGCTGCCGCTGCGCGACTGGCTCGAGCCAGTCGTACACCAACATGCCAACAATCTCCACATGGATTTCATCGAGCGGCATATACTCCCGCCGCTGCCCGCGGTAGATCTCCGCAAGCACGCCCAGCACCAACAGTCGGCCCAAATGAACGGCCTCCTGCAGAAACTCTTCGTCCGCGCTGTAGTCGATGAACATAGGCCGCTCCTCGACACGGCAAAAATAGTTGTCTCGCGCGGGCAGCTTCAGTGCCAACCGGCAAACATTGTGACGTTGGTACTTGAACCAACGATACAAAGTCTCCAGACTATCCTCTGTACACACGAAATACCACTCAGCGTAGCGCCGCAGCATGGCGACGGTCTGACGGACGCCAACAGCCAGGCCGTCGTGCCAGTCAAACTCATAACCTTTGCTGTTGATCAGGATGCGTTCACGCGCCTCCGTAGCGACACGATCGAGGGTTGTTGTGAGAAAGGTCAATACAGCCACCTCCTTTTTTCCATTGTCATCAGCTGTTCAAGGCTTTGATGAACTCGAAGATAACGATCCAAGGCCATCCATACAATCGTATGAACAGCACTATGCCACCGCCACAGACGGCTAGACCCCAGATGTTACCCACCAAGCTCGACTCAGGTGCTTGGCCCGGGAGACTAACCTGACCAGTACTTCTATTCACCCGGCAACCCTGAGATTCGAGCGACTTACAGTACGCTTCTCTGTCTCGTGAATTGTTGAAGGATGGAAGCACTGGTGGTGGAACAAATCCACCTTGGGGATATGAGCCTCCTGGCTGACCTCGCCGACCGATCGGTTTTCCACCCTGATTATGGGGTGAGTGAGGTGGTTGCCCGCCTCTCCCGCCGGCTGCCTTGTGGCCACCACGGCCCTTGCCGTTCCCTGCCCCTGCCTTACCTGGCAAGTCAGGATCATCAGGCTGACCACCTTTGCCATTGCCCTTGCCATGGCCATTACCACCCTTGCCATGCCCACCGTTACTCTGCTGGCCACTCCCTAAGAACGAACTCAGGAAGAGAAGCAAACAGATAACGAGGAACACAACTAAAGTGAATATGAGACCTCCCATAATGGACCTCCTTTCACACCATAAAACGATCCCCTCCGCATCGGAGGGGTTTGTTACCATGAGCCTCCGGGGTGGAGACTCTTGATAACGGTTGACAGTTTGTGGTACGAACGCGGCCCTGTCACTCCGCGCTCGTCCTCTTTATACAAGTGGAAAAAAGAGCTTTAGACTGTCATAAAAATCTTATTGCCACCGGTATATTGAGGAAAAAACATATAATTCTCCTGATTATGAAAGTGCCCGGCCTCTGGTCAAATGAGTACGAGACGTACGACGAGCAAGCAAAGATGCCCGTGGCTGACCGTGGCTGGAAAATAACTTATAGTATATCACAAATATGTATGTTTATCAACAGTTTTTAGCCTCATTTTGAGGCTGTAGGATTAAAAAAGGTAGATCAGCCCTATTACGAAGAATCCCCAAAGCATCATGGTTATAATAAGCGGCCTATCTGTAGTGATTATCTTCTCCGGACGCTCTCCTTCTGCCTTTTCATACAAAAGCTGCGCGTAACGGGCAATTCCATATACCACTAAAGGAATGGTGAGCATCATCCACTTTCTCGCCTCAAATGTGGGGTAAACATTGGCAAATATGCGGCTAAATGGAGCGTTTATATCTGGAGGTTTCTCAAAGTAGGTATAAAACGAGTAAGCAATAATGGTGAGTGTCGCGAACGTATTTGTAAGAAAATTAAGGAGGTGTTCCCGATAGCGGTCGAGTGAAATTCTCGTACCCTGTCCCTGCGAGACTAACTCAGCATGGCGCTTAACCGTAGCCATAAAGAGCGATATAAAAAATATGGTAAGCAACAGCCATATCGGAATGTGATAGCCCGTCACCACTTCACCGGCAAAGGTTCGGAGCATAAATGAAAACGAGATTGTAAAGATATCAACAATTGGATATCTTTTCAGCTTGAGAGAATAAAGAAAATGGAGGATAATGAAAACAAAGGAAAGCATGAAAAAAGAGATGGAAAAGAACAGAGAGATAATAAGTGAAGTCAGCGTGAGAAGAAATACTATAAAAGTGGCCTGGGGAATAGTGATAAGACCTGACGCAATAGGGCGGTTTTTCTTTATCGGATGTTTTTTATCAAAAGGATAATCGATAATATCATTTAAGACATAGGACGTTGAGGATAGTAAACAGAAAACAAGAAACGCGTAAAAGCTTTTAAACAGGAGATCAAATTCAAAAAGTTTTCCCGAAAAAATGATGGCAGTAAAAATGACAAGATTTTTTATCCACTGGTTCACCCTAAGTGCACGCGTATATATGAAGAATTTTTCCTTGCTCATTTGATATTGCATTATACACTATTTTTTTATATGATAGCGTCATATAACCACCTATGAGTCTACAAAAAAAACCGTATCTCATCATCCCCAAACTCATTGAACAACCCACATGGGGAGGCACTTATATCGCAACCTTGAAACACTGGAAAGATCTCCCCTTTCTTGAAAATAAAAAAATTGGCCAGAGCTACGAACTCTATGGCCGGTCCAAGCTCTCTCTCACTCTAACTGACTCAACAGACCCATCATTTGTACCTGAGCTGGGATCCGCCGATACCGCAGCCATAGACACTGCCCATTTTCCTCTCAAAGACGGCGTCGATTATATAACCCTTGCCGATGCTGTCCAGTCTGACCCCTCAAACATTCTTGGCCCATACCTCCTTAAAAAAACAACAATCATGCCCTTGTTGATAAAGATTAATCAAGCCTCAGGAAACTCATTTCAGCTCCATATAAAGCCCGCTGAGAAAAGTGAAAAATGGCAACCAAAACCGGAGTCCTGGTATTATCTGGAAGATGGGGCTGTCACATTTGGTATTAAAGAAGATACCTCCGTTCACGAGTATCAAAAGACCTGCCATGACATAAATAACTACATGAAAACGCTGAGCCAGAAAATAAAGTCCGGTGCGCTTACTGTGGATGCTGCCAGAAAAGAAGCGTCTGAGTATATCAAGAGCGTTAACCCATGGCAGTACGTCAACCAGTATAAAACTCAGAAACATTCACTCCTTGATCTTAGTATGGGGGGATTACATCATTCATGGGAAGAAGATACTTCTCTTCCTTATGGCAATGTTGTCTACGAAATTCAACGCGACGTTATGGATCCAGTCTCTACGATCCGCAGCTTTGATCAGGGAAAGATTAAGGATAACGGAGACATACGAGAAATTCACATTGATGATTACTTCACCTACCTAGACACTGACCCAGACCATAACAACATCGCAAACATGCTCAAAGAACGACGGGGAAACCGATTATTAAGGACAGAGTACTACTCTATGGATATTCTGGAATGCAACAATACTCTGACCGAACATACCGACGATTCTTTCTGTCATCTTTTTGTCCGTGATGGCGATGTAACAGTTAAAACCTCAGAAGGTTCAGTGCACCTTACACAAGGTCATTCCTGTTTTCTGGCACAAAACTGTGGCGAGTATACAGTTACTGCTCACGATGGCAAAGCCGTGTTACTTAAATCGTATATGGAGATCTAGATGTCATTGCGAGGACCATTACTCAACAGGACGAAGCAATCTTTATTGTGAAGATTGCTTCGCTCTATGACAATCGGCTCGCAATGACAATAGGAATTAACAATTATACTATCATCTATGAAACTTCTTTATAAAGACTCAGCACATATATCGGATCAGGAAATCCTTATCGCTTCCTCAGCAATTGCCGATTACATTACTCACATACAGCAAGTTATAAAGACCTCGACATATGATGCCGCGGAAGCATCGGTTAACCTCCCTTCCGACAACGCGTTATTACAGGATGTAAAAAATCTCGTGAAAGAAAAGGTGAATAATAAACTTAAATATATTATCGACATAGGTATCGGCGGCTCCAACCTGGGTACAAAGGCTATATACGACGCGCTGTATGGATATATAGATGTATTGCAGCCGGAGAGATACCCAAAAATAATCTTTGCAGATACCTGTAATCCTGTACTCTTGTCCGCGCTTATTACATCTATTAATAACGATATAAAAGACCCTGATGAGGTGCTTATAAACGCGATAAGCAAATCAGGTGGTACTACCGAAACAGTAGCAAATACAGAAATCATTCTTTCCGCTCTCGTTTCAAAATTCCCTACTATCGCAAACCGTGTAGTTATTACGACCGATGAAGGCTCTAACCTATGGAAAGCAGCAAAAGAAAAAGGCTATGCCTGCTTATCCATCCCGCACCTCGTAGGTGGCAGATACTCCATTCTCTCTGCCGTCGGCCTGTTCCCGCTGGCCGCTGCCGGAGTTGATATTGAGGCGCTCCGCAAAGGAGCATTAACCGCGCGGAATGAGAACACTCAGTCAGAGCCTCTTCGTAACCCAGCCTTAATATCTGCCGTTCTCTTATATCTTCACTCAAAAAAAGGCAAAACCATTAACGATAACTTTTTTTTCAATGCGCAGATGGAGTCAATGGGAAAATGGTACCGTCAACTTATGGGCGAAAGCATAGGAAAAGAGCAGGATCTTAAAGGAAACACCGTTCGGGCCGGTATTACACCTACCGTATCCCTTGGTTCAACCGACTTACACTCTGTAGCGCAGCTTTATTTGGGTGGCCCGAAAGACAAACTTACCACCTTTACATGGACTCTGCGTGAACCGGCCGATCCTGCCGTACCCGATGCTATGGTATTTCCGAATCTTGTAGAAAAAATTAGTGGCAAGACAGCATCATCTCTTTTGGAAGCTATTCGTGAAGGGGTAAAAATCGCCTATGCAAAGCAGCAACTTCCGTTTATGGAGATTGTTCTTGATGAGGTAAATCCCGAAAATCTCGGTAGCTACCTACAGTTCAAAATGCTGGAGATGATGTATCTGGGCAGATTATTGAACATCAATACATTTGATCAGCCAAACGTAGAAATGTACAAAATAGAGACAAAAAAGATCCTCTCGAAGTAACTGTGGTCAGGGGATGAATCGACTGTAGGTCGCAGTATAGGGAATACTCAGACAAAGAATAAGAAAACCTACAGAGATGATATATGTAACAAAAAATACATATCGTTCATGCTTCCATAAAGGGTACTTCACTTTCATACGGTCAAACATACCTCTTGTTTTACCCGAAAAATACGCTTTATACCCTTCAAGAACTACTCGGTCAAAACCAATACACGCCATAAGGAGAAGATCCATACGACTGGATATTCCAACAAGAAACCATCCTCCAACCAGTCCGACAATAGGGCTCCTTAAGAATTTATCAAACTCAAATCCTTCAGAAGGACTATCTTTAAGGGCGCCGCCGGTCGCTACGATAAGTCCGGCTAACAACCCTATCAAAGCTCCCCAGAAATGACTGTGAGCAATAGTCGAAGAATATGCGTGCAGTATCTGTACACTATACGCAAATCCTATGCTGACAATGAAAAAAAATAACCAACCCATGATAACACGAGTACGGTAGGTGTCAAATGTCAGATGATATTGCTTGTAAAACTGCTGATATTCTTTGTGTACTCTGGAAAGAAAACACGCTTTTATCGTCTCACCTACCAGTCGCTCGAGACAGTATACAGATAAGAAAACATATCCCAGATTGTCGATTTGAATATAGTTATACTTTTGAAGATAATACATAAGCCAACCCAAGACGCCTCCCGTTACAAGACTTCGGGGAAACTTACTGAAACTAAAACCTTCATAGGGAGGATCTTTCCAGGCATTTACACTTGCCGGAATGAGTCCGGCAAGAAGACCAATAAGGACAAAGAAAAAAACTTCATTCATAAATAATGTATATCATGTTTCGCGCAAGACAACAATAGTATCAATTCTTCAGGAGCTGCATTATCTTTGGATGAAGTGCTTTGCTTGCCGCAACGCTCGTGTAATTTTTTAGATAATTTTCTTTTGTTACCTCAAAATTCAATGGCTTGCCTTCAATATCCGTATAAACTCCTCCTGCCTCTTCGACAATCAGCGAAGGAGCAGCATCATCCCAGATCATTGTTGTTTGGTTTAGTGACGCGCCAAATTTGCCGCCAGCCACATAGCAGTCATCAACAGCGCTATTCGTGTCTCTAAGGTTTCTGCAAGCCCCAACCAGCTTCTTTACGATACTCATCTCTCTATCTGTTTTTCCCTCAATCTCCGAATAATCTATGCCGTATGCTACAAGAACATTTTTAAGTGAGTCCTCGGGACTAACGCGTATTCTGTGTCCGTTAAGATACGAGCCGTTACCTTTTTCGGCAAAATAAAGTTCATCCATAGCAGGAAGAAATATTCCACTGGCAGTAACTACCCAGTTTTCGAGTCGGGCTATCATAACTCCAAACCAGGGAATGCCGGCTGCAAAGTTTGAAGTACCGTCGATCGGATCAATTATCCAACAGCGTGAAGAATCTTTTTCATAAAACCCTGTCTCTTCTGCAATGATTGTGTCATGAGGAAACTGTCGTTTGATATGCGAAATAATTGATTTTTCAGAAGCTATATCTACCTCGGTTACAACATTACTCTGATCACCTTTATGGCTTATACGTTTTATATGTCCGAACCCCTTCATGCAGATATCACCGGCGTCTTTTAATGTTTTTCCAATAAATTCTTCAACGGCCATACACACATTATACACCCAATTTAAACACGCCCTCCACATCGGAGGGCGTGTTTAACTCTCTCAAATCAGATATCAGAATAGAACATATAATCGGCAGGTGTCGGGTACATAAGACTCAACCTGGCTTCTTCTGTTTTTACTTCAAGGTAACTTTCGATAAGTTCGGCTGCAAAGACACCTGAGTTGACGAGTGTCGTGTCTTTTTTCAGCGCGTGAAGAGTATCAAACAGACTACTCGGAGTCTGTTTAACGTCTTGCTTGTCCCAGATATTTTCATCAAACGGACCAAAGCCCATAGCTGTTGGGTCCATCTTTTGCTTTACTCCCTCCAACCCTGCAACTAACTGCGCGGCAAATGAAAGATATGGGTTACATGTCGGATCCGGACAACGAAGCTCAATACGCTTGGACTTTGACTCATTCATAAAGTACATAGGAGTTCTTATTGCGGCACTTCTGTTACGTTTGGAAAAGGCGATCGAGGTGGGAGCCTCAAAATGAGGCACAAGCCGCCGGTACGAGTTAACGGTCGGATTCGTAATTCCCAGTACCGCTTCTATGTGGCTTAGTAACCCGGCTGAGTACGAAAGGGCTGTTGATGAAAGCTCTCCATACCCTTTAGGATCAAAGAATAGATTTTTTCCACCTTTAAAAATGCTTTGATGCGTATGCATTCCCGACCCGTTGTCGCCGTATATAGGTTTCGGGAGAAACGACACGGTCAATCCATATTTTTTCGCAGTATTGCGGATTACATATTTGTATATCATAACCTTATCCGCCATCCTCACCAAGGTATCATAGCGCAGATCAATCTCACACTGTCCGGCCGTTGCGACTTCGTGATGATGAACTTCGACCGTAACACCTATTGACTCAAGAATAGTTACTACCTCACTACGGAATGCCTGTAGTTTGTCGAAAGGAGGAACCGGAAAGTATCCCGACTTGGGCAGTATGCGAAAACCGTCTCCCGTTTCATCTTCGCCCAGATCACTACTTCCTATCTGAATGCCGGAAACATACGGAGTGAGCGCGTAATCCATTTTTTCAAAGACAAAAAACTCTACTTCAGGTCCCCAGTAAGAAACATCTCCTATCCTTGTTTTTTTGAGGTATTCTTCAGCTTTTTTTGCCGTATATCGTGGATCTTTTTCAAAAGCCTTACCTGTTGTCGGATCGTATACATCGCAGATACATGAAAGGGTTTTCTCAAAAAAGGGATCAATAAATAACGTGTCAGTATCGGCCTTCAGCAACATGTCGCTTTCGTAAATAGACTGGAACCCTTTTATGCTTGATCCATCAAAACCAAATCCTTTTTTAATTGACTCTTCGTTAAAATCGCGGGCGGTAATGGTGAAATGATGCCAGACGCCTCGTAGGTCGACAAACTTCAAATCCACAAACGAAAGCGATCCTGATTTGATCATTGATAACGCAGTTTTAAGATCTACCATATAAGTTATGACATGCTAAATAATAAAGGAGACGACGTTGTCTTGAGATCAAGACTGCTTTGTCTTAGGAAGTTAAATAACCTCAGCGCTGAGATATGCTTTATTTTATCTCAGAATCTCTCTTATTTCAAGAGGTATACACACAAATAATTGAGTATATATCAGTTGAAATACTTTGCGGCGTTTTCAAATAATGCGAAGCCCGGCCCGTGCTCCGGAATTTTTTTACCTCGACGAAGATACTGCTCTTTCATAAGTGTCCAGTAAGGCAGCTGCGTAAACGATACTGCCCGTTCGGGATGTGGCATAAGCCCCATAACACGGCCTGTGTCATCAGTAATACCGGCGATATCATCCATTGCGCCGTTGGGATTGTGGGGTAACTTCGACATTTTATATATATCTCCCTTTATATAGGTTAGCGCTACCAGGCGCTTTTTCCGAATAGTTTGAAGAGTTTTTTTATCTGCATAAAATCTTCCCTCACCATGAGCTATAGGAAGAGTTATCTTTGTTATTCCTCTTAACCATGGGGTAGTATTGTTAACCTCAACATCAACCCACCTTACTGTGTACCTTGCCGATCCATTATGTAACAGCGCCACCTGTCTGTCGTATGATTTGTAGAGCGACGGCAATAATCCAAGATTGGTAAGAATCTGAAATCCATTGCAGATACCTATAACCAGTTTATCTCCCTGCACATACTCAAACAGTCTGTCACCTATGGTATTACGTACTTTATTGGCAAACGCGTTGCCGGATCCAAGATCATCCCCGTACGAAAACCCTCCGGGGAATGCCAGCGCCTGATATTCATCAATGCGCACATGTCCGTCGATAAGATCGTTAATATGCACTATATCAGCGGTACCGCCTGCAGAATCAAACGCGTACTTCGTTTCTTCTTCACAGTTGAGTCCGTATCCCGCGAAGATAAGCATTCTCGGTTTATGTTTCATACTAAAGATTTTTAAATGGCAATGTATATGACTGGAGTAACTTTTCCACTGTATCCCGCACAAGGATATGCTTGTCCTTACCTGCTATTTGAAAAATAGATGTGTCTACAACCTTCCCTATACATCTGTAAGGAATAGCAGACATCTGTGCTTCAAACCGTTTCCGGTATGCTGGGTTTATCGTTACTACTATTCTTCCCTGTGTTTCAGAGTAGAGAGCATAATCATCCCGACTGACTGTTCCGGGTATATGGGTAAGAGCTATATCAACTCCCATCATGCCACTCATTGCCATACGGGCAAGCGCTATAGCCAATCCACCCCGACCTACACTTATAGCCGATGCTATGAGACCTTTGCGGGTACATGCAGAGAAAGCCTTATACAGTCTCTTATTTTTAGATACATCTACTTTGGGTACAGTGTTTCCAACTGCGTTATAGTGTGCGAAATATTCCGACCCTCCCAGCTCGTCGTGTGTTTCACCCAGAATATATATAAGATCTCCCGGTATTTTCACATCTATTGTCAACGATTTTTTAACATCAGCCACAATGCCGATTGCTGAGATAAGTACTGTCGGAGGAATAGAAATCTCAACAGGTTTTCCTTTGAGATCAAATCCACGAAAGTCATTGTACATACTATCTTTCCCCGATATGTAAGGCGTTCCATATGCTACCGCGTAGTCGTAACACGCCTGTAATGAACGTTTCAACTCTCCCAGCCGCTGAGAAAGATGAGGGCTACACCAACAAAAATTATCGAGAATAGCTATGGTATCAAGTGTACCTCCGGCTGCAATAATATTGCGGATTGCAGTATCTATGCCGCAGGCAGTCATGTGATACATGTCAATATCACCATAGCTTGGATACAACGCCTGAGAAAGCGCGATGCCTTTTTCAGAGGTGAGAACAGGTTTTGTTATAGTTGCATCGGCGTTTACTCTTCCTTTGCCCTGAAGTGGTTTAGTCACTGATCCGCCCTGAACTTCATGATCATACTGAGAGGACACTGCCTCATAGCCCGCAATATTAAACCGTTGCAACAATGCATGAAGTATCTTTGTGTGAGTCTTTGAGGATACAATGTGAGGCTCTGTGTGTATAGGCGCCGCATAGCTCGTTACCAGATGTTTTTTGGGAAATCCCTCGTGAAGAAACGACATATCAAGATTCACAATGCGTTTGCCTCTGTGCTCCACAATGCATTTGCCAGAGTCAGTAAATAATCCGATTATTGTTGACTCAACTCCGCGCCTTCGCATGAGATCTGCGAACCGTGGCCAGTTATTTTTTGGCACAGCTAGTGTCATACGCTCCTGTGATTCTGAAATCCAGATCTGCCACGGATCTAAGCCACTATACTTAAGAGGAATTTTATCAAGATATACAAAACATCCGCCAGACTCCTTCGCCATTTCAGCGACAGAACAGGAGAGGCCACCGGCGCCGTTATCGGTTATACTTGTATACAATCCGTCGTCCCGTGCCTCTTTAATAAGCGCGTCGCTGAGTTTTTTCTGCGTTATAGGATCTCCTATCTGCACAGCTGAGACAGGGCTTCCCGAATCGAGAGTCTCGGATGAAAAAGTAGCTCCATGAATACCATCCAATCCTACTCTTCCTCCTATAACGACAATATAATCACCTGACCTGGCCTGCTTCTGATAAGATACTTTGCCATTAATCTTCATGGGTGTTATTCCCACGGTGCCGACAAAAACAAGCGGTTTTCCACGATAACGATCGTCAAAATACATAAAGCCTTGCGGCGTTGGAATGCCGGAACAGTTGCCTCCAGCGTTCACTCCGGCTATTACCCCTTCCATTATCTGTCGTGGACTTAACATCTTATCTTTCAGATGTTTGTCCCGGAATAACGGCATTTCTACCTCAGGATTAGAGAAACAGAAACCATAGGTATTTATTACGGGCTTTGCCCCTAGTCCAAACCCCAGAGCGTCGCGATTAACTCCGACAATCCCTGTAACTGCTCCTCCAAACGGATCAAGTGCTGACGGGCTGTTGTGGGTTTCTACTTTATGTGTTACGACATGCTTATTATCAAAACGGATTCCTCCTGAGTTGTCAGAAAAAACAGATACACAGATATCTTTCTTACCCCGTTTCTTCCGTATTTCTTCGGTCGCACGTTTGATATATGTTTTAAATAATCCATCACTGTCAGAATCAATCGGATTAGCAAATATAGTATGTTTACAGTGCTCTGACCAGGTCTGGGCAATTGCCTCCAGTTCTACGTCTGTAGGATTTCTTTTCCGTTTTTTGTAATATGCCTGAATCGCCTTCATACTTTCCTTATCAAGAGCGAGAGGACCTCTACGGCTGCCATCCTTGTTTTGTATTCCCGACTTTCCTAACCGTACCAACTCATCATCGTCAATGTTTAGATTAACTTCTTGTACTTCAATATTCTTTACTAAACGCACTTTGGGCACCAGAATATCCATACCGCCGTCCTTTATATATGATGTAAAATCCTTTGTGCTGATTCGCTGAATAAGAGGATTCGCCAAACTTGCAGCTACTTTGTTAAGATCATCAGAAGAAATATCACCATTTATATACGTTATCTGTGACGAATATACGCCTTCTTCATCATTAAAATCCCGACGAGACACTTGTTCAAGAGCTTCTCTTGCAGTTGACCCTATGTTATCAGTCACCCCGGGAAGAAAACCAACTTCAATACTCCAGCTAAATCCCTTCTGCACCGGTTCAAGGCGCGATAACGACCGTACACGATCTTCTATCGGAGTTTGCTCTGAGTAGGAAACCATCGTATGAATTACAGGATTAGAAAAAACAGCACCAGCCTGCGTCCACAGATAATCAGGAAGCTCCGCGTCTATCGTATACACATCGGCAATCCATATCTGGCTAATCTTTCCTTCCAGATGCAATGACTCAAACATATTCTTGCGTACTCCCGATCGTGTATCTCCAACTTTCGAAGCTGCTTTTATACGGTGTGCCATAAGAGTGTTGTACTTATAACATTACCAAGGGTAGGTGCCTTTGCTGATATCAATATTGTGTTTCATAACATGCGCAGCTCTCTTGAGGGCAGTCGGCAGCGCTCTGTATTCTGCCTGATGAATACGTGCTGTCCACTGCTCCAGTGTTTCTGAGGAACGTCTACGCACTTCCTCTTTATAAAGTATTGGTCCGGTATCAAAAGGCATATCCGGAAGTATCTGGTGTATCGTTACTCCGGACACGGGAACATTCTGCTGATACGCGTCTTCGATGGCGTGTGCTCCTCTGATAACCGGCATTGCTCCCCGGGATGTAGACACGGTTGCCTCTGCTTTTGGAGAAAGAAGGGCAGGATGAATATTTATTACCGGAATCTCCAGTTCCTGCATCCTCCGGAGAAACTCGTCGTCAAACACCACCATCCACCCCGCCAGAACCAACGCGTCAGGAAGATTCTGTTCGATATGATCCGCAAGTGCCCGATTATATTCATAGCGTCTCTCAGGATCTCTTAAGATTCCTTTTGAGGAAAATACATGGGACGGCACATCAAACGCGTTTGCCCGTTGCAGAACATACGCGTCGGGTTTGTTGGAAATAATATCGTGAACCTGCGCTTCCAGATCACCCTCAGCTACTCTCCTCATTATTTCTTCAGCATTTGTACCTGATCCGGAAGCAAAAATACTTATCTTAGGCGGCCCGTCAAGAGGTCTCTCTTTTATGGGAAACTGTTCCTGCTCGTCAAGAATCGGATGTTTCCCCCCCAGACAGTGATGACAAAAATTTTCCGTGGTTTCTCCAACTGCTTCCGCGAGATCATCGACGGTTAAAAAAGTAACGGTGTCTGAGCCCATAAGTTCGGCCATATTATGTTCAATACTGTCATGCCCCTGATCTCTCCATGCTGCGGCAGGAAGATCTGCAGTTGTCGGGAGATCAACTCCCAGATCACATGTATCAACTATAGGCGGACTGGCATTTCCATGGTGAATACGTCTCGCCCCTGCGTCACGTAGACCTGCAGCAATACGTCGCCCCGTATTTGAACGTACCGTTGAATCATCAACAAATACCACTTCCTTATCTATTACTTCATCTGGAGTGAAATTATGTTTTCCGTTAATTTTTGCAACGCGTTCATTTTGTCCGGGCTGAATAAAGGTACGGCCGGTATAATGACTTGTCGTAATAGCCTCGACAGTAGGGACCTCAAGTTCTTGAGCTGCACCTTTTGCCGCCGGGAAACCGGAATCAAAAACCGGAACAACAGCATCTACCACTATCCCTTTTTGTTGCAATCTCCGTGCAACCATTCTTCCCGACTCTTCTCTTACCGCGCGTATCCTTTTTCCCCGTGTGTAACTATCGGGACGCGCAAAGTATACCTGCTCGAATACACACGGTTGCTCTCGCCGTGGTTCTCCGTAAAAAAATGAGTTAACGCTTCCGTCAGAACCGAGTCGTATAATTTCTCCCGGGGCAATTTCTCTAACAAACTCCATACCCATTAAATCCAACCCTACTGTTTCGGAAGATAGGCCCCATCCGTTTTCGCCAAACCGCCCCAGGCAAAGAGGACGGATGCCATGTTCTCCTCTGAAGCCGATGGTTTCTCCTTCCTCAGTAAGCATTACATTAGAGAACGCTCCCTGGAGGTACGGCAGTTCTTTTTGGAGCGTTTCAATCCATGATTTGTGTCGTGCCCGGCGTTCCAACAAAAATGCTGTTTGTAACCCGGTATCGCTTGTCGCTTCTGAGCGTAGTGTGGTGTTTTGACGTAACCATTCACTGTTAATAAGGTTTCCGTTGGTGGCGTTGCTTATGGCATATCCCTCGTGTTCCATCGTTATCGGTTGAGCGTTGGCAACAACAGACTTGTCTGAAGTACCATATCGTACGTGACCTATCATAGATCTCGCACCACTCATCCTATCTATAACTTCATCGGTTAAGACCTGGGGAACAAGTCCCATATCAGCATGAGGTATAAGTAAACCAGTGGCTTCGTCAAACGCTCCGATACCCGCACTCTCCTGTCCCCTGTGTTGCAGAGCGCCTAAGCCCCTTCGAACCCTCACCGCGGCCTCATCACCGACTACGGCGACCACTCCGCACTCTTCACCGAACCGCAGGTCTTCGTGTTGCTCTATCTGGTCTATATCTGGTGTACTGTATTCCATATAAAAAAACCCTCCAGGTCGGAGGGCTTAAGCGATTATTTGACTTTTGAATTAAAGTCGTACGGTTTGATTTGCATAGCTGCGAGATAACTGTACCCTATTCACAGTATGATTTCAAGACTAATTTTGGCCTACTATAATCGTATAAACCGCGTTGTTATTTATACATATTTTTGATATACTATAAGGTAGTTTTTAAGCAACTATACCTCCTATACGCATGAGGTACTGTTCTGCTTAATGTACGCACATTTTAAAATCGAGACGTTGTGTTCACCACGCCTGTTTATGAGGGTAATTTAGCCATAAATTAATGATTTTGGGCTGAATCACCCTTATAAAGAGTGCCGTGTGGACGTGAACAGGCAATCCGCGCGGAGCCTCAAAGACCTGTGAACCTAGCCACGGAGACACCCTCGTCGCCGTGACCTTACTCAACCAGTCCTTCGGGACTTACAAAAGGAGGTACCAGGAATGCCAAGCAGACGAACCCTGTCGATTATGGCCCTACTTCTGCTCCTTGCAGCTTCGTTGGCTGCCTGCGGAGGTGGAGGCGTAGCTCAGACAGGAACGGGCGCGACCGATCCCGAGTTTCCCAGGCTGATGGATGGGAGGCTGTGGGCTGATCCAACCGGTCGGATTTCGGCCGACCTCATGAAACAGCTTCAGGCTGAATCGCAGGCTGTGGCCGCCGATAGGTTTCAGCTGGCTGGCGTATTCTTTGCCAACTGTGCCTCCGATCCAACCACTTTGGCGATC
>JBDKFK010000035.1:0-14761 GCA_039798745.1 Candidatus Parcubacteria bacterium
GTTCACGTGGGCGCTCACGCTGGCGCAAGCAGATGTTGATGCTGAAACAGTAAATCTTACCCCAGGGCAAGAAATTGCCGCTGCGGTGGATGATCTGGATGACGCGTTCGCAGCACTGCTGTCGCAGGTCGAAGACACAGGCGAGACAGCTCAAGAACAACGCGTTGAGGAAGCTGTAACGGCTACCGAAGACGCACCTGTACTGGCTGCCCCTGAGGAAATTGCTGAACTTGACCCCACTCTCCAACCGTTCAGCTTTCCTGCCGAAGACGCAGTAGCGGCGCTTTTGGAGCCAGGTGAAGACCTTATCGAGACAGTTGAGGCGATCGTCGCCGAACCTGTTCACGATGAACGTAATAGCTTGCTCCTCGCGCTCCTGGCGGTGGATCAACCCGCCCCTGACACAAGCCCTCTTCCCAGACGGCACGTGCCAAGCGGAACCGTGCATCGGCCTATCCCACCCGCCCCGGGAAATAGGTTCATGCGCTACGTGCATAGGTTTATATCGAGACTCGGCTTGTTGTGAATCGATAAAAACCTATAACGCTCGAGGGGGTGCCACGTGGCGCCCCCTCTCCCTCCTCTCTCGATGCTTTGACTTTGGGGGGTACCGGCTGGTACCCCCCAATGAGAAGTATATTTACATACGTGATACAGACCAGTACCTGATTAGCATGGTACAATGTGGTTTTGTGTTACTGTACCTTTATAACCGAGAGAGCATGTAATCGCATAAAGAAACAGAACCAACCACATAAACCATGAAGCGGGAATCAACATAATGAATGATTTCGTTATGTTCACTCCCCTTTCATGGGACGGTATGCCGACGTTGACAGACGGCATATTGATCAATGTAGGTTCATCGTTCTGTCATCCCCACTATTGTCCCCCGCTCTTTCCTCAAGAGCCGATGAAGAAAGGAGTTGCCCTGAAAACATACCCTCGACCGGTGCAGCTATGTTGCCGCACTGTATCAATCTGAATGCAAGGAGGCATGCCCACATGACTGGAACTCAAATCCAAGAGCTCGCGCCCGCCCGTCGTATCACTCCCGCGCTTTTAACTATGCGCATCTTTCTGGAACAGGCATTGGACGGACGGTTCACGTCCAAATCCTGGCCGAAAATCATCCGCCAAGTCACAACCGCAGTCGCGGCCTGGCCGGATTTGGGAGAAATTGGTGATCCTTCACCTTTCCTTGAAAGGTTAAGGAAACTGCAGGGGCGAGAAGACCTCGGAAGAGAGTTGCTTCGCGCGTTCGACTATGAATGGCACTCCGGAGTTACACCCGACGAACTAGAAGGGTGGACTCGTGCGTTTGCTTTGACGCTCCTTTACGCCATCTATGGCGAATTCGAGCGGCTGGGCTGGGCTCAGGCGATGGATCTCATCGAAGGACTGCTGGCGGACGATCTGTCCGGCCACTCAGTTCGACAATACGGAATCCGTAAGGCGCTCTGCGTCTTGCGATTCCTGGAGATCTATGACGATGCTGAGCGTGCGAGTTGTCTTCTCACCCTCTGGACTTCCAGGGGTGCCATCTTGAGGACTCCTGTACTGAAGATATGTGAAGGGCTGACCGCGCTCAGATCTTCTGATCCAGCGGAACAGCTCAACCGAATCCCGCTTGAACTGCATATCGGCCGGTTGGCTCGATAGTATGTCTGTCGTGATCCTCTGCCTGGCAGGGGATCCTGTCAGACAAGAAAGGACCACGATGATCCTCGAGCTAACTATACTCACCGCACGATACGAACTACCGCCGCGCGATCTGATCGATGCTCTTAATAAGAGCACGAATGGATATTCGGTAGTAATCGTGTTTGCAACAAGAATCACCAATACAGACAATGTAACCAAAGTCTGGTTCGGTGCCAGCAACAAGCGGAAAGTGCTGGATGCAATACGATCCAGCGGGGTCGACTATACACGCATAAGGCGGTGTGACAAACCAAATCCTCGACTTATTCAGCGCGAGGTAAATAGCCCGCCGCCCGAATCCGAAGCCTAATAGCCGGGGATCTTGAATGCAGTGCATTCAAGATCCCCTATTTAAGGAGAGCCCCCCGATGGTGCTCACAAAAGACCTCGTACGCGTCTTGCCGAACTTTGGAACACTGGAATCCGTGATGGCCATGATCGGGCGTATCTTATTCTGCTCCGTTCCCTGTTAGATCAGGGTCCAATCGTATTCAGGTTCAACCTGGATGCGGTTAAGAACGAAGAGAATGAACCTGCTCGGTCCGCCACGCAGGAATCTGATACTGCTTGTCTGGCGTACTGTATCTATGATATGGCGGTTCGCCTTGGTCATAGCAAGTATTGTCAGGCATTGGAACAAACGTTTGGACCGCTTCATAGCGAGTATTTTAATGCTCGCTTTTTCCTCGACGTCGAACACAACTTTGAAGAAATGGATACCTCGCATGCATTCGAGAAAGCGCTCGAAGAAGCATGTGAACTGTTCTCTATAACTCTACAATCACGTGAGGTGGCGGCCTGACTCGCGAACTCTCCTCTCCCCCCGAGTTTTCGGGGGGAGGGATGTATATGCTCTCTCGATTCCACTTTTAAGGTTAACCAGTTTAAGCTGGTTGAACTTAGAAATAGGAATGTAGAACCGACGGAACCATCGCATGTTCCTGAACGTTCTTGGCAACTTTGACAATCGAGAGAAGCAAAAAAGGCTCAGAAGATGAGCAGTAAGGGAGGGTGTCATTCCCGCGCAGGCGGGAATCTAGACAATTCACCTTTCTTTACTACTCATCTTATGAGCTATAGCCCAGGGTTTCAGTGGACAACCCCGAGGCCGAACACCGTCCACATCTTTCCCCTCTAAAACCTATAAGGAAAAGAAAGGAGACCACATGACACTGAGAATCTGGGTCATATTGTTGACCCTACTCCTTGCCCTCGGGTTTGGTATTTGGGGCAGAACACGATTGCATGGTTTGATCACTGGGATCGCCATAGCTATCGTGGTATATCTGCTTTGGGGCCTATTAGGGCTCCCACCTATCCCGTGGGATCGCGTACCTGGTTTTCTACCGTAATCACTTATCTCCTGAAAGGAGGGCCTTATGCAACTCGATTACCGAAATCGAACCACCATCGCCTTCGCAGTGATACATGTATTGCTGCAGGGCGTAATGCTGGGTCTGGGCACCGTCATACTGGTCAAATATCCACCGGCGACGACGGATGCGTTGACAGTAGCGCTGTTTATCCTCACCATGGTTATCAGCCTTGTCGTGCTCGTGCGGCTGCCCCCACGCATAGCCTTCGCGGACTATGTTATGAAGGTTTGGACGCGCACCACGACCTGGATGCTAATTATGCATGAGCACGAACTGCTGAAACAGCACCCGCTGTATAAGCAGGTTCGTGTGCGTGTGTGGGAGCACCTTGACAAGCAGGTCGGACTGTTTCACTCCCCGATCAATCGCGACTGGAAATTTGGAAAATATCTTTCCCGTCGTTTTTGGTCAAAGCATGGCAGCACTGTCATGCGGCTGTGGGGATGGTCTGGCCTGTTGCTGTCGCTGACCTTCTATGGCTACTCAAAAAAGCGCTATGAGCGCCTCTGGATAGCCATCCATGATATAGTCAATCTGGAGACTTTGTTTATCGTCGAAGATGGCATCCTCAGTGAGGAAGTCATCGAGGCGGTAACGCAGCCGAACCAAGCAACTGACGTTGCAATGCTCGCCGAAGTCTGAAAGGAGACCTCATGATACGCTTTACTGGAGTTGCTGTAGTGGCAGGGATTGCAGAATCCCTGGTGGGCTTATACGCCCATCTGCCGATAGCAACCATCGTCCTCTTTGTCACGATTACCGTCGTGGCACTGGTAGCGTTGGCTGCCTTCACTCCGGCAGTGTCCGAACCACCCGTTTCCGTCGTTTCGTACAAGGCCATGGAGATCCGTCTCCAGGACGTGTCGCTCCTCAAGGCGCTCGTTCAGGAAAATATGACGGCCGATCACCTGGTCGAACTGTTCGCCGACGTAGTGGCTCGTATGTCCAAAGGCTTTCTGACTGCGTCCGATACGGACGCCTACATCAACTTCCTGCTAAAGCATGAAGCGGGTCAACCAATTCCGCTCTCATCGTCTGACATACGAGTGGTTGATCCACCGGCCCTAACCAACGAGAACTTTCGGTTCTTCGCGGCCGGTGTCAACCAGGTCGTTCGCCTTATCGAGAGGCTCAGGGCTGAACATGACGTCTCACCCGAAGAGCTCGTTCAAATCATGCTGCGCTACGCGCAGCTACGAACTAACGAGTTCGATGACGGACCGCTTGGACTCCACCTCATGATTAACCCCGAGGCGGAGTTCCGCTGGGCGGAACAGCGGCTTTTTGAGATGCGGGATCTGTATCTCATCCCCGTCGCCTAAAACCGTACCAGTCAAGAGAGAGCTCCGAATCGGAGCTCTCTCTTGACTGTAAATTGCTTCTCTCGATACTTTGACTCTATGATGAACTATAGTTCATCCTAGTGAGAAGGACTCTTACTGTTCTTTGAAAATCGACTGATAACCATACATAGTAGGAACGCTATATTTCTACCATCGAGAGATATGACGCCCCTACTATGTACTGCCCCGGACATTCCCCTTCTTTCTCCGCCTTGATAATTGTTTTATAGTCAGGAGGGATTCACGTGAGTGCTGATGCGGCTATTCCTTTATGGATGGAGCATGGCTTACTCGATGAACTGACTGCGTTGCAGTCAGGTGCCGAAGTTACCAGGCCACTTACCTGGCCTATTTCTGAACTGGAGATTCTTCAGATCGGACGTGCGATAGTATCGCTTACCGAACGAACGGATCTGGAAACATGCTACAGACAAACCCCCGATGAAAAACTCATCGTATGGAGACGCCGTAAGTTTGCAATCCAGATTGGAATGGAGCTCTACTCATGGAGAGAGTTTGTATATCACATCCAACAACTGGAACCAGGTCGCACCATAAACCTGCGCGTGAAATGTTTTGAAAACGTTGATGAAACGTTCAGAGAAATGCTTCGCGTGTCTATCACACATGACCTCAGACTCGCTGATGAGGCTAACCGACAGGATATAACGATAACGGTTGTAGACGCGGCACGCCTTACCTATACCATTTCTGCTCTTTTAGCCACGGAGGTACCTCATGGATAAACGCCGAAGTCTGTTTGCTGTGCTCGTAGGAACCGCAGTTCTCGCAGCCGTGAAGCTCAGCTCGCATAGACATTCTATGAAAAAAGCTGAGCCGCTCATGGTCATGATGCTCGACGGCACTCCCGTCGGCAGGACCCGACAGGTATGGCTCTGCCACTGCGGTGAAGCCGTAACCTTTAGCTCGGGCAAGAGCTGGATTACCTTTCGCTCCAGCCCTGTGCCTCCCGGTTTATAATGTCGCCGGCCAAAGGATGAAACAGCAGATAGTATCTGCTGTTTCATTCCTAGGTTATCAGTTCGAATACGCTTGCGCTGTGTTGTCGGTATCGTTAACGCATGTTAACGCTACGGATAACGGCGCAAGCCATGGTTTTACAACATCCCCGCCCCACGTCGTTCGCGAACGACGTGGTGTGCGGGTTTTTTTGTGCATAAAAATAGCGTTAAGAGATTTTTTTGTAAAAATATAAGAAGATAAATACTGGTGTCGGACGGGGTTTCCCCCATCCGACACCAAAGACACTTCAGAGAATGAGTGGCCTTGCAGCTACTCGGCGGTTTCTTCCGTGGCGGGAACATTGACGTTGAAGATCGCCACGCCGTTAGGGAAAAACGCCATCGAGCCGGCGTAATCCTTGTCCCAGCCGCCGGCAATCGCATAGCGAAGCTGAAGGTTGGGCTGACCTGTGTTCTCCTCATCGGAGACAGGGTCAAGCTCGAGGATTACGGCCAAGAGTGCATCGGCCAGCGCCTGGGCTGCGGAAAACGAAGACTTGAGCTGAGCCTCGACTGTATAGGTGATAAGCGTATAGTCCGGGCGGCCAGGGTATGGCCGCTCGTTCTTAATACTCACCTGAATGCCATCACTCAGCCCCGGCGCCAGATGCTCGAGTATGATACTCCGCACCCGCGTCCGAAGCTCCTCGCTGTCATTGCGGATCATGACCCGACACCAGGTAACATCATAGGGCTCGCCCTCGACGACGACCACCTGGTGTACCGGCGCCTTGTTGGTGTGAAAGTTGACGTCGTAGGCGTCGATCACAATCCTGCGCGGAACATCCGGCAGAATGCGGTTCGGCTCGACAGCCAGAATCGCGTTCAGCCAGTGCTTCGCAAGCGCGTAGATACTGTGACCCGCGACCGTCCAGTTGCGGGTAAACAGGAGCGTGACGGTGCGCGCCTTGCTGTTGTAGTCGAACGTATAGCCGGCATCTTCCGGATTGTTAACCCACTCCAACAGCAGACTATCCAGCTCCACCGCGGCGCCGGAACCAACGCCCTCGGCCACCACCTGAAGCAGAGCCATCTTATCCAGCGGCTTGGCCGGCGGAGGCAATGTCTCGACTTCCATGAAGAGATCGCTGCCGTAGGTGATCTTGACGTTCGGGTAGGTGGTCGGCTGGGCCATGTCATGAGCGATGACCTCGATGGTCACCGGGTCGGTGTCGACCTGCTCATACTGGCCTTCCAGCCAGTGGATGATCATGCGCCGCAGCGTATATAGGAGCTGGTGAACATTGTAGAACTCGAGTGTCGAAAGTGGCGTGAACATGATCGTGCCGCCAGTATCCGCACCTCCGCTTGTACCGATGTTCATAGCGTGGCTGGCAAAAACCTCCTGCGAGGTGATCATGGTGCTTAACGCGTCAACAGACGCGCCGGGAACACCGTGAATGGTAAGTTTGGTAACCGTAACACGCTGAATCATGGTTGGTACCTCCTTGTGTGTAAGGGCCGCGCTTTGCGGCCCACTGCTTGTCGATAGGTTGAAATTGATCAGGCCTACGCTGACGGAATGGCTTCCGCTCTGAGCTGGGCATCGGCTCCAATGGTCAGAGTGACGTTGGGAGTTGTTGAGCCATCTGTGCAGGCGGTTGCAATGAGAGTGATCTGAGCCAGATCCTCCTCATTGACACTCGCATACACTTCGGCCATGACAACATCCCGCAGCACCTGGCACCACGCGGCCGTATCGGCCACTTTGTAGCCCGGAAAGTCCACAGTGATGCCCCAGAAGGGGTCATCGCCGTGTGTCATGGGGCTTGCCTCGCCCGAAGGCGACTCGTCCTCGGTGATCTTGTCGATCAACGCGCGGACATCATCCACCTTCGCTGCCGGGATATGCTCGAAGCGAACGCTTGTGATGATCACATTCTGTGGAATGTACATAGGACACCTCCTTGATTTCATATGTCCTTACGGACAGTTTTAGAAGAAAGACCTCAGGCTGAAACAGCCCGCGCGAGCTGAAGTTTCGGCTGAATTGCAGCTCCGATCTCGATACGCTCAGTGTCAGGCAGGCTGGGATGAAGAGTAAAACCTACTAGGTTTACATCAACCCAATCGACCTGCGACAACATCTCCGCCGACAGCGCGCAGAGCGTCATAAGAAGTAACGCTTGTGCGAGCTGGGCTGGATCCGCCTCGACGATGCCGGTACGGTCGGTGATGATCACGGTGACCTCACCCCCTACGGCAAAGGTCTTGAGCTGATAGGCTGAAATGCTCCTGCGAACGTGCGCGTAAACTACGCTATGAACGTAGTTCGCCGTTCCATCGGGCAATCCAACCACACGAATCTCCAAGACATGCATAATTCCTCCTTGTTACACACTAGTCCAATCCGTTACTGCAAGGCTGCAGCTCGGATGCGATGATGGTGAGTAAGCCGTAGATAGGCTTACTCTCCTCGAGGTATGACGTTAGCCATATAATCGGGGTATCAGTCCTCCCTTTGGGAGGGCTCATACCCCGACTATATATTATTCTCTGAAGTTGTTAATGTGCGTAGATCTGCACCAAAGCCCATGCAAATGAGCCTGAGCAAACGTACATATTATTGATGTATTATACAATATACTACTAGAGAATACAATATTATAGGGTATTTGGTTAAAGGGCTTTCTCTACACTGAAGAATTTGACACGATCTCCTCGGAAAAGAAGATCAATATCCCCTACCGAACCGTTCCGGTGCTTTGCTATACTTAGCTTCATTAATCGTTTATTTGGATCCAACAGATCTTCACTTTCTTCCTCGCTGTAAATAAACATTACTACGTCCGCGTCCTGTTCTATTGCTCCCGATTCGCGAAGATCCGCAAGCTGAGGTCTCTTACTTGTACGGCTTTCTACCGCACGCGAAAGCTGTGACAAGGCCAGTACAGGTACTCTAAGCTCTCTGGCCAAATTCTTTAATCCCTGCGACACATATGAAACTTCCTGCACGCGTGACTCAAATTTTTTTCCGGCATCGGCGAGCTGAAGGTAGTCTACAATCACAAATTTAAGATCTTTCTGTGACTTCAGTTTTCGTGCTTTTGTGCGCATTTCAAGTACCGAGATACCAGGCGTATCATCTATAAAAATAGGCGCCGTAGAAAGCTCACCCATTGCCTGTGTGAGAGCCCGCATTTCATCATCTGAAAGTCGGCCCGTTTTTAGTCTCCATGCGTCAATATCTGCCTGACTTACCAGAAGTCTGTCAACCAGCTCTTCCTTACTCATTTCCAGTGAAAAAAACCCGACAGCCTGTTTTTCTTTGACCGCAGCATGAAGAGCGAGATTGAGTGCCAGTGAAGTCTTACCCACACCCGGACGTGCTGCCAGAATAATAAGATTCGACTGCTGTAATCCCGCGAGTTTATGATCAAGATCGGGATAGCCTGTTGGAACGCCCCGGAGAGCATTGCCATTTTTTGAAAATTCTTCGAGTCTCTCAAAACTTTCGGCAAGAATATCTTTGAGTTCAATAAAATTACGGTGTACATGCTGCTGAGACAGTGCAAATATCTCCGACTCCGCGTGGTCTATAAGCCGTTTTGTTTCTGTGCGCTCATCAAATGCCTGCTCCACTATGCGTGAGGACATTTCTATAAGCCGGCGTTTTGTAAAGTAATCTTTTACTATGTTTGAGTAGTTCTCTACGTAAGCAGACGTTGGCACCGCGTTTATTAGTTCGGATAAATATGTTCCACCGCCGGCATGCTTAAGCACACCGTCTTTCTGCATCTGATTTTTGAGAGTAATTACGTCTATCGGCTGTTGCTGCTCAAACAGTGTAATCATGCATGAATAAATCTGCTGATGAAGGGGTACATAAAAATACTCTGACCGCAAATATTCCGCGACCAGATGTATAGATGAGGCATCTATAAGAATAGCGCCTAAGACCGACTTCTCGGCATCAATATCATGAGGAGGTACTTTCAGGGCATCTGAAGAGAGTGAAGCCATAATCTATTCGCAATTTAGCTAATTATTATTTAAACACCGATTTCCATTACCTGTACTTTCATTTCTTCACTAAGATCTTCTTTACGCAACACAAGCTTTTGCACAGGCTCCGATGGTGTAGCTCCAAGTTTTTGGATGAAGGATTCGACAGGTTCCAGTTTGCCAAACTGTTCCTGATTCAGCTTAGGATTATTATAATGCATGGGGATTACCAGAACCGGTTCGATTTTTTTGATAAGCTTAACCGCCTCGACACTGTCTATTGTGTAAACGCCACCGGTAGGTACGAAAAGAACATCTACTTCTCCGATGTCGTCGATAAATGAATCGTCGGGAATCACACCAAGGTCTCCGCAATGAAGTAATGAGATGCCTTCTATTTCAAGTTTATACAGTATATTCTCACCACGTTCCGCGCCTTTTACTTTGTCGTGAAAACTTTTGTGTCCGAAAATGCGTACTTTATCTTTTTCAAACTCACCCGGCCAGTCGATAATAAGAGGATTCCCTCCAACGACCGATACAAAGTCATGATCGGGATGATGATGTGAAATTGTTACAATACTAGCCTCAGTTTTAGGATATTTAAGGCCAATTGTTGGATTAAAAGGATCCATCACAATTTTCGCGTCTTTTGTTTTTATCTGAAAGGAAGCATGTCCTGCGTATTTTATTTCCATAGCATCAACTAGAATATCAAAAAAAGGCAATAAAGTCAAAGGAATGAAAGTATAAATTCGGACAATTCCAGCAGATATGTCATTACGAGGACATTACTCAACAGGACGAAGCAATCTTATCAGAGATATGTCTCTTCTTGTAAAGATTGCTTCGTGATCCAGAATCATCGGGATCGCTCGCAATGACAAACTCACTTACATACGTACTCTTTTATCGTTTTCTTCTGAGTGCCTGACAACTTGTCGTATTGTTTAAGAAGGTTTAGCACCGCGTTATCAACAATATACGAACCCACCTTCTCAGTAGCCTGTGCAGTGAGCGACTTCACTATTTTTGTCGCAGCACCGAGTACCGATCCTCCAATCCCCCCTACACTCTTGGTAACTGTATCTATCAAGCGTCCGGCATCTTCTGATATGAATCTGTTCTTAATACTCGACGAAGCGCTCGCGACAGATGTAATTTTGTTGATATCAATAGTCGCAAATGCAGTCGGCAGAAAGACCTGAGAGTATAATACAAAGGCTAAACAAAGAGACATGATCGTAACCTTGTGTAAAGACCGGCTATATTCGTTCATACTTTCTATTTTATATTGTAAAATAGAAAGATCCAAATCATCTTGATTGGCAACATAAGCCTAGGTAGTTCAGTGGCAGAACATCCCCTTGGTAAGGGGAAGGTCGAGGGTCCGATTCCCTCCCTAGGCTCCCGCGTGATGCATGACCCAGTAGCTTACTATGGCCGCCGAAACGATAACATTGAGTGACTTATTTATACCCCACATAGGAATTTCAACGGTAGCATCTGCCATGCTCATTGTTTCAGGAAGCACTCCGTATGTTTCGTTGCCTACAATCAGTGCAACCGGAAAGGTATAGGGTACCGTTTGATATGGGACCGAAGTATCAGACTGTTCTACTGCGTATATTTTCACATCCTTTTCAGCGTCACGAATTTCCTGTATCGCCTCCTGCGCGGTTTTCTTGTATTCCCACGGCACGACCTTATATGTTCCGATAGAGGCTTTCTTTATTTTATGGTTTGGAGGAATATCCATCTGTCCACATAGGTATAGCTTCTTTACAGAGAGAGCGTCGGCTAAACGAAATAAACCACCCACATTATATGTGTCGTATACATTCTCAACAATAATATAAAAAGGATGCCGGACAACAGACTGTAACCTTTCGGCTATTTCCTGCTCGTCAAGATCCCTTAATTCTTTGGCATTTAATTTCATACTGCAATTATACAAAATTGTGTTATAGTATTCCTGTTTAGGGTTATATGATCTGAAAAGATATACTATTTAACCCAATATAGTATTATACTTTATAATTTTATATCCCATAGTTGACAAGTAATATGACCTGTAGTATAATTCAGCATATGAAAATACGTGCAATAACTATTTTTGTCCTAACCTTAGCCATCGTTGTGGCCGTTGCCAATAAACCAGCATTTGCTGATGAAGGCGCCTACGGACAGTATGGCCAGTACCCCACTGCTTCCCAGACCATCCTTATGGATAAAATGGTCGCTTATGACGTAGCTTCAAAAGGTGCAGTAGAAAATACCGACTATGTCGACAATCTTTCTGTGTCTGACTATCATTTTAAACCAAATCAACAGGTTTACTTCAAACTTAAAGTAAAAAATACCTCTGATAACAAGCTCACTGACGTGGTTGTTACCGATACTCTCCCCGACTATGTAACCTTTGTAGACGGAGACGGCACCTATAATAAGGACGAAAACTCAGTTACTGTCAAAGCTGGCGATCTTGATGCCAATCAGGAGAAAAATTTCTATATAACAGCAAAAATTCTGAATCAAGATCAATTACCTTCAGACAAAGGCATCGTATGTATGACCAATAAATCGTCAGTAAATACCGATCAGGGTGCCACAGACGGCGATACAGCACAGTTCTGTGTGGAAAAAGAAGTACTTGGCGTGCAGAATGTACCTGCTACAGGACCAGAATTATGGGCTTTTCTCACTGCAACTCAGCTTATAGCTCTGGGTGCAGGGTTAAAGCTTAGAAAAATGAGCTAAATATCTCCTCTCATATAGCCATTCCCAACAACCCAATCATGCTTCTCTTGTGGATTAAATGTGTCAGCTCATAAGCTACGCTAAAGGGTTATTGTATATACACTGTGGATAACTATATTTATAGCATTGCAATGCGAACTATATGTTTTTATATAATTTAAATTACGTTTTATAGGTTTTTATAGTATAATAAGCATGTCTTAGCCTCAGAATAGTTGAAATATTGAGACGCACATGCTATACTATAGGATAAATAACACATGAAAAACATTAATACAATCATCATTCTGTGTGTGGCCGGACTTGTATTATTCTGGATGACAAATACTGCTACGCTACAGAATAACTATGTAATTGGTCGCAATCGTTTTAATGAAGCTGGTTTAAGAAAACCACGGATACTACGCAACGTTCAGTCATTCTTTACTCTCGCCGATGACCCCAATCCTTATACCGCGCTTGATGATCTTCTCAGCACAGATCTACAGAATATGCGCGTTGCATTCCTGCTTGGCTCACCCACACTCGATAGCAAAGAATCGATCCCTTTCTATGAGGAACTCAATAATGCCATTCGTACCTCTAACAAAGCTAAATTTGAGCAAGTAATCGACAAATATGCAATCGATTTTGTAGTCTATGATCCCCAGCCGCATGACGCAGATAAACGCAAGCTTGAACAGACAAAAAAAATGTTAGTAGACAGCGATATTATGTCGCTCTACAAAAAATGGGACAGCTTCGCCATATACGATACTGAACGGCCGGTAAAGACACAGGCGTACCTTGCAATCACCTCTACCCTACCCAATATAGGTCCTGCTGTGAATGACACAACCTCAGTTCACTCTTACGGAGATGTCGGGTACTATGTATCTGACGATACACGGGCTTATGATAAATATTTTCCATTTATAAACTTACTCACCAACACAACGCTTTCAAACGCGGAGTGGCAGCTCCAGGATGACGGTAAATATCTCTATTTTTCACGCTCACTTAATGCGTACGCTTCGTCATATAATCTATCTAAAAATAAAACACAGGAGCAGATTGTGTTTAGCAATGGAGACAAGCTTGCCGTAGATGAAGATCTGGTTAAAACCATGATCCATAAAAACGCGTTGATCGCATATTTCAATAAACAGACCATTGCACAGCTTTCGACCGCCAAAGTGCCGGTTAAAAACTGTGGCTGGGTAAAAGGTTCGGTAACCTGGTCAAAGAAAGGTGGCGAGCTTGCCGTTACCTCCAAACAACTGGGTGTCGGATGCTTCAGCTTTGATACTTCAGGTCTTAAAGGCAACCAATCTTATCTGGCACAAATAACGACAGAACACACCGATGGCTCACCTCTTCGTGTTGAGGTCGAAAACCTTAATACGCATACCTCAGTAGCCAGTACCAACCTCGAGACATCCCCTGCTTATATATCTCTGAGCCCTCACACGGAACAGCCTGTACGCTATAGGTTTCACTTTCGTAATGAATCAGATCAGAACTTCAGCTCCTCAAATATACTCAAATCTATTACGATATATGCGTTTCCCTATAATGAGGTCGAAAGTATTGTTCTTACAAGCAAAACATCTGCTCTTTCCCGGGCACAAACTACGGTATCCAACGAGACACGATCCTTCGGAAGTTATGAATATATATATACGACAGCCAATCTGCGTGCCCCTTATACCACGCTTGCCTTTATGCAGCCCCATATTCAAACCTGGGGAGCATATATCGTACCAGCCTCAGAACGTGCCTCATTATTGACATATATTGCGCCATATGTGCGTGGTAAACGTCTTGATAAGCCTATGTTGGTTAATTCGTGGGCCAATGGCTGGACACTTTCTGCTCAGTCACCTACTACCATAGTGATCTTAAACTGGCCACGCTATGTATTCATAGTACTGGCAGTTCTATTTTGTACAGTAGTAGCTGTGTACTATGTTATGAGAGTCGTTTCTTACCTAATTAGAGGCATACTGAGATATATCTGATCAATTAGCTTGATCACTCTCATTTTGTATACTATGGGTTACTTTAGCTCTCTCCGCCTACATATTCCTGCCTTACATTCTTCGTAACAAAGAGTAAAACTATATACACGATTCGATTGTTTTTTGAAGCTATTCGTGATATACTATGGGTTGTAAATAGCCTCCCAAAACTATTCATGTGCGGGAGAAAAAAACAACAATGACCAATTGCATGGTTGTTGTGTGTTCAGCACCTTTAAAACTCGGGATTGAACTACACAATAACAATATCGTGCATTATCGGGTATAGATTTGTGGACTTTATATGTCATGAAGTACAGAAACCTATATCCCGATTTTCATGATATTTCACGAAAGGAGGTACAAACAGCATGGCACATCCTGTGCTTCATGCCTTAGTGACCGGTTGGAAGCTCTATCGTTGGTATCGTAAGCAAACAAAAAGTACAAGAAGGAGGCTCACCCACATGAGCAACAGACAGACCGAACTTCTCACTCCGACCATATCTGTGTCGGAGCTGCCCGACCCGCCGCCGGAAATCAACCGCATGCCGATCTTTGCCGGAATTGGCGCCCTTGTAGGCGCGTTTCTGGCACTGATCCAGTTTACC
>JBDKFK010000036.1:0-14291 GCA_039798745.1 Candidatus Parcubacteria bacterium
GCCTGGCGGTCACTGATCTGGGCGTCGACGGTCATGGTGGTGGCGTACATTGTGTGGCCTCCTTCCGTGCACTAGGTGCACTATATAATTGTGGTGTCCGGCTGCGAAGATGCAGGCCAGACGGCAGTTTGGGAACATTTGAGCTGTTCCCGCGGCTCTTTGCCTTAGGGGCATCCAGAATACTATAGATCCCGAATCCCGCCGAAGGCGAGGCTCGCCGAGGTAAAGGCGGCAAGTTCAGGATGACATGCATGATGCTCTAAATGTCCCCAAGGAGTTGAGCCTGAAGGAGGCTAATTGCTATTTTCCTCTCTCGATTGTCAAGGTTCCCGTCCCGAATTCTTGGGGCGAGGTTGGACAGCTTGGCCTCGACTATGCACTTACATAGAATGTAAGGCACTGAAGGGGGAGTTGTCCAACATTAATTATAGTTGATAACTATAGGACTGTCAATATGATGTAAAATACGCAACTTATATACATAATTAGCTTTATATATGTATATACATATATACTATATGGATAATGTAATGAGCTATCACTGTTTTGAGAGAAATGTGGTTAGTATTTCGTAATACTCCCGCAGGCTCTGAATACTCACATACTCACCCTGGGCATGGTAGTTATCTCCAACAGGGCCAAAAGCTACAGACGGTATGCCTACATGAGCAGCAAATCGGGCATCGTTGGTGCCATGGTTTTTAAAGTATAGATCACGTTTTATTTTGAGTTTATCCTTGGCCAGAGAATTGAGCTCGTTGAGAAGGGGATTGGTATGATCTGTTTTCATTGTGTCTGTCATGTACATGACTTTATATGATACTCCGACTGATTCAGCCATCAATGTGTCCAAGATATTAAGTATGTCCTTGGTTGTGCGATAAGGAGTACAGAATCGTATGTCCATCTCTGCTTCGGCTGTTTCGGGAATTGAGTTTACCGCGAGTCCGCCCGTAATCTTACCCAAGTTAACTGTACTGTACCAGTGATCCTTGTCGTTTTTATCGACAGGGAAGTGCTGTTCTATTTTGTTATATACATGAAAAAGCTTGAGCACAGCGTTATCACCCGCCCAGGTATATGCCGAATGATCACCTTTGCCTTGTGCCGACACCTTGATCATAACTACGCCTTTCTGCTCTGTTTTGAAAACATACTGTTTTTCACCTTCCGCGGTAATAAAAAATTTTCCTCTATATCCGAGTTCTTTTATCAGTTTTTCGGTACCGTTATTTCCTCCCTTTTCTTCATCAGAACTTATGAGAAGAGTGAGTTTGGCTGAACTTTTACTTAGATCTTTCATTATCTGTATCAATACAGCTAATCCGCCTTTCATATCGAGAGCACCCCGTCCATAGATGCGACTTTTGTCATGACGCGGATGAAAATCGTTGTCATCAGCAGGGACTACATCAATATGTCCATGCATAACACAATCGGCGTCTGCTGGGCTAGCGTGATTCATGACAATAAGTGAATCATATCCACTATATGAAACCCGTTTCATCTGTAAACCGCTTTTGCTCAGATACGATTCCACATAGGAGAGCGCTTTGTCGGTTTCATCGCCGGTACCGGTAACCGTTTTGAAAGAAACGAGTTTTTCTGTAAGCGCGATCAGTCGTTTAGATAAGTCCATATTATTTAGTCAGTTCAAGAATAATAAATGAATGATACCATGTTCCCTCTTCATCCTGCCAGATACGTGTATCTCCATCCTGCTCCTGTAACTGTTGCCAGATTGGAATATATTGATCGTAAAATGGCGCTAATTCATGAGTTTCGTCTACGATGGCCTGCCAGTCAGATATCATACCGGAATCTCTCATTTCGTCAAGCATTCGTTGAGTAGTACCATGGCCGTGTCGTGTGGTTGTGGTGGTAACTATCTTTCCGCCGGTCTTTAAATAATCAGGGCCTTTCATTAAAATTTCATCCAGTACCGCTCTTCCTCCCGCGTCAGCTTCATTCCAGGCATATGCATCATTGCTTCTGTCGACATCGCCGTTGCTTCTTAAGAATGGTTGAACCGGAGGATTTGTGATAATAAAATCCACACCATTTCTATACTCGTCAGGAACATTGTTAAACCCATCAGTCTCGACCTCGTCTAGAGTGTATGGATCTAGATCATTCAATCGCCAGTTGTGTCTAGCAGTCGCAACCGCGCGTCTATTAAGATCAGCCGCCACAACTCTTCGTGCGCCCATTAAGCCGGCTTTAACGGCCAGCAATCCACTTCCTGTGCCCATATCAACAACCGTACCTCCCTGTATTACGTCGGCATAGGTAGGCATAACTTCTTCCGCTAGCTGTTGTCCCGTAACATAGGGAGGCCAAACACCTTCGGGGATTTGCAATGTTACCCCACCCACTTCCATTGTGCGTACTTCTCCTTCTTCCATCATACGTCGATACTCCTGATCATACTGTTGTTCTACTGTCTGTAATTCTGTCATAGATTTAAGTAATAAATAATTGTTGATTTGCATAAGTAAGAGGGGAACCGTTGAAACGGTTCCCACTCTTGTGTGTGACTTTTTGTACGTCGCCGGCCACGCTAAATGACCGGAGATATGCAATTAGTCGAGATACCTATAGACGACCTCCGTGGCAAGATCTCTTACAAACTGAAGTTGGTCGCTTCGGGGTACTATTCCCAGAAACATATTCATGGGCACCATGAGTTTTAGTTTGATGAATATGTTTCCGTGATGCATTCCAAAGTAACCGAATGATGTGGCAAACGGGTAGATCCCGCGCTCCATCAGGTCGGCACAGACCACAGAGTACAGTTCATAGAGTGACTCGGCATCGAAGCGGTCAGCGTAGGCAGTGAGATCGACCTCGATCTGAGCTTCGAACCAACCGCCGTTCTCAAACATGATGATAGTTTCGGGAACAGAGCGGCCTCCGCGACGCAGATTCCAGTCATGCTGCCGAAGTTGTCCGTCGGCAAGCGCGAAGATATCGCCGGCAAGAATACCGTTGTGGTATCCTTGGCGGGTTAATACTTCGCCCATCCAGGCATAGGCCCGGAACAACGACTCCCAGAGCAATGGATCTTCTTTCAGGTCCTCGGCCCGTGGGGCGACCCATTCACGATCATAAATACCGTCGGTTGTGCCGAAAGGATTTATAGAAGTGGGAAGAAAAACGCCGTCTACCATCATGCCACACACGGTGTAATCCTGGGTTACCTCCTCGATAACACCGGGTGTAACAAACTCCTCAACAATCCCTACCATGGGTAGTTTCCCGCCCTGGAGCGATTGTTCAATGAGCCCGGCGAGCAAACCAACGCGTAACTGACGGGGAAGTCTATTGTTGTAGACTTCCGAGTGGGCTCTTCGACTGATGTTGCCGAGACCCGACACACCGTCAGCATCGATTTTCAGCATAGGCGTTTGGCCATTTGCAATGAAGCGGTCGATCGCGTCGATAAGTGCCATCGAGTAGACATGGATGCGATCTTGATTATTGCGGCGCAGTCCATCTGTGTATCCTGCTGTCCAGACGACAAGTTGGTCAAGATCGGCAGTTATCCCTCCGTCGAGGGTGACGGCTAATATTTCGGGAAGATGAGGGAAGCCTTCACTTTTGAGCCAAAGGTTGTTAAAGGCTTTGTTCATGACCGGAAGATCCGGTAGAACCATCTGTCCCGATTGGACATAGCGATCCAACGCGTCGATATGCTGTTGAGTTACTTGGAACGGTGAAACCAGCAAACGTCCGCGTTGAACAAGTATGTCCGCGTATTTGCAGACGAGTCGCAGCTGAGATAGCTCATCAATCGCTTTGACATTGTCCACAACCGACATGGACTGTGCGTATGAAACACACAGTTGGGCATATGTTTGCTCGTCTACCTTCATCAGGTCGATGAGCGTTCCGTTATGTTCATAGAGAACTTCAAACGGAACCGGCCGGCCAAGCATAGTTTCAAGCTTGGTGTGAAGCACACTAACATACGCCCGTTCGACCGGGTTAGGAGGAGCAATGACAAGAGCCACTGCGCCACCTGTGAAACCCGAGGCCATCCACAAGGTAGGCAGCATTACACGCTCATAGCCGGGGAGACCATGAAGCAAGTGTCGCTGACCTTCCGGTACAGCCATCGCCACGTCGTCAAACGTGACAAGGCATTCGGCCTGAGCAGACTGAGCCATTCTTCGGGAAACTTCTGCCCGATACCAGACATCGGCAAATTCTGTTATTCCATGCTGTTGGAGTTGTGTCAGAGACATTGTCTCCAAGAGCTGCTGTACAGAATTTTTCGACTGCGATTGAGGTGTCATGATGTACTCCTTCAAAGATAGCCGGCTTAGAGGGCCGGGAGATGAGGAAACCGGGGATATACTGAGGATGAGATATATTGCGGGGGGAATGAAGTCACATATATAACTTCATTATCCCCGCAATATTGTTCTATAGGTATCTGGTTGTAAAGGTGCGCCGCTACCCCACTTCCCGTCCGAGTCGGACGGTACGTTTGGGGTTTGCCCTCCGACTCGGAGGGCAAAAAAAAAACCGCCTTGCGGCGGGTAGTTTGTAACACACAAAACTCCTCCCGCCCTAGGGCCGGATAATAAGGAGAACAATAAACGATGCGTGTGTGTTTTTCATATGTATCATTTTATATTTTATACCTAATTATATTCTTGTCAACACTATTCATATTTCTTTCGCTGCTCGTCTCAACTATATGTTGAAAAGATAAGTGAAAGCCGGAGGGTGCAAGGCTGCACCCTCTGGCTTAAATCGATCGATTGTTCCGGTATGGAACGGTGCGCGTAAGCTAGGAACGCGCAACCCATATGGAACAGGTGAGTACGACAGTACCCTGTGGCCTAAAAGGCCGATGCAAAATCCAGCCTAAAGTTGGCAGTTCTCTCAAGAAGAAGTCCGTCGGGAATTCTTCGGGTTCTCTCCCGGTGTTTCTTTTCTGGGGTAACCCAGAGTGCCGGTGTTCGCTCCCATGGTTCGTCCAGAGTGGCCAAAAGATCGGCAACAGCCGATTTCCATGCTCGCGCTTCATCAATGCGTTCGCGTGGCGCCTGACCCCAGGGTAGACCATGTCCACCCAAGACAAACCAGTGCTCGTAGTTACGAGCCATCGAGACAAGCGCGTTGGCAAAATCACCGTGCGCGTTGGAACGCATAGCGACAACAAATGGTGTCGCTGCCGCCCACATCGGGGCGAACGGTTTCACAATATGTGCCGCTGCGCGCAAATGGCCGTTTGGCCATCGCAACCAGGTCGGTGCCTTAAACAAGGCAACCGCGGTAGGTGGCGCCAATTCGCCGGGTGCCAGTAGCAGTGTATTGCAGCCGGCTGCGTTCAACAAATGCAAGGCATAGCGCTCGAGATCGTCCTCCGATGATGCTTGGGAAACGAACAGTGTGGATTGCATGGGACCCTCCATTCAAAATATTTCACCATTTCACATTCCGACACGTTGATAGCATGGAGCTATCGTCCCGACAAGAGGATCGGGTGAACAAGAGACATTCGAGAGGCTGTATTGATTGGGGGAATCAGCTGGCAATGTGTTCCCGGCTAGTTCCCCCAATCAAGGGTATGTTGTACTCGGTGGTTATTGTATATAAATCTTGTGATCTCGTGCGTGTGAGAAAATAAGATTTTAATAACCTATGTAAAAGAGCGCTGATACCCCACTTTGCCCCGCGTTGCTTTTAAATGAGCGGGCTTCGTTGGGGGTTAGCCTCGCCGAAGGCGGGCTAAAAAAAACCGCCCTTCGTTGGGCGGGTCTTTGCTTCTCAAGGTTTCTGCTCAAGACACACCGCCCGGCTCCCGGGTAATAAGTGAATAGACTTGAAACATGCACCTTAAGTTGATCATTGAAATCGATTTTAACAGCACTTTTTGCAGAATGCAAGAGTAATTTAGTTTATATGCTACAAAATAAGGTGATATTAATTACTGGCGCTTGTATAAAATTTAAGCGCGTATCTGAAGAATAATCGAGAAAGTATGAAGAAAGATATCGATAGTACAGCCAAACCTATAATTTCGCCCGACAAGGCTTTTTGCAGTAATAATCGCGTTGGTGGAGCCACTACAAATGTAAAAGGAATGAGAATATATGAAAAAAAATTACCTGCTTCATTGACCATCTTGGGTGGATATCTTGTAACTCCGTTCATGGTATACAAAAGATCTACAAGATTTGATAGACGGGTAAACCATATGGTGAGCGTTATAACAAATAGCCAGAGTGAATAAAGCAGCATTATGCCCAACAGCATCATTAGTATGAAGAACATAATATCAAGCACACTATACTGTAATCCCATAGCAGTAAGGATATATATGTTTATAGCAATCCCCATGCATACGCGGATGACACTCGTATATGCGACAAGCCAGAAGCTAAGCAAAAACTGTGAATCCAGAGGTTTGGTAAGTATACTATCAAGCCTTCCGTAGTGAACAATCGTTGAAAACCGCTGAAAGTTACGCGAAAAAACCATGTGAAATATACCAACAATAATATTGTATGAACCGGTAAGCAGTATAATTTCGTTTCTGCTCCATCCATATACATTTGGCGTTCTTCCGGTAAGCAGTATTACCGAAAAAAGCGAAAAAGCTGCCCAGGCAATACTTGAGATCAGGCTGTTAACGAAGTTTGCTCTGTATGCTACCAATGAAGCAAAGTTGAGGTGCAGCAACATTTTGTAAATTCTAAGATAGCGTCTCATATTATTGACCGGCTGCGGTAAACTTCTGAATTCCCTTTCTCCACATTATCTGATATATCGCAACAAAGAGTACAAGCCAGAGGCATTGCAACTCGATAACATGCAACATGGTATCAAGCGGTAATTTGCCCTGAAACGAAACGACAGGAAAGTAAATCATATACGCGAACGGCATAATAAAACTGAGATGTGACACAGCAGGAGGCAAAAGTTCTAGAGGTACCAGAAAACCCGCGAAGATAAGCATAACAATCTCGATCACCTGATAAAGTCCCCGTATATCCTGAATCCAGAAGGCAAGTATACCTAGTACCATTTTGAAATAAAAAGAAAGAAAATAGGCCAGAAGAGTTATAATTACGCACAGAAACAATTGAAATGGATCGGTAACAAACACAAAGAGCTGTCCAAAAAATGAAAAAAATATCGCGCAGACTATAACTCCATACAAACCCTGCAGTAACCGGTAAGGTATCTCTTCAAAAAATTTGAACCAGAAATAAGAAAAAGGACGAATAAGGTACTGTGATAAATGCCCTTCGTGTATATCGATTTCTGAAACATCCTCTTCGACATGCGCGGTAAGAAACGCGCCTGCAACTACAAGGAGCAGATAGTATGAAGTAATGTAGGGGAGCGTTGTTCCCGCTCCGTTATTCTGCAATATTGCGCCCTTCCAGAAAAGAAGTAACATAAGCGGATTAAGAAGAGAGATGAAAAACCATATAAGTGAGCGGCTCCGGTACTCAAAGATGTGTTGTACATGAAGAAGAAAGATTCTGAGTATTCTCATATTATTTCCCTCCTTTGGCAAAAACATCACGGATTATACCCTCAATATCTGGTTCTTCGATATTAAGATCTTTTACCGGAAACTTCTCCAACAGTTTTGCCGCTACATGATTGGATTCTTCACGGGGAACTGAGAGCGTTACTTTGGGCATAGAATAATCGACAATTTTGCCAAGCTTCTGCAACTGTGCCCGCTCAACCTTTTTGTGCAAAATAACAGTTATCAGCTTGTAGGGAGCATATTTTATTACAATCTCATCCAGTGAGCCGTCGTAGAGAATTCGGCCGTGGTCTATTATTATTACCCGGCGACATAGTTCTTTTACGTCATCCATATAATGACTGGTAAGGAGAATAGTAGAGTTATACTCTGTGTTATATTCTTTTATAAAGTCGCGCAGCTTCTTCTGCATAACCACATCAAGTCCTATGGTGGGTTCATCGAGAAACAACACACGGGGAGTGTGCAGGAGCGCGGCAATAAGCTCGCATTTCATTCTCTGTCCCAGTGACAGTTTTCTTACCTGGACCTGAAGGACATCTTTCACCTCAAGAAGTGTGCTTAGTTCTTCCAGGACACTCGCATATTTTTTTGATGGTATCTGGTATATTTCTTTGTTGAGCGCGAACGATTCGATAGCAGGTAGATCCCACCAGAGTTGATTTTTTTGACCCATTACCAGTGCTATCTGACGCAAGAATTTATGATCTCTTTCAAACGGTTTGTAGTTGAGTACCGAGACATCGCCGCTTGTGGGATAGAGGAGACCCGATAAGCATTTGAGTGTAGTAGTTTTGCCTGCGCCGTTGGGGCCTATAAAACCAACCAATTCTCCTTCCTCGATTTCGAACGAAATATTATCTACGGCTTTTGAGACGTGGTAGTTACGGTAGATGAGTGATTTAACCGATCCGAGGAAGCCCGGTTCTTTTTCATAAATCTTATAATATTTTTTTAAATCACGTACTGATATTGTTTTCATTTCAATAGTTACTTATACACATTATGTATAGCACAAAATAAAGAAGAATAAAAGAGAAGTGCGATTATTGTTTGGGCTTTATGCTATCAAATCCTGTAAGAGAGCGCAGCACTTCGGGTATGACAATAGATCCATCTTTCTGCTGGAAGTTTTCGAGGATGGCAATAAGAATGCGGGGTGAGGCCAGCGCTGTGTTATTGAAAGAATAACAATAATGCGTTTTATTATCTTTACCCCGGTATTTTATCTGCAGTCTGCGACACTGAAAATCACCCATAATAGAGTTGGACATAGTTTCGCCATAGGCATTTCTCGCGGGCATCCATGTTTCAATATCGTGTTTATATACTTGAGGCTCTCCCATATCGCCGGTACACATAAGCAGCACACGGTATGGCAATCCCAGATCTTCGAGTATCTCTTCGGCGTTTCGCTGAAGTTCCTCGTGCACAAGCATAGCATTGTCCATATCGTTTCTGTCTATCACAACCTGCTCTATCTTCCAGAATTCATGAACTCTGTACAGACCTCTTGTATCTTTGCCATATGCGCCTGCCTCTTTGCGATAGCACGGGGAAAAGGCCACATATTTTTTGGGCAGATCTTTTTCGTTGAGTGTTTCATTCGAGTGATACGCGGTGATCGGCACTTCAGCAGTGCCGGCTAGATACGCGTCGTCATCGTTGAGTTTGTATACTTCCATTTCACCCCAGGGAAACTGGCCGCTGCCGAACATGGTAAAGCCTTTTACTATGGAGGGCGCGATAAACGGCGTATAGCCTTTTTTTACAAGTTTTTGAAAAACATAGAACATAAGAGCAAGCTGAAGAACAGCTCCTTCGTTTTTAAGAAAATATCCCCGGAATCCAGATATTTTGGTTCCTCTTTCCAGATCAAAAATATCCAGATTAAGGGCAAGATCAATATGAGATTTTGGCTCAAAATCAAATGTGGGAGGAGTGCCATGCTTCTTTACTTCAACATTGTCCTCTTCACCTTTGCCTACCGGAACCTGGGCTAAGGGCACATTGGGTACAAAGGAAAGCACCAACTGCAGTTCTTTTTCAAGCTCTGCCAGTTCGTCTTCTATTACTTTGAGCTGATCTTTTATAGCTCTTCCGCGTTCTTTGCTTTCGTCTGTAAATTGCTGTTTAGCAAGAGCATTGCGTTCTTCACGCAGTTTTTGAGAAGCGAGGGTAAGCTCTTTTCGTTTATCATCAAGACCCAGTATTTTGTCGATATCAACCTCGCGATTCTTGTTTTTGGAGGCAAGTTCGACGAGCTCTTTGTTGTTTCGTATAAAGTCTATGGATAACATATTTATGTGTCATTGCTGTAAAGATTGCTTCCCCTCCGAGTCGGAGGGTCGCAATGACAATAGCATATTCTACCAAATAATTATGCGTGTTGAGAGTGATCAAGCATCTCTATGAGTTTGGCTATCGCTTTTAGCCTGTGATTTATCCGCGCATGTTGTTTGGCCGTAAGGTTATCGTAGTATGTTTTATATTCATCGACCATAAATACAGCCCTATATGGGTATCCTTTTGTCCATGATGGATTGGCTACGCGTGATATTGTACCTTTTATGCTCTCTGTTACGGTCATATGCTTTTGTGTCGAGGGATCGTAGAAGCATAGACAAGTACCCATATGCGCCGATCTTTTCTCCTCAGGAATATCTTTCATTCGTTCAAGAGTATAGGCTATAAGCTCTTCATCGGACGCGGTATGTCCGGTCCATCGGCGCGAGTATACTCCGGGTTCGCCATTCAGCGCGTCAATGGTGAGTCCTCCATCATCGGCTATCGCAGCCATACCGCACCGATCGGCGTAGTAGCGGGCTTTGAGTAACGCGTTTTCTTGAAAGGTTTTACCTGTCTCTTCGGGTTCATCTGCAATATTAAACTCACTCAGCGTATGAATAGTATATCCATGCTTTGTAAGCGGTTCAAAACCCTGCATAAGATCACGCAGTTTGGCCTTATTGTGTGTCGCAAGAACGATTGGTTTCATAGTTACTCCCATTCCATGGTGGCCGGTGGCTTGGTGGTGATGTCGTATACAACACGTGAAATTTCCTGAACTTCGTTTACTATGCGTGTTGATATTTTCTGGAGTACCGGATATGGTATTTTTGCCCAGTCCGCGGTCATACGGTCTTCTGTAGTAAAGGCACGTATGGCTACTACTTCGCCGTAAAATCTGCCATCACCTTTTATAGCGGTGGTGTTGGTGCCTGTCATGATGGCCCAGTACTGGAATATTTCATCCTTGAGTCCTGCTTTTTCTATTTCTTCAACAACTATGCTATCTGCCTGTATTTCCTTTTCAAGTCGTGCTTTGTTTACTTCTCCCAGTATCCGTACAGCAAACCCTGGTCCCGGGAATGGCTGTTGCTTAACAACATCTGTGGGTAACCCGAGTTTAGTGCCAATATATCTCACCTGATCGGTATAAAAATATCTGATGGGCTCGAGGAGTGTATACTTCATATCTTTTGGCAGGCCGCCCACATTATGATGAGATTTTATGAGAGCCGCGTGCTTTGTACTTTTACTGTGAATGAAGTCTGCGTAGGTGGTGCCTTGTCCAAGGAACGCCACATTGCTATGTTTTTCGGCTTCTTTTTCGAATAATTCTACATACAGAGCTCCTATAGTTTTGCGTTTTTGTTCCGGATCAGTAACACCCTTTAGACGTTCGAGAAATATATCCTGCGCGTGAATAACAATCGGTTTAACTCCAAGGATTGTCGGGAACACCGTTTCTATTCTCTGAAGAGTGGCAGGTCTCATAAGGCCGGATTCTATATATACGGGTATGAGATTCTGTCCGATAGCCCGTGCTATAAGTGTACCTGCGATCGCCGAATCTGTGCCGCCGGAAAATGCCATTACAACTTTTTTATCACCAACTTTTTCTTTTATATCGGCGATAATGGCATCTATATCTATCTCATTTATCTGTGGTTCTTCTCCACATATATTAAGGAAATTTTTGAGTATCTCAAGTCCGTGAGTAGTGTGCTGTACTTCGGGATGAAACTGTACCGCGTATATTTTTCTTTCTGTATTTGCAATACTGCCGGCTTTTACAGTGTCGGTGCTGGCAATAATCTCAAATCCAGGCGGGGGAGCTATGACTTCATCTCCATGACTCATCCAGACCTGGAATGTTGATTGTGGAATATTTTTGAATAGATCATGTTTGGTAATGGTAAGTTGAGCAGGGCCATACTCTTTTGTTTTTCCTGGTTTAACATCGCCGTCCAGCAGATGCGATATAAGTTGTTGCCCGTAGCATATTCCAAGAATAGGAAGTCCTAGGTTAAATATTTCTTTATCTACTATTGGCGCGTTGGGTTCGTATACCGATGAGGGACCGCCGGAAAATATTATACCTGTAGGTTTGAGCTCCTTTGCTTTTTGTACCGCTTCCTCAGGCACTACAATTTCTGCTTTAGTACCCATTTCATGCAGTCTTCTTCCAATGAGGTGACAGGTTTGTGAGCCGAAGTCTATGATAATGATCATAAAGGTTTACAAATAATTTTCTCCCGGATTGGTAACTAATAAATCGTGCGGATGGCTTTCGGCAAGAGAGGCGTGGGTAATCTGCATAAACTTGCCCTTCTCCTGAAGGTCGGGTATTGATTTGGCACCTATATAGTAGAGGCCTGATCGGATACCGCCAATGGCCTGATCTACCAGATCCTTTACAGTTCCTCTTACCGGCACCAAGCCTTCAACGCCTTCGGCAACCAGCACGCGATCCTTGTAGTCTTTTCCATGAAACTCATCTTCGGATTTTATCTCAGCGCCTTTCTTCATAGCGCCGACTGATCCCATTCCTCTGTAAGATTTGAATTTATAGGTTATTGTTTTGTCGTTAAAAATACTCTGAAAGCGGCGGGGAACCTGATGCGCCTCAAGCTCTACCACGTTTCCGGGAGCTTCTTCGCATGAGGCAAAATAACTTCCCATCATAATGCTAGAAGCGCCTGCTGCATAGGCTTTTACCATATCTCCTGAGTATTTTATACCGCCGTCCGCGATAACCGGAACGTCAAGCTCTTTCGCGCCGCGGACTGTTTCAAGTATCGCCGTAATCTGAGGTACTCCCATGCCTGAGATAATTCGGGTTGTGCATATAGCACCTGGGCCCATACCCACGCGCAGACCGTCCGCGCCTGCCTCGGCTAAGGCTTTGGCTCCTTCATAGGTCGCGATATTGCCGGCGATAACCTGCAAATCACCGTACTTATTTTTAATGGCTTTTAATGTATCTATAATTTTTTTATCAAATCCGTGAGCAGAATCTATAACAACCACATCAACGCCTGCCTTTATGAGCGCTTCCACCCGATCTTCATAACCCGGACTTGCCCCTATAGCAGCGCCGACCAGAAGTTGCTGATCCTTTACTTTTTTTACCTCAGTTGCCTGATCCTCAATCGTAAGATTGCGGTGAACTATACCTATGCCGCCGATTTTGGCAAGAGCTATGGCAAGACTGCTTTCGGTGACGGTATCCATTGGAGCGGATATGAGGGGAAGTGAGAGTGTGATTTTTTTTGTGAGGCGGTTACTGAGCGTTATATCGGAACGTGAAAAGTCGCTGTAGCCTGGAATAAGAAGTACATCGTCGAAGGTAATACCCTGCATAACAATCTTGTCGTCAAAGGTAGAGGTTTTCATCGGGATTAGGTAAATTTATAAACGTCGCTTCATGGGCCCATCGTATTGTCTGTGCAATCTGTTCTTCGTCAAGTACATTATGTTCACGAAGTAACTGTATTTCGTCTCTTAGTCCGCGCCGATGCATAGCCGGATTATCGGTATTTATACATAACTTCACATTATTCTTAAAGAGTGTCTGGAGAATATGGCGGTAATGCTGCCAGTCTTTGGTGAAGCCGATCTTCATGTTTGAGGTTGGACAGATACAAAGCGTAAGATTTTTTTCAACCAGTTCTTTCATAAGCTCAGGTGAGTCTGCAGCTTTTATACCGTGGTTTACACGGTTGAGAGGTAATACTCTTATAACGTGTGCCATCTCTTCCCATGTGCCGTCTTCACCAGTATGTACTGTAGTTTTAAGGCCGGCTTCACGCGCTTCATGATAAAGATTGGTGTAGTCCTGATAAAAAAAGCCTTCTTTGTGAGGTCCTGCTATGTCTACACCTACAATACCCCTGTTTTTATATTTAATGGCTTTTTTTACAATAATTGTGTTTTGTTCATGCGTAAGACGGCGATCCAGTCCAAGAACAAGGCCGGCTCTGATATTCGGGAATTCTATGAGAGCGCGTTCCATGCCGCGTAAGGCTGCGAGAATGATCTGATCAAGATCCTGTTCTCCGCCACGGTTACGGAACATGGGATTAAATGAAGGCTCCATAAGCGTAACATTGTTGGCTCTATATGCTCCCGAAACCACCTCATATACTGCCCGTTCCATGGCAAGAGGAGATGATTGTATAAGTTCGGTCCAGTGGAATAAGTCGTGGTAGTCGCTCCAGGTAACATGATCTTTGTTGAGGGTGACCATGTCGTAAAATTCCCAGTAGCTTTTGGAGGGAAGTTTGATACCTTGCTCATGCGCAATGCTCCATAAAATATGTGGGTCGACCGATTGGCCGAGATGAAAGTGAAGTTCGGCGAGTTCTTGCTTATGGACTATTTCCATAAATAATTATAGCAAATAAAAATAATAATACAAGTTGCGTGTTATAATTTTACATACTATGAGCGATAAAATACAAGGACAGGTAATAAAAAAAATAAC
>JBDKFK010000037.1:0-12697 GCA_039798745.1 Candidatus Parcubacteria bacterium
AATATACTTAGAAGTAATTAGCTTTGATAAGTTGATAAAAGACGCCGAACTTAGAAATAGGATATTTTTTAAAAAGCTTAAGATTATTTAACATAACTAAATACGACAGTTTCAAATAAGGATTTTATTATTTAAAGTACAATATTAATATGGCAAGCATAGAAAACCACCAAACAGCTCAAGTAAATATGGTTATTATTCCAAACATTCCTCTTGATATTTATGCTTTAGACACAACAAAAATCAAAACAAAGATTGCGGATATATTTTCAGATAGTAAACCGGTTATTACTCAGTTTCCTGAAATAGTAGTTATATTTGAACCAAACAATCAAATAAGTGTTAATGTGATAAAAGATGACAATAAAATAATAATTGCAGATAATAAGATTACTCCATACACTTCTCGAGACACTGCAACTTTTCTAAAGTTTGCAAAAGAAGCTAGCGATATTATCCTCGGTGGAAGCCAAGCAAAACAATTTGGAATAAATATTTTATCAGTACTCGATATTAGTGGAGACAGTATAAAAAGTGGAGAGATTATTAGAGATAAGTTCATTAACATAAGCAACTTTAACGAAAAATTAGGCGGAACGATTGAAGGTGCGGGTATTAAAGTAGTTTATAAAAAAGATACTATTAGATATGACTTAATGATGGAACCTAGATTTGGGACAGATCTCATTCCTACAAAATCCATTAACATCAATCTGAATGCTCATTTAAATGGAGACATACCAGATTTAACACGACTCACCTCATTAGGACAAGAAATATATAATAATTTAGCCAGTACAGTTACTCTATTATTAGCATAAATATGTTAAATATCGCAAAATATATGTACAAGCAATCTTCTTTAGGAACGGCTAGTACATTGCGTCCCAGAACCGTCCTAGATTTGATTGGATTAAGCACAATCTCTGAACAAAGCTGGACATCAAATGCTAGTTCAGCTTTTACGTTCAAAGATCAAACTCTTTATGATAAAGTGCTTTACAATAACCTAGATATTGTATCTAGTAATAAAAATCTGACTAAAATAAAAAATTATGAGTATGAGTTCAATATGCCCTCAAATGTGTTCTTTACAAAATGGTACACTGGAGAATTACCTTCTTCGCCAAAAACACATGATTGGGCTACACTCTATAAAAGAATAAATAAATGGCAAGAAGAAAAACAAAAATAAAAATACTTATCCAAGAATATAATGACATTTTTGAACCAACTGTGAATGAACGAATAGACGATTTAATAAAAGAAGATTTGCCTGCTATATACTTGCCATACACTCCAATGAACTCAGTTAAAGAAGGATTGCCACTAAGAGATGGTGTGGGATTTATTACTATAGAAGAAATATTTAAGAATGAATGCGTGGTAGAGTATATCTATCGTTTCACATCTACCGAGTATAATTATTTATTCTCTAGAAAGGCATTTGAATCTATGAGCAATGGTGATTATTCTTTTCACTATGATAAAGTGGAAAATGATATACCACATCCGCCTCACATAACATCAATCTTTCCATCCATTAGATGGATTTCAAAAGCGATATCTTTAGAAGATTTTTTGTCATTTATTAGAACTACTTTCTTTAAAATTGAAAATGGCAAATATATTAGAAAGACAGGTAATCTATGGGATAGTAGGTTTGTTTAAATATGTATCTCTTACTTTCTAGTAATAAAATATTGCGAGATTAAAAATCAAACAATTTAGCCAAAGTTACATCTAACGCTCGAGCGATCTTATATGCAGTCTTTACTGATATATTTCGTCCATTCTCTATATCCCAGAAGTACGACCTATGAAGTCCAGCTTTTTCTGCTAACTCTTCTTGAGTAATACCTTTACTCTTCCGTAGATTTTCGATCCGCTGGCCTAGTTTTGAAAATAAGTAGTTGTAATTCATAGCAACCTATACGCATAGCGTAGTAGGTTACCGGATAAATCTTTACCAGATATATCTAACATATAGTGTATAATAGAGCATTGTAATAGTATTTTATACATAAGCATGAGTGTGTCTAAATTGGCAGAATATACCAGTACTTTTGGAATACCCTTAAACAATATAAGTGACCAACAAGCAAAAAAACTTATAGGTAAAGTGAGGAGGATTTATTACTTCGTCCTATTTTCCAGCATCTTGTTATGGATCATACTTAATCTGCTAAGTTGGAAATCTGCATGGCATATCCATAGAACGTGGATAGGTAGTATGTTTGAAGATTATAACGATATAGGTATCATACTTATCGTTGCAGGGTCAATCTTTGTTTACCATGTTTATAAGATCATGGGTAAGTTTATACTGACAAGTGTAATAAAAAACAGGGAGATAGAAAAAGTAAACAAACTCACACACAAAGGGGGTGAACTATAATGAATTGGAAATGGCTCTTAATCGCTCTTTCTCGTATATATACCATTGTATTCATCTTGTTCTTCTTTATTGTATTCGTCTACCAATGGTATTTTAATGACCTACCTGGTTGGCTCCCTTGGACATACTTGCCTATCTTTGTATATTTGTTTCACGATCGAAAAAATATACGAAGTAAGTCAGGCAAACAAACCGTATGATTTATCCTGCTTTTTTGTAGGCGATAGAAGCTTTAACAATGTGTCTTCCGGAGCCGGCTAAGCTTGAACCTTTACAGGTGTATATTTGCTGATGGAGTAAGGCTACGACCTTGTAAAATCGCCTGTGACTGAGTTTTCTGATTTATCACAGGTCCTTATGGCTCCCTAAGTTAAATCGTACGTATAATTGATTTTGCCGTATGTATTGCGTAATCATTGAATCCTCGACTTAGAAGCCCATTCTTTCCTCTGGTGTCTTGAGCCTTTAATTTACGCTTCATACGACTCTTCTTTGCAAAGACGGAGATCCTATATATTAACTTTCGATGTATATATAAATAGTATTTAATAATTAAACACAGATTGTGTATAAGGACTTTACCCGTTTCAGCCGTAATGCCAAAGCCTCTATCTATTACTCCCTATTTCATATCCCCCTGTATAAGAGCGTAATAACCCCTATGTGCAAACTTGGGAACCTAAATTGAAGTATACCCTCCCCCTCCTTCATATTATTGATACTGATGTTATTCTACACTATACAACACTGTAGTACACTACTATGCATTGTTACAACAGTCCAAATCACTTGTATTTATACTGAATGTTCTGTATAGTTAATATATACATCTAACCCTCATAAAACTTTCTGTATCACTAGGGCGGTACGGACATTATTAGTATGTACAGATATGGAAAGGGATACTCCCCAAAACATTGTTGAGATAAAAGACTTATCTATAGCAGCCTACTTATACTCCACCAGCCAGGTTAAGTATGTGGGTAAAAGAAGGCTATCATCTGGCGACGTTTTATTTCAATTCTCAACACGTTCCATTGCTGAACAACTTATTTCAGACTATTGGAATCTATCAGCACCCCCTATCCAACCTAAGCAACTATTTAATGCAATGAGAGACCTAAAGGATATTATATTTGCGGGATGATATGGAAATCACTGACGGCCTAATAAAACTAAAAACGGTCCAACTAAATCGTCGTTTCCGAGGATATGCAAGATTGCATAGAAGTCGTTACTTACTTGTATTGAATCACCACTTAACGGATAAAGAATATTTTATATATGGATTCTTGTTTGATGTACTAGCCGATTGGGATAAGCGTCATCCGGCGTATGGTTCTTTTGAAGTCAACTTTGATATCTTGGGAACTCTAATCAAGGTTCATCCCTCAAAATTGCGACGAACTATCAAAGCATTAGTAGATAAAGGCTTTATATACAACTTAGGAAAAAATCATTATGCTCTCGCCGGTTTTAAATTAAAAGATACACATGTCCAAGATACCGATGAAGTCACTTATTACTCTGAGCTTATGAAAGAAGTAAACAAGTTAAAAGAGGAAAATAGAAATTAAAAAATAAAACAACTATGTTGAAACTAAGAAAAATGCTTCCAAGTTTATTACCAAATATTACAAATATAGAAAACCACTCGGTTATTCAGCCGGTTATAAGAACACATCTATTACCTAAATATAGTAATAATATAGTTTCATCTAATAATAGATGTAGTTTTAAGTCACAAGAAGAGTATCTACGCATTAAGCACGACTTAAACACTTCCCTCTCCATTGAAGACATGAAGTGGATTGATCTCAACATCCAAGAAAATAAACGTACATATGGTTGAAATAACAGGCTTAGAAAAAAACGGTCAAAAATTATTTTATGACAATCGCCAGAGCACGAGAAATACTAGGCAGAAAAGCCGAAAATCTATCTGATAATCAGGTAGAGAGTATTATTGTCATGCTCTATAATTTGAGCACAAAGACCATAGAGGCATACAAAAAGGAACGGTATGAAACATATAGAACCAAAACTAACAACTAAAAAAGCTCTTATATATTGCCGTGTATCTTCGGATAGGCAAGTAACTCAAGGGCATGGATTGGATAGTCAAGAAAAACTTTGTCGAGATTACGCCAGCGGTAAAGGGTATGAAATCATGCGTGTGTTTAGAGATGAGGGTATCTCTGGTGGTTTTCTTGACCGACCAGGAATTAACGCACTGCTAGACTACCTCGATGAACACATAAAGCAAATTGATATCGTTATATTCGACGACTTGAGCCGGCTAGCACGTGACATAGCTGTATATCTTCAATTGAAAAACCTTCTCAATAAACGCAGTGTGAAGCTAGAATCTCCTAACTTCATCTTTGATGAATCTCCTATCGGGGAAGCTATGGAAATGATGTCTGTTATTTTTGCACAATTACAAAGACGTGAGAATCGAAGGCAGGTTATACAAAAAATGAAAGCTCGACTCCTAGATGGTTTTTGGTGCTTTTGTCCTCCACCTGGTTTGGTTAATGTAAAGCACCCTTCTAAGGGAAAACTCTTGCAAGCTAATGAACCTCAAGCCAGTATATATAAAGCAGCGATAGAAGGTTATGCAAATAACTTATTCTTTACTCTGGAAGAGGTCAGACAATTCATCTTGAATGAATATCAAAAGACAGGGATAACAAGACCTCTTTCAATTCATGGTACTCAAGAAATACTAACGGAATTGTTGTACACGGGATATATGGAGTTTAAACCTTGGGGAATTGAGTTTAAGAAAGGAAAGCATGATGGGTTCATTACTCTTGAAACATATAATAGAGTGCAAGAAAAGATGTCTGGAAAATCTAAGCCTCCACTGAGAAAAGATTATAGTCTAGACTTTCCTCTTCGCGGGTTTGTTACGTGTGCCACATGTAATAACCCAATGACAGCAAGTTGGAATAAAGGTCGAAGTAATCGTTATCCGAACTACTGGTGTAGAACTCCTAACTGCCTATTTAAATATAGGACTATAAATAAAAATCGAATAGAATCCGACTTTGAGACTTTGCTTGAAGTAACTTCACCCCCTTCAGAAGCTTTCCGATTGGCAAAAGAGATCTTCATTGAGGCATGGGAGAAAAATAAGACTAACTATAAACAACAGTCTTCAAGATCAACTCAAGAACTAAAAGAGCTTGATATAAGAACCCAAAATTATTTTGATCGCATCAGCAAAACAAAGGATGATGAACTTATTGGTTTATATGAAAAAGAGATTAAGAAGTTAAATGAACAAAAAAGAAAGATACATTTAGACTCCAATACTCCGCTCTTTAGCCAAAGTGACTTTGGAACCGTAGTAACAGTGGTACTAAAAACACTAGAAAAGCCGTTGCAACTGTGGAAATCAGATGATCTTCAGCAGAAAAGGAATATCATTGGAATGTATTTTGATGATAGAGTACCCTATTCACATAAAGAAGGATTTGGAACCGTTGACTTATCGCTTCCTATTAGGCTAATAAGTCAACTTTCCGACAGAAAAAGTGCGAGTGTGGAGATGCCGGGATTTGAACCCGGGTCCGAGAAAACACAATCAAAAACGTTTAGTTAGGGGTAGGCTGTTTTTTACGTACCGTTCCGATCGGTTACACAGACAAGCCGCGTCGGAACCGCCGATTTTTTGGTTTGGTTTATTGACGCAGTAAGCAATCGAGAATCTTAGCCTTGTCTCACCTCAGTTGGTTTATACTCTATTCTCAGTTGAACCGAGGAAAACCGAGATAGAGTACTTCAAAGCCACTTACGCTGCAAATGCAAAAGCATATGAAGCCTGCTGATCTGTACCAAAGAATTTGGCAAGTTCAGCTTTCGCTGTAGCCTTGAAATCTTCGATGCCATTATTTGCATCTATGATTTTTCCATTTAACGCATAGGTGCGCCCTAACCGTTTATGAATGTGCGAATTTCCCGTCGATTCCTGTCATCCCCATTAGAACCTCTTTACGAGCAAAGCGAGTATTAGAGGTTCTTATGCCCCGACCGTACCGTCCGATTCGGACGGGAAGGGGGGCTCTAACCTTAATACCTCTTTTCATATTCCTTTATCTCTTTATCAATCGATCGTACTACATCTCGAGCCTTTTCATGTTTGCGTTTTTCGATGTCGGTTTTACCCTTCGATAACGCTATTTCTAGCTTGATGAGATGCCCCTTATTATAACATGCGAGAGGGGCTATGGTCAACCCTTTGGAGGCTCCAAGTTTGGTCTGGAGACGGAGCAATTCTTTCCGGTGAAGCAGTAGTTTGCGCGACTTTCGCGGGTCATATCCCTGGGGTGTGGCAAACTTATATGTCTGTATTTCGGCGTTTATAAGAAAGGCTTCATTGCCTATGATTCTCACAAATGCGTCGTCTATCTTCATCTGTTCTTTACGTATCGATTTTACCTCCGCGCCGGACAATACAATCCCCACCTCAAACTTTTCGAGGGCAGAATATTCCCGGTTAAACTTGCGGTTTACTATTCTCATATCACACCAATTGTACCATCTCACCTCGCCAAAGTTCCCGCTGTGTGCGAACGAAGGCGGGTCGTTGATCTGCTACAATAACAATGTGGCACGCAAAACAGTGAAAGCGAAATCCAAAAAAACTATTGAACAAAAACCCCGTATTACTCTTGCTTCAATCATATACTGGCTTACATTCGCGTTCGTACTTTTCCTTCCTACACAGCTTGGCAAACATTTTTTTATGTCGTTTTCATATCTCTCGGGAGTACGTATAGACTACCTCGCGCCAACGCTCTACCTCACCGATATTATTGTCGCGGCACTGGCTATTTTAAACCATAAAATAATCTTGAAATATATCAGAAGAACCGAAGTTATTGTTCTCTGTTTACTCTTCTTTATTAACGCGCTTTTTGCTCTCTCTCCCGAAGTGGCCGCGTATCGTTTTGTAAAAATTCTGGAACTCTATTTTGTGTATATAGTAATCAAATCCTCACTGTTAACAAAAGCTGATCTATTATGGGCTTTTCTCTTAGGCGGGTATGTGGAACTCGTCTTGGCTGTTTGGCAACTTATAGAAAACCATTCTATACAGGGACTGTTCTATTTCTTAGGCGAAAGATACATGACATTGTCCACACCGGACATCGCCAAAGCGACTATGAACAGCGCCGAATTTCTCCGGCCCTACGGCACATTTTCACACCCCAACTCTCTTGCCGGATTTTATCTCGCGCTTTATATATTTGTACTCACCGATCCACGATTTAAAGCGTACCGATATTTAAAATATGGGTTCCTCTTTGTAAGCTCTGCCCTCATTCTTATTTCATTCTCCAAAGCGGCCATATTTTCGTTCCTTATTCTCAACGTTATATTTTTGCTTCGAAACAAAGATCTTACCTGTAATATGTGCAGATATGGAAGGATTATTATCCTCACCGTACTCTCGAGTATCTTTATCTACAGTCACGGCGACCCGTTCAGTATCAGCAAACGCTTTGATCTCACCATAGACGCACTCGCTATTTTCTTCAGCGCCCCTCTCACCGGTGTAGGCCTAGGTAACTATGTAGTAGCCCAACTAAGATTTCCTATTAAGCAACCATACTTTTTCCTCCAGCCCGTACACAACATTTTTCTCCTCTTCATAACCGAAGCCGGACTCATACTCGGCGGCTTTATTATCTACTACATATATCGCTTTCTTAAGCCCCGTATCCGCTTAGAACCCGTAGTTTATGTTGTCGCCGCCATAGCCCTCACCGGCATGCTAGACCACTACTGGCTCACGCTCCAACAAAACTGGCTCCTCCTCCCCCTAATTTTTGCCCTACTCTAATCCCAATACAAACCTGCCCCCGGCAGGTTCTCTCCTTTATTGCAATACGAAGCTCTCTAAACTCTAATTTAGGTTACCTGAATGCTTAGCTTGGCCCGGCCTGCCGGCCGTAGCCCTCCGATTCGGAGGGCGAAGGTGCCAACCGCAAGGTATACAGCGCCATAAGAAGTATCAGCCTGTACCACAAGTACACAGTTCCAAAACATGCCCGGTCGTCTAACGGTAGGACAACTGGCTCTGAACCAGTTTATCGGGGTTCGAATCCCTGCTGGGCAGCAATCTACTGATATACTTATCCTATGATAAAAGCAGTCCTCCTGGACTTCGATGGCACACTCGTAAACAAAGATATTCTTGATGTCGTGTGCGGCATTGTGGGAAAAGAAGAAGCTAGTGACCAGATAAATAGAGATTTCCACGCGGGTAAACTCGCTGGTCTTGCTCCCATTATCACGCGTATTAACTTTCTCACAGGAGTTACTATTGAGCAGATAAACAGGAAACTTGATGAAAATGCGTACTTAGTAAAAGGCGCAAAAGAACTGGTAACCTATTTAAATGAACATGGTATCCCTTCAATATTAAACTCCGGGAATATCATACCTGTTCTATCCTACTATCAAAAACTCCTGGGTATTCCTTACCTCGTGGGAACTAAACCACAGATGGAGGGCGACACAATTATTGGCATAGGAGAAGAAGACTTTGCGGGCAGGGATTTTAAAGTCATCGGTGTAAAAGAAATATTAAGCAGTCTCTCAATAGCTCCGGCCGACACATTAGCAATCGGTGATTCTATCGCAGATAAAACAATGTTTGAGTTTGCCGGTCATAGTATCGCAATAAATCCTAAAAATGGTGTGGGACAGTTTGCCGACATTGTTATAGAAGAAGATTTATCGAAGGTAATCCCCATTATTCAAAACTTGAACAACTCCCACGAATAGATGTTTATAGACTCGCCAACTCTTTGGCGTGCAGCTCTCCCCATTTACCCAGTTCATCAAGCACGTTGTGAAGCGATGTACCATGCCGGGTAATAGAGTACTCCACTTTGGGAGGAACAACCGGATATACTTTGCGATGTACAAGCTGGTCCTTTTCCATTTCGCGAAGCTGTTGCGCCAGCATTTTCTGCGTTATTCCGGGAATACGCTTTTCAAGCTCGCTGAAGCGCAGCGTTGATTGCGTGAGATGCCACAAAATAATGAGCTTCCATTTTCCTCCGATTACATTGAGCGCGGTATCGACATGACATTTGGGTATAGTATTCATAAGTGTACTTACTTTTTATATAGTACCTATTATTTAAGTGGGTACTTGTTAATAATAGCGTTACTATGTATTATATAGCAACGGACTTCACAAGTCCACCAATATTATTCATTTATATATACCTATGGATTACACAACACTGGCATCAGATGATACCGTAAAAAGGGTGAGTGATGCCCTCACCGCAAAAGGCTTTCTTCCCCAGATCGTAAAAGACGGTGCTGAGGCTTTGGAAACAATTAAGACTCTTATTCCTGCCGGAGCTTCGGTCATGAACGGCTCTTCCACCACCCTCCAGCAAATCGGCTTTATTGACTATCTTAAGTCCGACGATCACAAATGGAATAATCTCCACGCAAACATTCTTGCCGAAAAAGATCCGGAAAAACAGGCCAAGCTGCGCAAAGAGTCTGTGCTTTCAGATTATTATCTGGGAAGTGTACATGCGTTATCAGAAACAGGAGAAATGATAATTGCGTCCAATACGGGGAGTCAGTTGCCGCACATCGTATTTACCTCCCCAAATATCATCTTCGTTGTAAGCACTCAGAAGATTACCTCTTCACTGGAGACCGCCTTTAAGCGGCTTGAGGCTCATGTAATACCTCTTGAGGATGTTCGCATGAACAAAGCGTATGGCATGGGTACAACACATTCTAAAACCCTTATTCTTCATCAAGAAAACCCCATGATGGGACGTAAGGTCCATGTTTTGCTCGTAAACGAGAAACTGGGATTCTAATAAACAAACACCGGCAGAGGCACACTCCCTCTGCCGGCTCCGTTCTTACCTTCTTCTTACCGCTTTATCATACGCTCCTTACATAGGTGTCATACACTATGACTGTTAATCATTCACATCAATCATATGTCATTCAATGATCTTGAACAAAAAACAAAGGGTATTGTGCAGCAGGTAAAAGGCGAAATAGAAACACGAACAGGCCGTCCTATAAAAGGCGCGTTCGATAAAATGAAGGGCAAGGCCAACGAGACGATTGCGGATATCAAGATGAAAGCAAAAAGCAAAGATAAAGCGGCTATGTAAGATTGCTTTACTTAAGCAGTGACGGGCTTGACTGATCTCATTCGGAGCGTGAAATAAAATATCTGTATCACGATGAGTACTATAAAAAGTAATGTGATCGGAACAAGTATTGGGTGTTTTGCGTAGAGATTGATACCATTCGTAACAAGGCTGTTTGATGGCGGGTATACTATAACTCTCTTTTTTAAGAGATATGTGCTCACCAGCATATTGGTAAGTATTGCCATAATAATCATGCTTACCGTCATACCCGTCTGTTCCATAACAGTACTCCATCGTTGCTTACTACTCTGACCTCTTACTGTCATCACCAGCTCTGAGAGAAGGATAATAAAGGTTGTCATAAGGTAAAAAAGTCCACCTATACCTGTACCGGGTAATCCTACGTTCATATTAATGTCCTTTCTCGTATGTAAGAAGCCTTTTATTGAGCACAAGTTCTGACCAAAAAGCCTCTAAAATAAACCAACTATTAACAATCCTCAAAACGAGGAAACTCGGGAAACTTAAGAGCACCTTAAGTCCTTCACCTCGCTGCATTCCTTTATACAACACAGGAACGAGCGTTATGGGTGCGTCTATTACATATCCCAAAAGAAAGAGCGGATTCATAAAATAGAGTGTCAGTAAGGGGATAATAAAGACATACAGAAGTCCTCCTAAAAGCGCATCCCACGCGGATACTGCCACAATTGAGTTGAGGTGCTGTACCTGGAGTACATCTCTCCAGTGCATCTGGAGATTCTGTACAAATCCGTGTGACCAGCGTTTGAGCTGTTTACTCATAAAATGATAGTTATGCGGTTCTATGGGATAACATATGGCGTCCGGGATGAAACGAACAATAAAATCCTTCTTATGAAAGCTCCAGGTAAGATCCATATCTTCGGCCATAGTGCGTTGCGGCCAACCGCCTGTTTCTTTGAGAAACTCTGTGCGGTACATAGAAAAGCAGCCCGAAGAAATGAGCGGCTTGCCGATATGATCCTGAATGGGTTTATAAAACGTAAATGCCAGTAAATATTCTATATATCGGCCTCGCTCCCACATAGTGCGAACGTTACGTGGGATAACAAATCCACAGGCAGCGGCCACATTGGGCCGGTCAAATGCCGCAATAAGTTTTTCTATTGCGTCAGGAGCCAGTGTGGTATCTGCGTCGAGAGCCATAGTAAGATCGGTGTCTACCACGGTAAGCGCAAAATTCTGAGCGCCGGCCTTTGAACCGGTATTTTCAGGAGGGCGAATCACCTCTACTCCCAGAGCACGGGCTATCTCACCGGTATTATCGGTAGAAAAGTCATCAACCACGATTATCCGCTTCGGCGGCATGGACTGCTTCTGCAGACTTTTAACCGTGTCGGATATACTTGCTTCTTCGTTATATGCCGGAATAATAACGGTCAGCAGTTCGTGCATCTTGTGTGCATGAGTATGGGTGGCTTTTTCTTGCATATTAGATATGTAATTTACCTATTATAACAGTCTATATGGACAACAACCAAACAGATTTTATATCCGTGGCTAAATTGCACACATATATATCCTATAAAAACATTATCCGTGCTTGATATTTGTCATTCATACATATATAATATGTTTCGCAACTCCACACATCTCTCCCCTTAAAAGGTTAGATTAGTGAAGGATAGCCGGAAAGGCACAGCTTCTTTCCGTCTTACTTCGACAAAGGAGGTCCTTTGACACAAACGGAAAAACTACATTCACGCGTACGCCCGTCGGTTCGTATCAACTTCGTGAAAGGAACACACACACATGATCGATAGACTAGCAGACCGCGCCGGTGAAATGATCGAGAATTTCGGCGAACGGCTTCAGGGCCAGGAAACCTATAACAAGCTCGTCGTCGACCCCCCGAAGGGTCATGGCTGGTTTGGGTACGGCAAGAAGGTGGTCGTCCCAAGCGATCAGATTCATATCGTCGCGGCCGCCGGCCTCCATTCTCTGTTTGCCTCCCGTGAGGTTATCGTCTATGGCGGCAGCGCCGGGACAGCAGAAGATGGGAGCCCGCTGAAGTCAAAAGCCGGTATCATCTACCGGAAGAACAGCCTCACCAGTGTGATCGCCATGAGGACGATTACGTTCCTCGTGTCGGTCAACG
>JBDKFK010000038.1:0-11548 GCA_039798745.1 Candidatus Parcubacteria bacterium
GTCCTTGATCATTCAACAGATCGAAACACCGACCGAGACTCGCCCTGCGCAGGCATTTGTGCGTAGGCATGATGTCAACCGGCCTCGTCGGCCTGTTACCAAGGTTCCTGCTGATGAGCTTGCAGCCCTGGAACAGGAATTCGGCCCCTACCTGGCGACAATGGTCGCCGGCGATGTTCAGCGCAACTGGTGGAATCACGTTAGCTAAAGGAGGGCCCAATGGGAAATCTTCAACGACAGCAAGGCCGTTTTTGCCGCAGCTCGTTTCGGCAGCAAACACGACTGCTCATCGAAGAATCACGTGCCAACGAAGCTGATCTTTTCTACGACTGGCTTGATGCCCTTCGTGATGAGGATGAGCTGTATGCCAGATATGCTGGCTGGGGTGATGGGCTCTTCGAATCGCTTCTGGAGGTCGCACCCATGTGGTTTGGCACTGTATGTGCCTGCGGTCATGGGCCGAATCGACACTACGCGGATACTCGCATGTGTAGCGATCCGGACTGCGAGACCTGTGACGGCTACGAAGTTCCTGAGGAGCAGCCATATGGCTTGCGCAGCCGCGAGGCTGGCGAAGGCTACTATGGCCAAGGCTCGTATCACTCGAACGGCCGGCCGGATATCTTCGACCGCTACTTCGACATGCTCGACGAGTAGCCCCACAGGCTAAACTTTTCACAATCTACCAACTAGGGACGCCCGCCACACGGCAGGCGTCCCTACATTTACAATCTCTCATTAACATTCGTCTTTATATAAGCTATAATCCTCTCAAGTACACTAAATACTCTTATGTTTCAAAAAAGTAAAAATATATATCATCTTCTGGCTGCTATTGTTGCCAATTTTTATTATGGTTTTCCCTCGAAACGTTTAAACGTAATCGGAATAACCGGAACAGACGGAAAGACCACAACAACCTCACTTGTATATCATATTCTCAAAAGCGCGGGCAAAAAAGTTTCTATGATCTCAACCGTGTATGCCAAAGTGGGGGATAAAGTGTATGACACAGGACTTCATACAACTACTCCTGACCCTTTTGTTATTCAAAAATTACTGAAACAAAGCGCAGATGCAGGCGACGAATATTTTATATTGGAGGCTACGTCTCACGCGCTCGATCAAAACAGAGTATTTGGTATACGGTTTGCCCACGGACTTGTTACCAATATTACGCATGAACATCTCGATTATCATAAGGATTACGACAGATACGTGCGAGCCAAAGCGCTTCTTCTCCTTAACGCGGACCGTGTATATGTAAATCATGACGACGAATCGTATCCGCTCCTTTCCTGTTTACTTCAGAACGACGGGATTGCCTACAAAACATATGGACTTACACAGGAGTCAGACTTTAATACAGATATATCTCAGTCAATAGCTACATATCTGAGCGAGTTTAATAAATACAACTATCTTGCAGCCTATGCTATAACCATGTCAGCAGGGTTACCTGACGAACAAATATTTGCTGCACTGAAATCGTTCAAACTACCCAAAGGCAGGCTTGAGGTTATCTATAATAACTCTTTTAAGGCAATCGTTGATTTTGCTCATACCCCAAACTCCATAGCTCAGGTACTCAAATCACTGAAAACTGAACCGGGTTTTGCGGGACGTCTTATACATGTATTCGGAGCGGCAGGATTGAGAGATCATTCAAAGCGAAAACTTATGGGCGAGTCCAGCGCGACATATGCTGACATCATAATCCTTACCGAAGAAGATTATCGGACCGAAAACCCTCAACAGATAGCCGAACAAATCGCGAAAGGTATACAAGAAAAAGGATTTTCACTATACGATCGTGATGACGATAATATGACATCAAAAGGCTATGTCATAATAACAGACCGGCAGGAGGCGATAGACTATGCCATCAGTCTTGCAAACGAAGGCGATACAGTAGTTGTAACCGGTAAAGGTCATGAGCAAAGTTTGTGTCGGGGAAAAGTAGAACATCCATGGGATGACAGCGCCGCAATCTTAACCTCAGTGCAGCATATTACCAGTGCCAGTACATAACTCCTTATATGCCCTATGTTATTGATACGTCAGTATTTCAGTATAGATTTGGAACAAAAAATGAAGCATTTTCTGATCTTCATATAATCCGCGCTAAGCAGGTTCATTCTACAAACGTTGTGCAGGTTACCCACCAAGCACCTGAACGCATGCCTGAAGCCGATGGGATTGTAACAGTACTCAAAGGCGTACCCATAGGTGTCATTACTGCCGACTGCGTTCCTATGCTATTTGCCGACCCGATCAAAAAAATCATAGCCGTAAGTCATCAGGGATGGAAAGGCACATATAACAATATGCCCGCGCGTATGATTACCTCAATGGCGTCTATGGGTAGTGTACCCTCAGACATTCGCGTAGGTATAGGACCCTCTATAGGTCCATGCTGCTATCGTATATATGGTGAGCGATATGATATGTTCAGGGAACGATTCGGCACATACTCGGATAGAATATTTGTTGGCCAGGCAGATAATATATATCTTCATCTGGCTGCTTTAAATAGATTTTTACTCATGGAAGCAGGCGTCAGGGAACAACACATAGAGCTCCCCATATCGTGTACCAAGTGTGACTCGGCCCGTTACTATTCTTTCCAGAGAGATGGCTCTGGTTGCGGGCATATGATAAGTTATATAATGATGACATGAAAATTCTCAACAATGCGAAAAAAATATTTATAGTCGGTATAAAAGGTGTTGCTATGTCCAATCTGGCGATACTTCTGAAAAAATTAGGAAAAGATGTTTCGGGCTCTGATATTGCGGATATATTCCCTACCGATGCCGCGCTGCTTGAGCATGAAATACCGGTCACTACTGATTTTTTGCCCGCGCATCTGCCTGACTGTGATCTGGTTATATACTCAGGAGGACATAACGGTAACAAAAATCCACAGGTGATTGAAGCACTCAACCGTTCTATTGCCGTTTATCCTCAAATAGAGATTTTTCAGGATATTATGTCAGAGTTCCATACATCAATCGCGGTATGTGGTTGTCATGGCAAAACAACCGCATCATCATTGCTTTCCTATGCCTTATCAAGACTTAAGCAGCAACCTTCCTATGTAGTGGGCGCTACGGGATTTACGGGTTATCCCGCGGTCGAAATACGCGGTGACCGTAGAGAGTATTTTGTTCTTGAAGCGGATGAGTATGCTATAAGTCCTCCGCAGGATAAAACGCCAAAACTTCTCAAATTATTTCCGAATTACGCGTTGGCCCTGAATATAGATTTTGATCATCCCGATGTATACGACAGTCTTGATAATACAAAGGAGACATTTCACAAATTCTTTGCCGAAAATGTAAAAACAAAAGAGGGCGGAAAAATATACGCCTGCGCTGATGATAGCAATCTTATGTCAGTGATACAGAAAATGCCGTATGAAACATATAGAACATATGGCTTCAATCCCAATGCTGATCTCATCATAAGCCGTATGTCCGCGGTTGAATCACATACCACCTTTGATCTTATATACAAAAATCAGCCTTATGGCTCATTTGAAACATCTTTGTTCGGACAAAAAAATATTTCCAACGTAGCAGGTGTCATTCTGTGCCTCATGGGACTGGGTTTCAGAATGGAAGAAATACGTGAGGCAGTACAGGGATTTACCGGTTCCGACAGAAGATTCCAGTATATTGCGTCAGAAAATGACTGTTGGTTATTTGATGATTACGCGCATCATCCGGAGGAAATAAAAGCCACCATTTCTGCAGCCCGTGTACGGTTTCCGGGAAGGCGTATTATTATTGCGTTCCAACCGCATACATACTCCCGTACGGAGGCAATGAAAGAGGAGTTTGTAAGCGCGTTGGGGAAAGCAGATCAAAGTCTGGTGGCTCCAACATTTGCCTCAGCGAGACAGGATGCGGCTGTAAAAGAAATACCATGGAAAGAAATTGCCGCGCACAAACATATTGAGACGCTCGAAACCTATACAACGCATGATGACCTTTTAACCAAACTTAAGGCTATTTTAAAACGGGGTGATATAGTGTTCACTATGGGCGCCGGAGACATTTATAAGGCTAAAGATGATATAATTAAGCTCATAAAGTCGCTTTAACCTTATCTATTGCTCTATTCTTATATGAAACTATTACAGTCTTTGGAACAAGCATTGGGCGCGGGAAGAGTTACTTCCGGTAAAAATATATCACCGTATCTCACATTACGCACAAAAACCACAGCTGAGTACTATATCGAAGCGGAGTCCCGTGAAGACTGGATCGCAATAATGAAGGTTGCAGGAGAGCTTCATATACCGCTTACAATTCTGGGGGGAGGTTCTAACTACGCGATTATATGTGAGGTTGTTCCTGGACTCACCGTACGCAACCTTTATCGTGAAAAAAAGATCATTGAGGACACCGAAAATTCTGTAGAGATGCTCGTAACCTCAGGATATATCGTAGCCCGCCTGTCCAAAGAGACAGTCGACGAGGGTCTTGAGGGGTTTGAATACCATCTTGGTCTGCCAGGCACATTAGGGGGCGCCATATATATGAACTCTAAATGGACTCATTCCTCTCCACATTCGTATATCGGAGATAACCTGGTCAAGGCAACTCTTGTAGATTTAAAAGGAACTACGAAAGAGGTAGACCGTGATTACTTTCAGTTTGCGTATGACTACTCCATTCTTCAGAAGACCCACGAAATTGTTCTCGATGCTACGTTCCGCTTAAAAAAAACCGAAACTGAGATATTGAAGCAGCGAGCACAAGAGACTATGGAGTATAGAAGAAAAACTCAGCCGCATGGTGTACCTACCTGCGGATGTTTTTTTAGGAATATTTCAGATGAGGATAAAAAAAGGTTAGGTCTCGCAACTGCATCAGCAGGTTACCTTATTGATCAGTCAGGACTCAAAAACGCCCACGTAGGCGGGTTTGTAGTTTCCGATATCCATGCTAATTTTATAATTAACAAGGGAGACGGCAAACCGGAAGACCTTACCGCCCTACTTACTATGATAAAGCAGAAAGTTAAACAGAAGTTTGATGTAGATTTAAAGGAAGAAGTGCTGGTTGTAAAATGAGTGTCATAGTTTAAAGGTGCATTGTAGTCTGGATCCCCGTCTGCACGGGGATGACAATGTCATTCCCGCGCTGTGCCCCGCATAGCCGAGTCAGGCGAAGTGGGGGAGGCGGGAATCTAGACAATTTACAAGTATGACACTCAAGATTTATTATTATTTATAGAAAATACAAATATGGAAGACGCATTGATTATTCATGGAGGAACTGTTTTAAAGGGCGATGTAGTGCTCTCTGGCGCAAAGAATCTGGCATTAAAAGTAATTATCGCGGCGCTGCTCTTTGAGCATGAGGTGATAATAGAGAATGTGCCACGCATAAACGATGTCTATGAAGTGCTTCATCTTATCGAAACCCTTGGCGGTAAGGCCGAATTTACGGATAAAAATACAGTGCATATAGACGGAACTATTATGAAAGAAAAAACGGTGGATATGCTTCATGGGTCGAAAGTGCGCGTGTCTTTTATGCTTTTTGCGCCGCTTCTGCATAAATTCAAAACATGTAACGTCCCCAACCCGGGAGGCTGTAGACTGGGCGCTCGTCCTATTGATCGTATCGTACAGGGAATGCAAAAACTTGGAGTAACCATTGAGTACAACTCAAACTCTGGTTACTATCACGCCTCTCTTGAAAAAGATGTTTCTGGCTCTTATACATTTGCCAAACCCAGCCATACCGGCACCGAGTTATTGATTATGCTTGCCGCTATAGGAAAAAACAAAGTGGCCATACATAATGCCGCGCTTGAGCCGGAAATAGATGAGCTGATACATTTCCTTAACCAATCTGGCGCCAATATCAAGCGGGATAACTCTTCTATTCTGATTGAAGGGGTTACATCACTTAAGCAGCAAAAACCATTCAGGATCATGGCAGACAGAATAGAGGCTGTCACATTTGCCACACTGGCTATTGCGACAAAGGGCGATATTACGGTACATGGTGTCCAGGAAAAGTTTATTTCTTCGTTACTTGATCATATGAGGAAAACAGGTAGTATAGTAGAAAAAAAAGGCGACGATGTTTTTAGATTCGCGTATAACGGTAAATTGAAACCGGTAGATATAGAGACAGCCCCGTACCCAGGATTTGTCACAGACTGGCAGCCTAACTGGGCAGTACTTATGACGTTTGCGGATGGAGCATCTCTCCTTCATGAGCGAATGTTTGAAAACAGATTTTCGTACGTTTCACAGCTTAGAAAACTAGGAGCAAAAATAGAGTATGTGAATGTAGAGGTAAATAAACCGGCAGAGTTTTATCAGTTTAACTACGATCCTTCAAAGTCCTATAAACAGGCAATTCGTATACAGGGAGGTACCGATCTCCACAACGGAGTTGTTACTATTACTGACCTAAGAGCAGGAGCAACACTGGCTATCGCATGTTTGAGTGTGCCAGGTGAGTCAGTAGTGCTTGGAGCATCTCAGCTAGAACGCGGCTATGAAGATTTTGTGACAAAAGTGGAGAAGTTAGGTGGTAACATTAAAAAGATATAACTATGCAAGCACTATTTCTTTTGGCAGGTAATAACACGAGATTTTATCCTCTAAATACAGGCGCTCATAAGGCAATGACCATGCTTTATGGTAAGCCTCTTGTGGCTTACGCTGTTGAGTCGTTTATGAAATGCGGTATAAGGGATTTTGTGTTTGTTGTAAAAGGAAACACCGAAGAGCTCCGGACATACTTTCAAAACTGGGACATTACTGCTCAGTTCGCAGTCCAGCCTGAGGCAGCAGGTCAGGGTGATGCCATACTCTGTGCAAAGCAGTATATTCATGAGTCTTTTGTGGTAACCAATCCTTATCATATTGACGAAGAGTCTGAGATTCAGGGAATAATGAAGCTGTTTCAGGAAACAGACGCTGATGGAATAATTCCTGGCAAATATGAAGAGCGTATTCACGAATACGGAGCACTCATTTTAGAAAATAACCAGATAAAAGGCATTATTGAAAAGCCAAAACCGGGGGAAGAGCCTTCTCACTATAAAGCAACATCTTCGTATGTATTTAAGACTACCTTTCTTTCGTATCTGGAAAATGACAAGTCGGGACATTATTCGTATGAGAGTGCAATCTCGCGGTATGCCAGTGAACATCGAATACTTATGTATGAAATTCCAAAAGATCACGCCGCCGCTTCGCTCAAGTATCCATGGCAGTTACTTAAAATAAAAAATATTATTGCCAGAAATACTAAAGGATATGTCAACCCTCATGCCTCAGTTGCCTCGACTGCGGTCATAAGTCCCGAGGCCTATATAGACGACGGCGCAAGGATTATGGACGGTGCGCACATCATTGGCCACAGCTATATTGGAAAGGATGCGTTGGTTGGGAATCATGCTGTTGTACGAGATAGTTCGATCGAAGCACGCGTGCAGGTTGGGGTGCATAGTGACATCGCCCGTTCGATCATTATGGAAGGCACTCACTCTCATGGAGGTGGATTTATCGGCGATTCTGTTATCGGACGAGACTGCCGTCTTGCTTACGGATTCACGGTTGCTAACAAGCGTCTTGATAGAGAAGAAATTTTTGGATACATAGCCGACAAAAAGATTGCAACAGGCACAAATACTCTAGGTGTCTGCCTGGGCAACGGTGTTAAAACCGGAATACATGTGTCTCTTATGCCGGGAGTTTTGGTAGGAGCAGGCGCCGTACTTATGTCTGGTGTAATCGCATATCACAATGTGCCTGAAAAAATGATGGTAACGTATAAACAGGAGCAGATACACAAACAGTTATAGATCTATTACTGCGGTTACCGGCATGTGGTCCGAAGCTTCTGATTGCTGAACAGTATAGTCTTTAACCTTCAAAGCAGGTGTCGCAAATATATGGTCAAATCTCCGTTTTTCGTTCATATTATATTTTATATTTATAAACGTGGGCTCTTTTGAATAACCCCCGGTGTTCGTAAGCCTTGCTGTGAGTGGCTCCAGTGCAGCAGACGTGCCTTCGTTATTGAAATCTCCCATAAGTACCGTATGGTCTGTGAGAGTTGTGAGGAGTTTAGATATCTGTTGCTGTGTTGCTGCTCCCGCGTCTTCATGGTGAGGATGAAATATGTGGGTCGAAATAACGGTCAACTGTGTATTTCCAAGTTGAAGCTCTGCTCTGCAGGCCGTGCGTGGTTCTGTAGATACTGTCTGGTCATAGTGTGCTGCATCATTAAGTGCAATACAGGATTTACGCACAAATGGTTTTTTCGACAGCAATGCATTTCCGATCTCATACGCATCTGACCCTCTTGTAACCGCGACCGATTTACAATAATGCCATGCGCACCCCAACTCTCGTGCCAGAGCCTCAGCCACGTTTACACGATGACCGTCGATCTGTATTTCAGATACTTCCTGTAAGGCTATTACATCGGGATTAATCTTTCGGAGTGTTTCCAGTATAAGCTCAAAGTGCGTTCCTCGGTAAATATTCCAGGTAGTAAAGGTAGTAGGCATAGGCAATAGTGTATAATTGAGCACACAGTCCGTTGTGAAGACATTATACTACAAATCTATTACAATTTAAGAACGTAGGAATTCCTACCTATCTATGAAAAAAATAACTGTTATTGGCGGAGGCACGGGTACATATGTTGTTCTCTCTGGCCTAAAAGGCCGGGATGTAGATCTTTCATCTATTGTAACAATGACAGATTCCGGCGGCTCGACAGGCCGGTTGCGCGATCAACTGGGTGTTCTTCCTCCCGGAGATCTGCGTCAGTCGCTTGTAGCCCTGTCAGAAGCGTCATTGCTGTGGCGTAAATTATTTCTCTACCGATTTGAAAACGGCGACCTTAAAGGACATAATTTTGGAAATATTTTTTTATCCGCGCTTGAGAAAGTGACCACAAACTACGACGAGGTTATAGATACAGCAAGCTATGTTCTTAAAACAAGAGGCGATGTGATCCCCGTTACATTTGAAAAAGCACATTTATGTGTAGAATATGAAAGCGGAAAGATTATCAAGGAAGAGGGGAATATAGATGAAGATAATAATGAGAGCAGTCGCATTATTAAGGCATATCTGGAACCTAAGGTTAGCGCAAACCCTAAGGCTATGAAGCATATCCACGAGTCACAGATCATTATCATCGGACCCGGAGATCTGTACACGAGTGTTATACCTGTGCTGCTGGTTGACGGCATCAAAGAAAGTCTTATGGAAAGTAAAGCAAAAATTGTTTATAACTTAAATATGATGACTAAGTCAGGGCAGACCATGAATTACAAAGCTAGCGATTATATCCGTGACCTGACACAGTATATAGGCCGGCCACCTGATATGGTTACCGTTAATAATGGAAAAATATCTGACGAAGCCTTAGAATGGTATAAGATTAACGAAGAGTTTCCGGTGGAAAACGATCTTAAAGAAGCCGGATATAAGGGGAAGGTAATCGAAGAAGATCTGATAGATAAACAGGCACACGACAAATCAGCTTCGGATACATTGAGACGGTCGTTGCTACGGCATGATTCAGGCAAGTTAGCTAATATTATATTGGAGGCTATTGTATGATACGTACGTTACGCAAACATACGGTATCTTTTAAACATGCATTTTCGGGGATACTCTGGGTTCTTAAAACACAGCATAATTACGTAGTACACATAGTACTGTCTATTATGGCGATTGTCCTGGGATTATTTCTTCACATATCTTACTTTGAATTCCTTATAATTATTCTGTTGGTTTTTTCCGGTCTAACCATAGAGACGGTAAATACAGCGATCGAAGAGGCCACGGATGCCATTGATACTAAATGGAGAGAAGATATAAAAATAGCCAAAGATGTTGCCGCAGGTGCGATGCTTATATACGCTATGGGTGCTGCAGTTCTTGCGCTTATCATATTCTTACCCAAGTTACTGGCTTATTTAGCATTTTAAACCTGACGCATTTATGTCGTTATACTTATTTGTAACCTTAATATCATTCGGTATACATTTTGTCTGTATCATTCCCTTCATTAACTTCCTATACGGCATGAAGTTTCAGCGTAAGGATCAAGCCACCAAAGATGCGTTTGATAAACCAACGCCTATATTCGATAAATTTCATCAGCACAAAAGCGGTACACCTGTAGGTGGAGGTATTTTAATTGTCATACTGACCACAATACTCTTTATTTTTTTCCTGTTTTTGTTCGCGTTGTTTAACCAATCCCTTCATTCCAACTTTCCTTCGGTGATAGGGGAGATCAAAATTATCCTTTTTACCTTCATAAGTTTCGCGTTTCTTGGTATCTACGACGACCTTAATAAAATATTTTTCTGGAAGAAACAACGATTCTTTGGACTCAGACTGAGGCACAAACTTATCATAGAGATAATACTTGCCTTCATAATCTCGTACTGGTTATTTGCTGATCTCAAGATCGACTTCATTAATGTGCCTTTCTTTCAGGTATTTAATCTCTCTTATTTTTATATATTATTTGCTGCATTTGTCATTGTCGCTTTTGCCAATGCGGTCAATATAACCGATGGACTGGATGGGTTAGCCAGCGGAATTCTTATGATTTCTCTCACCACATTCTGGGTAATCGCGCGGGCAATAATCGATGTGCCGACCTCTATTTTTATAGCGGTTTGGCTCGGAGGCATGATAGCATTTCTTTATTTCAACATATACCCTGCCCGTATTATCATGGGCGACACAGGGGCTTTGGCATTCGGAGCCACGTTTGCCGTAATAGGGCTTGTCCTGGGAAAAACGTTTGCCCTGCCTATTATTGGTGGTGTGTTTGTGGTTGAGATTATAAGCTCATTTGGTCAGCTGATGAGCAAAAAATATAGGAAGAAAAAAATGTTTCCGGTCGCGCCGTTCCATTTATGGCTACAACTCAAAGGATGGCCTGAGCCTAAAATCGTTATGCGTTTCTGGATAATATCTATTCTGTTCGCCTTTATCGGCCTCATGATCTCATTCATGAAATAATCAAGTCGTAATTGTCATACTCGCGAAGGCGAGTATCCAGACTACAATGTACCGTCTTTGTTAATAGTCTAGATTCCCGTCTGCACGGGAATGACAGGACATTATATGTTCAAGCTTAAGCTTCACAAATATATCTGGCTTATCATTGCTATAGGAGCGATTGTATATCTCAACAGCATTTTTAATGGATTTGTCTGGGATGACGAAGAGCAAATACTCAACAACGTAGCGGTGCATTCTGTAGCAAACATCCCCTCCTTCTTTTTCGGCAGCACCTTTAACACCGGAGGAACCGGAGCCTTAGGAGGTGTATATTATCGTCCTGTAATGATGATATTCTTTACTCTGCTCTATGGACTTGTCGGTCCACATGCAATGCTCTTCCACCTTATACAGGTTATATTACATATAACAATTGCCGCAATGCTTTTTTATTTCTTCATAAAGTTCTTTAAGCATACAACCGCTCTTTTCCTCAGTCTTATATTTCTTGTCCATCCGATGAAT
>JBDKFK010000039.1:0-11269 GCA_039798745.1 Candidatus Parcubacteria bacterium
ATAGTGGCGTTTCCAAAAACATATGCCAAACTTAAAAGCCTTTTTGAACTCAATAATGTTGTCCTTATGAAAGGTAAGATTAGCGATCGTGACGGAAATGTAAGCATGCTGCTTGATAATGCGGTATCGCTGGAAGGATATTCCAATAAAAAAAGCTGAGACCTGCATCACCGTGATGTATTGTCTTTCAGGCATGAGCCTCTATACTAAGATTAGATTCATTTGACGCATCAAAAAGCTAATGTTAGAATGAGTCTGTGAAAAGGAACATCAGGATTGTTGATTCGAGGGGAAATGTAGCATTTAAAGAGATAGACATAAAGGAAGCAAAAAAGAATTGGTACATAGACCCCACATATCTCAATCTTGGATTTTACCTGGCGGCACCTCTTGTAGGAGGTGTCTTTTTGGGGTCGTACTTGGATACTAAGTTTAGAACGAAGCCGGTACTTACCCTGTTACTGATTGTAGTCGGTCTGATCTCAACATTTTATAACTTATACAAAATACTGAAAAATGCACAGCGAATCACCGGAGATAAGCATTAAGCCCGAAATTCTCACATACATTGGCAACTTCCCCGTCACAAACTCATATTTCACCTCTCTGTTTGTACTTGTAGTCTGTTTTATTGTGGCTGCATATTACTACAGTCAGATACACAAAACAAAAAAATCGCTCGCATTTTATGTGATTCATAGCAGTGTAAAAGGACTCTATTCATTCTTTGAGTCCATTCTTGGTGCAAAAGTAAACACATTTTTTACCCTTATCGGTGGCTTATTCATCTATATTCTTTTTACGAACTGGATAGGGCTCCTTCCAGGAGTGGGAAGCATACTTATAGAAGGCGCGGATCATCATCTGGTGCCTCTTTTCAGAGGAAATACTGCCGATCTCAACACAACATCTGCATTAGCTCTGGTATCGTTTGCTATGACTCAGTTTTACGGAGTCAGATATTTAGGACTGTTTGGATATCTGGGCAAGTTTTTTAACTTTTCAAGCGTAGTATATTTTTTTGTAGGAATATTAGAACTTGTCTCTGAGTTTTCGAGAATAATCTCGTTCTCGTTCCGGTTATTCGGTAATATTTTCGCGGGTGAGGTAATACTTACCATTATGGCATTTCTTGTTCCCGTTCTGGTACCGTTTCCATTTCTTATGCTCGAAATATTCACCGGTTTTATTCAGGCTCTCGTATTCGCAATGTTGACAGCAGTCTTTATAAATCTCGCAATTACTAAACAGCATTAAGCACGATCAGGACAATCCTGAACATAATTATAAATATTGTATAGATAGGAGGTGCATCGATAACATGGACGCAGAAGCAGCAAAATTACTTTCAACAGCATTGGCAATAGGACTTGGTGTTATTGGACCGGGTGTCGGTATCGGTATAATTGGTGGTAAGGCATTAGAATCAATGGGACGCAATCCTGAAGCTGAAGCAAGTATAAGAACCACCATGATTCTCGCAATCGTTTTCGCAGAATCACTGGCTATTTTTTCACTGGTTATAGCACTTATCTTAAGATTCGTATCTTAAGACCGAACGGATGTTGAATATTAACTTTTGTCATTGCGAGTAGGTTATTACGTTAACGCTCGCAATGACACCAATACAATTATGGAAAATTTAGGAATTGATACAAAACTACTGATAGCACAGCTCATCAATTTCCTGTTATTTATATACGTTTTCAGGCGTTTTATCTCTGCTCCTTTTCTCAAATTCGTGACAAACGAAAAAAAGAAGGATGAAGAGAAACAGAAAGCCATGTCAGAGATCAAAAAGATTGAAGAGAATCTGGCCAACATGGAAACTGAGGCCAGAAAAAAAGGCAAGAAGGAAGCGGATATAATGATTAGTCAGGCAAAACAGGACGCTGAGCATGTGAAAAAAGAGATAATCGAGCAGGCGCAAAAAGAGGCAGCCGCTATTATAGAGAAATCTAAAAAATTACTTGATGAGGAAAAAGTTGCTCTGTACAAAGAGGTAAAAGAAAAAGCAGCCCATCTCAGCACCGTTATGATTGAGAAGGCTCTCAATAACTATCTCACAGAAGATGTACAGAAAGAGCTTACTCACCACATCCTTACCAATTTGTCTAAGGATCAGACAGTCAATTAATTATGGTAATAGACCCACAACTGAAAGAAGATCTGAAAAAGTATATCGAAGAACGTTTACAGGACTCCAAGAAAACAGTTTTTGTGTTTTCACCCTATAAACTAACAGAAAAGGATCTGAGCATGCTACATACTCATTTTCCGTTTCTGGACGCATCAAGAGTAATAAACATGATCGACAAAAGCCTGATCGCGGGCATTGTGGTGAAATTCGGAACCAAAATGATTGATTTGTCACTAAGGACAGAGTTACAAAATTTAAAACAGACTATATATGCAATTACTTGACCAGTACATAAAAGAAATTGAAAAAGAGCTAACTTCCGGCCGTATTAAGGCCAAGGCTGAAGAGATAGGTACTGTATCTCAGGTAAAAGACGGAGTTGTAGTTCTTAAGGGACTCGATAATGCTGCGTTCGGTGAAATTCTTGAGTTTGAATCGGGAGTTCGCGCATTGGTAATTGATATGCTTGAGGACTCTGTCGGCGCAATAGTTCTGGGTGATTATCTCAAGATAGGTGCCGGAGATACAGCCAAAGCAACAGGTGTTACACTCTCAGTTCCCGTCTCCGATGACATAATCGGACGAGTTGTAAATCCTCTGGTAGATCCGATTGATGGAGGAGAGCGTATTAAAACAGAAAAAAGAAACCCGATTGAAAAAGTAGCTCCTGGCGTAATATATCGCAAGTCTGTATCAGAACCGCTCCAGACAGGTATAAAAGCAATTGATGCTCTTATCCCGATTGGTCGTGGTCAGCGCGAGCTTATTATCGGCGACCGCGGCACCGGAAAAACAACTATCGGTATAGATGTGATTTTAAATCAGAAAACTGAAAATGTTATTTGTATATACTGTGCAATAGCACAGAAAAACTCTAAGGTAGCGGCTACGGTAGAGCTACTTCGCTCTCATGGAGCAATGGACTATACGATCGTCGTTTCAGCATCCGCATCTGATCCAGTAACACTGCAGTACCTGGCACCTTATTCTGCTACTGCTATTGCAGAGCATTTTATGGAGCAGGGCAAAGATGTCCTTATTGTCTACGATGATCTAAGTAAACATGCCTGGGCTTATAGACAGATCTCACTCATATTAAGACGACCTGCAGGACGCGAAGCATATCCCGGAGATGTTTTTTATCTCCATTCACGGTTGCTTGAGAGAGCAAGTCGTATAGACCCAAAATACGGAGGCGGCTCGATTACGGCATTGCCTATCATTGAGACTCTCGAAGGGGATAATTCAGCTTATATTCCGACTAATGTTATCTCTATAACAGACGGACAGATTTTTCTCGACGCCGATCTCTTTAACTCAGGTATGCGTCCCGCGGTAAACGTAGGGGCCTCTGTTTCACGCGTAGGTAGTTCTGCTCAGACAAAAGCCATTAAACAGGTCGCTGGTAAAATGAAGCTGGATCTTGCTCAGTATCGTGAAATGGCCGCTTTCTCTCAGTTTGAATCGGATCTTGACGAAGAAACGAAAAAATTTCTTAATCGAGGAGCCAGAGTATCACAGATACTAAAACAGGGCAAAAATGATCCATATTCTCTTGCCTTACAGGTCTCAATAATGTGGGCGGCATCAAATGGATACCTAGACTCTTTGGACGTTTCTCAGGTTGAACATTTTGAAAAACGCTTTATTGAAGATCTGAAAACGCGCGGAAAAGATCTGGTTGGCCGTATAAATAAGAACAAAATTCTCAACAAAGAGGACGAGGAAGAACTGAAAAAAATTGTCCAGGACAACCTTGAATAAATTCACATGACAAGAATATGAATCTTAGAGAAGTCCGTAAAAAGACAAAATCAATAAAAAACGTTAAAAAGATTACGAAAGCAATGCAGCTGGTATCAGCTGTGAAGATGAAGAAAGCACAACAGGCGGCGTTGGAGGGAGCGGCATATCGGGAAGGACTTGAACAGAGCATACGAAAAATAGCTCCAAGTACAGATCCAAGTCTCTCACCATTACTGGCGTCTCCCGCGCAGAATAGTAACAAAGAACTTGTTATTTATATATCATCAAATAAAGGCCTTTGCGGAGCGTTCAATCTGAATTTATATCGTTACATACTTAAGAATATTAAAATGGACTCGGCAGATTTTATAACTGTCGGAAAGAAGGGCGCAGTATTTGTAAGTAATATGCGGGGAACATTGATTGCTGATTACTCATCGGCTATGGCCGTCTCCGAAACATCAGCGATATTCGCGCTTGCTGTTGGCAAATTTCTGGCAGGGGAATATAGATCAGTAACTGTTTTGTATAACAAATTTATCTCGACTCTGAGGTCCGAACTGCTAAAAGAAGTGTTATTGCCCATGAAGCTGCCAGTCGATGAAGGGGCAACTGCATCGGCAGGAGTATATAAAATCGAACCATCACCAGAAGAGATAATAGACGCATTGCTACGCAGTTACCTTGAGGAAAAAATAAGAGGCGCACTATTGAGTAGTGAAGCAGTGGAGCATTCTTCGCGCATGATGGCAATGAAGAATGCTACAGACAACGCAAATGATATTATCGATAGTCTTACATTACTGGGAAACAGACTCAGACAGAGTAAGATTACTATGGAGTTACTGGATATGATTACCGCTAAGGAATCAGTTGAAGGAAGTTAGTTTTATAATTTAATTTCACATATGTCAGAAGGAAAAATAATATCGATCCGGGACGTGGTTGTAGATATACAGTTTCCGGTCGATCAAACACCAAAAGTTTACGATGCATTGATAATTGAAGATAAAAAGCTTGGAAATCTTGTACTTGAAGTAGAGGCTATCATTGATGAGGGGATTGTCCGGACTGTTGCTCTGGGAAACGTATATGGCTTTAAAAGAGGGACAATAGTAAAGAATACAGGACATCCTATTGAGGTTCCCGTAGGCGATGAAACTCTGGGAAGAATTTTCAATGTACTCGGTGAGGCTGTTGACGAAGGCGAGCCGATTAAGACTGAAAAAAAGTACCCCATTCACCGTCCTGCGCCAGCTCTTGTAGACCAATCGGTAAAAGAAGAGGTTTTTGAGACAGGTGTTAAGGTAATCGACCTTATAGCTCCTTTCATTAAAGGTGGAAAGATAGCCATTTTCGGGGGCGCCGGAGTAGGTAAAACAGTAACAATTCAGGAAATGATTCATAATGTTGCCAAGCATCATCATGGCGTGTCTGTATTTACGGGCGTAGGGGAGCGTACAAGAGAAGGAAACGATCTATGGAATGAGATGAAGGAAACAAAAGTATTAGATAAGACAGCACTTGTATTTGGCCAGATGAATGAACCTCCAGGTAACCGTCTGCGTGTAGCACTTACCGGAGTAACCATGGCTGAGTACTTCCGTGACGAGAAAAATATGGACGTACTGTTGTTCATAGATAACATTTTCCGTTTCGCACAGGCAGGTTCAGAAGTATCAGCATTATTAGGCCGTATTCCCTCTGCTGTAGGCTATCAGCCAACCTTAGCTTCAGAAATGGCTGCTCTTCAGGAACGCATTACCTCAACAAAGACAGGCTCGATCACCTCGATTCAGGCAGTATATGTGCCTGCAGACGATTACACCGATCCTGCTCCTGTCGCAACCTTTGCCCATCTGGATGCCTCAATAACCCTTGAGCGCTCACTTGCAGAACAGGCTCTGTTCCCGGCTATTGATCCTTTAACCTCTTCGTCACGAGCTCTTGACCCAAGTATTGTGGGTGAAGAACATTATAATGTGGCAAAGGATGTACTCAAGACACTTCAGAGATACAAAGATTTGCAGGATATCATTGCGATTCTGGGTATGGAAGAACTTTCAGAGGAGGATAAGATCACCGTATCGCGTGCACGCAAAATTCAACGTTTCCTGACACAGCCAATGTTCGTAGCTGAGCCATTTACAGGCAGATCAGGGAAGTACGTGAGTATCGCCGATAATATACGCGGATTTAGAGAAATCCTCGACGGAAAGCATGATTCTAAGGCTGAAAATGCCTTTTACATGGTCGGAGGTATAGAAGAAGTTGTATAAATAACATATGTCGTCATTACATTTAAAGATAATTACGCCTAAAAAGGTTGTCCAGGAGGAGGACGTGTATGCTGTCACTCTGCCAACTGCAGATGGCGTGATTACCGTTCTGCCTCACCATGAGCCTCTCTTTTCGCTTCTGGTGGAGGGGATTGTTAAGATAAAGCTGAAAAAAGAAGATGCCGATGAAGATTATCTGGCTATAGGGGGAGGCTATCTGGAGACTGATGGCAAAAACATAAGTATCCTGGTCTCTCGTGCCTATGGACAGGGTGAAATAGACGAAGAATTTACCAGAAAAGCCATGGAAGAAGCCAAGAAAGTGCTTTCAGAGGCAAAAGATGAAAATCAGATAAAAGAAGCTTCCGCCATAATGCGCAGATCTATAATCGACATGAAGCTCATCAAACGTAAAAAACGCAGCCACTCCTGACAATAGTTCAATTGTATAATCTACATATTTTTGCTATACTATAGGCTTGCTTAATGTAGGCTTGTCGGAGCGCCCCAATTGCCTCGTGAATGCGTCGCCGACACGGTACATTCACAATCGGGCCTTAACCAACAAAAACCTATCTTGAAAGGAGGTTTTTATGTCTCAACCAGTACAGACGCGACAGCCACCATCGCTGCCGCGTACCTTTGGCTTGCTGGCGGTATTGGTACTCCTCATTACCGCGCTTATTCATGTGATGCGCGGAGGTGGATTACCGACACTTTCCACAACAGCAAGCGCAACCTCGCCGACCCCAGCCTTGCCGCGTATAGCTGCAACTCCTGAGCTACAGCCTGCGCTTGCGCAGCAGGGTATCTCGGTTCAATCCGAGCAACCACTGCAGCCGCAGATCGGCACGAATCAGCTGGATCAACAAATCTGGGGTTTGTTTACACTCAAGCCAGTATCGAACTGGCCTTCCATGACCAACATGTGGCAACCACTCCCCGGGGAGCAGGACTACATCGTAGCCATGGTGAACGCAAACGACCAGTGGATCATCTCGGTATGGAGAGGACCGAACTATATCCCAACAGGGGACTCGGTCGGTGTACATTACTGGGAAATCCCTGCAGGCACCCCTTACGAAGAGGTTCTCAAAGCGCGTGACGCGCTTACAGATCTTCTTCGACAACAGGGGCGCTTGCGGCAGTTCAGGCCCGAACAACAGCCACAGCCATAGGCTTAAGATTACTGGATAATTCGTTATCCAGACGGTCTTATGACCAAAAGCTCACGCTGTCCCGGTGCGGTCATTACGCTTCATGCGTAGTGACCGTGCCGGAATCGGTAATTTGTATACAATCTTCAAGTTTATAGGTTCCCACTGCTATTCTTTTTATTCCCAGCGCTATAGCTCCTATGCCTAATTTTTGACCTATCTCATGTGCTATAGAACGTATATAGGTGCCGCTTGAGCACACAACTCTGCATTTATATGCTAATAATTCTGCGTTGATATCTTTTAGAACTGATTTCCATTGGTCTAGTATCTCGTCTTGACGAAACTTACCTTTTGTATCAGAAACTCTCTTTATAATGAGTTCAAGGAGTCCTTGTGTAGATATCTTCCTAACGCCTACCATTTCAGCTTTATAAATCTCTATTTCTTTATGCGGCACTTGTATAGTATCTATCTTTCCGGCGCGTGCCCAGTAGTAGAGAGGTTTTCCCTGCACACGCGCAGAAGAAAACGGCGGGTACGGTTGTTTCTGTTTACCGATTAATGAGCTCATATATTGTGATATATCGTTAGATCTATTGGCTGTATCTATCGTAAGCTGATGAGTAAACATCCCCATAATATCGTACGTGTCTGTTGTTATACCAGGAATGATCTCAAACTCATACGTTTTAGGTAGGTCTTCATACATCTTCCTATCCTTACAGTCCTCACCTGCAAGTACAACAAGCACTCCTTCCGCCATAGGATCAAGTCTTCCGGCGTAACACATTTTGTGATTCACCTCACCGACAGCACTCTGTTTATATGCAATAATAGTTTCCAGTGGCGAGAGGGAAAATTGTTTATAGATAAGAATAGGTGACATATCTCTTTAGCCCGTATAAATGGTATAATTGCTGCTTATGATTATAGCAAAACGATTAGTTGTGGCCGTGTCATTTCTGGTTTTTCTCCTTCTCTATTCCTTTCATATTGTTGAGGGGGATATAACAGCGGCAGGGAAGTACAGACACAATGATTATCAATCTAGGATATATAGTGAACGCATGGACACAAAAATAGCTGGCTCTTCTGCCAGTATAGAGTAACCTTATCTGAGGGCTTTGACTATCGGTATATGAAACGGTTGCTTGCGGTACTCCAGATATTCCTGTATTACTTTGTAGTGATCGAAGGCTATCTCAGCTTCATCCGGAATCTTGTTCAGCGGACACCACATAACTTCATCTGTTTCATGGTCCGGCTCGCTGACTTTTTCACCCACCTCACCGATAAAAATATTGGGAACATTTTGTCTCTCATTGTCGTTTGGCCTTCCCGGATAGTCATTTATAAGAAATAGTTGAAGATTGGTAACTTCATACCCTGTTTCTTCGAGAACTTCACGGGCAGCTCCTTCTGCAAGAGTTTCATCACGGCTAAGATATCCGCCTGGCAGACAAAGTTTATGAGCTTCTATTACCTTCGCTGAACGACGCACTAATAAAAAGGCTGATTGTTCCCGGTTGAGAACTATCACGTCGGTAGTTATGTGTCGGAGCAAACCTTTTCCGCCATCATCAAATGTGCAGCTTATCATATAGAATATTATACCTTAATCTGTATTCTTCTCCGGAAATGTTTGCGGTTGGCGTATAGTACTACCGCGAAAATGGCGAGGAATATGTTGAAATAGACAGCCCCTGTGAGAATAACCTCAAGAAGTATGAAAATGCACCACGTCTGAATAATAAAATAAAACCACGCAAAATACTTCCAGAACTCATTCCCGGGTTGTTTAGATTTGGTTCTTGAATGCTCCATACTATATAGTATTGTATAATACAGGTAAGAGGATGCTATAAGAATCAGTACGATCTTCTGTCAATTATTACCAACCCAACCATTTTTTTGCTGTAATATTTATCGTATGGCTTTAATTATCGTAGAATCACCAACCAAGGCTAGGACGTTTAACAGAATTCTAAAAGGTCAGGACTATTTTGTATTCGCGACCATGGGACATATACGCGATCTTCCGGGTGACAAAATGGCTATAGACTTTGAACACGACTTTAAACCCGACTACCAGATAATAGCAAATAAAAAGAAAGTAGTTGATCAGCTTAAGAAACTTGCTAAAGAAAACGATGAAGTAATATTGGCAACGGATCCGGATCGTGAGGGAGAGGCTATATCGTATCATGCAGCAAGTATTCTGGGATTGGTAAAAGATAAATGGCCCAACATTGTAATGAACGAAAAAAAGCCATTCAAACGAATTGTCTTTCACGAAATCACCTCGCACGCTCTGCAGGAAGCATTGGCACATCCTCAAACGCTAAGACTAGATCTCGTAAACGCGCAGCAGGCCCGGCGTATTCTGGATAGAGTAGTAGGTTACGAACTGTCGCCATTGCTATGGAAGAAAATGGGTAAAAACTGGCTATCAGCAGGACGCGTTCAGACAGTAGCACTTCGATTGATTGTTGAACGGGAAAAAGAAATTCAGAAATTTTCTATCGAGGATTATTACCAGATATTTGGCGATTTTGAACACGGCGAAGTAGTCAAGGCCAAGCTCATCAGCAAAGATGATGTACCCTATGAGCAAAAATTTAAGCTCGAACTATTTGCGGGCGATTATACCTACACAAAAACAACAATTGGCAAAGATAACGTCGGCCCTATCCAGGCCGATATTGAGTCAGATAAACATAAAGTAACCGATGTAACCGAAACAATTTCTTCGCGCTATCCACCCCCTCCATTCACCACATCGCTGCTCCAGCAGGACGCGTTTCAGAAGTTTGGCTTTACCTCTAAGATGACCATGAAACTGGCTCAGGACCTGTATGAAAGGGGACTTATATCATATCATCGTACCGATTCTTTCAATCTTTCGACCCAGTTTGTTTTCAGAGCCAAAGATTATATCGCGGCCAAATACGGAGCCGATTATGCATTGGAAAAACCACGCGGATTCAAAACGAAATCTAAACTCGCTCAGGAAGCACACGAAGCAATACGTCCAACAAAACTGGAAAAAGAGCTGACAAACGCTGGGGACGATAGCAAAATAACCCAGAATCATAAGCGTCTATACAAACTTATTCATGACCGAGCAGTAGCAACCCAGATGAAAGAGGCTCAGGTAAAAACGATGAAGATAACTATTAAAGGAACCAAGGGCTACGAATTTGAAGCCGACATGCAACAGGTGTTGTTTGACGGATTTTTACGTGTCCTCAACCCCGAGTACGCGGCCAAAAATCAACGTGTTTCTCCGTTTAAAAAAGATGAAGAAGTAAAGCTGCAGAAACTGGATCTGGTTGAAAGTAAAACAAAACCGCCTCCACGTTTCAACGAAGGTTCACTGATCAAAATTCTTGAAGAAAAGGGAATCGGACGGCCTTCAACATATGCTCCTATCATTTCTCTTATACAAGAAAAGAATTATATCGAGAAAGAGGCCAGATACTTCCTTCCCACAAAACTGGGAGAAGCTATATCAAATTATTTATCTGAAGCATTTCCTGATCTATTTACACTCAACTTTACGGCCGACATGGAAGAAAGTCTAGACCAAGTAGCCGATGGCCAGAAGGAAATGGTAAACCTGTTGTCCACTTTTTACGAACCTTTTCATAAAGTGCTCGAGAAGCAGAAAAAAGATAAGAAAGTAATTGACGTAGAAGACGCCATCGACGAAAAATGTCCCAAGTGCGGCAGTGCCCTTACCATACGATTCTCAAAGTTTGGCAAGTTTATGGCATGCACAAAGTATCCAGACTGTAAATTTACCAAGCCTTTCCTGCATTATGTTGAAGGTAAGTTCTGCCCTGAATGCAAAGGACGACTGGTAACCCGCTTTACCAAAACCCGCAAGAAGTTTTATGGATGCGAAAACTACCCGACATGCAAATATTCGGCCTGGAATCTGA
>JBDKFK010000040.1:0-10985 GCA_039798745.1 Candidatus Parcubacteria bacterium
GAGGTGGCGGCGGCGGGGGAGGAGGGAGTTGGTAATTATGGCTGAAAGATTCAGCGATAAAGCGGTCAATATATTGGAAACTGCCAATTACGTAACCATGGGACTGGAAGGGGGACTCTTGGTATTTGCCCTTATTGCCTCCAATCCGGCTCTTGCAACAGTCGCGACAAGCGGCCTGATTCTGGATGGCACGGCTGCGGTGATAATGAAGAGCTATAAGAACTCCCGAAAAGGTTAACGGTCATACGTTGTGTGTACCATGCGTTGCTCCATAGCGCGGACAATTTTTTCCACTTCCCGGTCATTAATGCTGTGGTGAGGGCCTCTATGCGAAAGTAAAGCGCCTGAAAATGTCTTTGGAATATGCATAAGTTCGTGTACCAGAGTTTTTATCTGATCACGTTTCGTGCGTTTGTCGTGATGCTTAGCATGGACTTCGATAATATAATGAGGTTCAATGCCGACAACTTCTTTGAAAAGTTTAGGCATACCCCAGATACGGGCATAGAAGCGCGATTTTGAGTCGAAGCTGCGAATACAGTGAATATTACGAGGTTTTATATGGCTGAAGCCCAATGCGTCTATGAGGTAGTCTATTTCTTCCTTTATGTCAGGAGCTGATTCATATTTCATAGACTATAATTGTAGCAGAGGAGTGGGGATATGGTAAATGGAAGCTGAAGTCTATGGTATAATGTACCGTTGCAATTGAACAAAGCACAAAGTATAGTAAATTTAAAGCTAATTTGACAGAAAAATGGCCCAGTCGATAACCATACCACATAATCTTGTGAACGCAGTCAACCGGTACTACCGAGAACATGTAGCGCCGCTAAAGGACGAAAAAGCAAGAGAATGGGAACTTGTACTCCTTAATAAAGGGCTCGATATCTTCCTCAAGTTTCTGACACAGGATTTTAAAGACCGTTTTTACGCACAACTGGAAAAAGAAATAGTTGCGTATAAAGATAGCTTTAAGGCATTTGAAAAGAACTACGATGATCCCGAAAAAATGCAGTCAGAGGTGGCGGCATTCAGTGATAGAATGGCTTCTCAGGACAGTCTGAAAATATTTATAGGTAAAGATGCCTATCTCCTCTACAAAGACTATGCTTCAAAATATAAGCATAAACAGGACTATGTGTTTTTACCGTATTCACGAAAGTATTTGTTTGATATCTCCAATGGCAACGGCTATTTTCAGATTGTAAATATTATTTACGACGGCGCGATGAAGACAGACAATATCGACGATTTCATCGTATATTTCAAAAAAAAATTCCGTGAGGATGAGCAGCTGTATCTTAATGTTAAGCTGAGAACGCTCAAGATGCTTCTGAAACGGAGAATCTACCGAAGACTGCAGGAATATAAAAGTATCTGCATAATAGATTCTGGTACGCAGGGCGGACTCATTTTTCCTTTTATGACCGTGCTTGACGACGAAGGATGCAATGACACATTTATGCTTTTTTCCTGTTTTAACTGGATATATCCGCTTCTCAAGAAGTTTGTTTTCTCAAAAGACCTTTTCATGTTTCACCGCATAGAACACGCTGGTGCCAAACTCTATGCAAAAACAAAATAAACAGATACAAAACGCTGTTAAGGGGAGTCTCATAGGTCTTATGATCGGAGACGCTCTTGGCATGCCCGCGGCCGGCATTAAGGAAGAAGAATATATGCGTACCTATGGGCCAATCACTTCATATGGAAGTAATCCAATACATCCATTTTTCTTTTATCTTAAAGCGGGGCAGTGGGGTTCTAATGTACGGCTTATGCTTACAGCACTTGAAAGCTGGGAGGCGAGTAAAGGATATAATGAAGCGGATCTTCGTACACGACTTACCGAAGTAGCCAGAAAAAGCAAAGAGGATTTTATCTATGCCCGATGGCTCGGAGAAACAATAAATAAGGCACTCCTCACGGGTTCACCTGCGAACAGTTACTCGTGTACATGTATGTACCGTTCGATACCGTTGGCACTGCTTGCCGATACGCGGGAGAAGGCTTTGGAATATTCAGCATCCCAGACAAAGATAACGCATATATCGGATACCTCACTCGCAGCTTCGCATTTCCTTGCGTATATACTGTATACCCTTGTACATACCGATAAAGATATGCTTATGGTCATCAAGGATGCCCTGGAAGATATTAAAAGAACATATAGTGCGGATATCCTCGTGCGCAATATAGAACGGGCCTTATCTGGCGAAATAAAGACCATAGAGAAAGCGCGGGAAGTGTTTGGTACCGGATCTCCGGCGATAGAAGCGCTTCCTCTGAGTGTATATATAATTGTTACCTATGGCCGCAACTTTGCCGAGGCAGTACTGGCGGGCGCAAACTCAATGAGACGCGACACACCAGAGGAGACGCAACGCATGGCAGGACTGTCATATGTAATGGAGTTATTACAGTGTAGTGGTGGAGCGACCGATGTAACGGCTGCGATAGTAGGGTGTATTCTGGGATCCAGACTGGGTATGGAAGCTATGCCACAGGAGTTTATTACTGACCTTGAAGGCAGAAAGTCTGTCGAGGAATCGGTCGAACGATTAGTCTAAATCTTCGGTTTTTACCTTCGTTTTACGCATGTGATCTACGATCAGGTTTCTGATAAGAGTAGATTTGGTGATCTTGAGCTTTTTTGATGCCTTATCTATATAGGTAAGCAGATCAGGGCTGATAAAGAAGTTGAAGCGTTTATCCATTTTGTGTTTGGACTCTTCGATGGCCTTCTGAATAACTTCTTTGAGATTTGTTTCGTTGTATCGTGCCAGAATAAGTCTATCGTCTTCGATGCCGGTAAGGAACTGAGGCACATTATCTTCGTAGTAAAGAACCAGTGTGGGTTTGCCGTTATCGAGAGAATGCTGGACCATGTATCCTATGGAAAGACTCGGTAGGGAACACTCAAATACGTTGATATCGGCTTCTTTGGTAGCCTTAATATTTTTGTCGTACAGTTTTTTGTAGGCATCTATACCTTCGCCGGAGAGTTTATCATAAAAAGCGTCTGTAGACATCTTCATCAAAATATCGTCGACGTGCTGATAGCCGAGCTCGCTGAGCATTTCGTAAATCATGCGATAATACTTGTCAAAAAACTTCTTCCCTCTTTGTGAAGCCGTAAAAAAGACTTTCATAGGTTTAAAGTTTAAACTTTTTCCGGTGATCCAGAATCAAATTTCTAATGAATGTTGACTTGGTGACACCGTCTTTTCGACTTGTATTCTCAAGATATGAAAGGAGTTTGGGGCTGATAAAGAAGTTGAAGCGTTTGTCTCTCATATTCTGACCCTCGCCGAGAACTCCGGTAACTACAGCCTCGAGGTTGTCGTCATCGTAGTTTTTGACAATGAGTTTGTCATCCTCAACGCCGGTAAGAAAGTCAGGGGCGTTGTCTTTGTAATAAAGCACAATGGTCGGTTTATTGAATTCAAGAGCTTTCTGAATCATGAAGCCTATGGCAAGGCTATGTGTCGAGGTTTCAAACATGCAGATATCTGCTTCCTGGAGCTCCTGAATCTTTTTTTTGTACATGGCAACATTGGCGTCGCGGCTGCCTTCTTGTATATCTGTGTAGATTTTGTTGTTGGAAGGGTGTATGAGATCTTCGGCGTTGGTTTCGTATCCTAATTTTTTTATGACATCAACGGTTCGTTTATACTGAGGTTCGAAATATTTTTTCCCCCGAAGAGAGGCAGTAAATATAACTTTCATAGTTAATCTATTATATCACATCCTCAATTTTATCAAGCGATATCGCAAAATATCCAAAAAGTCGTAGGATTTTGGGAAAATAGTTCTATATTTTTAATGTAACTTATTAGATTGTCATATTTTGTGTGATGTAAGTGGATAATGGTATGAGCATAGCACAGAGAGTTGCACATATACATGACACTATTGTCAGCAATCTTGCTGGTATATTTATGGACTTGGAGGAGCTGAGCTCATCGTTGAGTATGATACAATAGTTTTATGAACTCTGATATTCTTTCCTTCCAGAAAAGCGCTGATGATTTTGTGGGTGCGTTTAGGGCAATACCTGCTCAAGCTCTTGCATATAAACCACAGGGTGACGACTATACAGTGGGAGGATTGATTGTACATGTGCTTGATGTAATGAAAAAATATGGGAGCGTTCTTGATAGTATTGTAAACTCTTCAAAGAAAGAGCCAGTACGAAGCGACCATAGTATTTCAAAACAGGAAGAACAGTGGATTAAAGAGGGAATAGGTGAAGAGGAAAGAGTAACCTTTCTTAAGGAAGTAGAATCGTTACAGAAGAGTCTTATGGAAAGACTAGGGGATCTATCAGAGGAACAATATGGAACAAAAACTCCCGTTATCTATGAGAACGCAGATGAGCCGTATCCTACGAGTCCTGCAGATTTACTGGGATGGTTGAAAGACCATTATATTGAACATGTTGTTCAGATAGAGAAGATTGTGAAAGAGTGGAAAAAAACATGAATTTTTCAACAGTGACAAATCAAGAAGCAATGAAGTTTTTATCGCAGTTCTTTGGTGATAGGGCAATTAATAAAGAATTCTATCAAAGGGTACCCAAAGATATGTTTGATTTTAGAATGGTTGATACTCCAAGGAGAAAGTCTGACAGCCCCAGAGAAAGCATTGCACACCAGATTATTACACAAAGAACTTACATGAACGCTATCAAAACGGGTATCTTGAAATTTGGTGAGAAATATCCTGGTCTGACTGAACCAGCGAAGCTATCAAAAGAAGAATTACTACAACAGTTGGATGAAGCAGAAAAAGAGTTAGTATCACTCCTTTCTGATCCCCATATTGAAGAGAAGAAAGCTAAGGTTCCGTGGACTTCTGAACCCGTTCCGGTTCTTTCAATGATTTGGGCATTAGATTCACATGAAATCTTACATACAGGCTGGAACTTGGCAGTTATGGATCACTTAGGTATTGAAAGATTTCCAAAGTTGAAAGAAATGTGGGGGTGAAACCCTATTGGGTAACTGCTGTGTCGTTCATTACTTCATACTGGACATGGAGATAGGAGTTGTCCAACACCTCACACTTAATAAGTTTGAGTGCTTTGATTTTTTTCAGATCGTCTTGAGTTTGTAGTGAGTCGCCACCGATTAAGGATTGTGTATCTTTTCCGCCTATCAAACATGGGGCAACTACAATAGAGATTCTATCAATTAAGCCATGTCTCAAAAATTGAGCATTTAGTGTTCCACCTGTTTGAATTGTTATTTTTTCAATACCAAAATCTTCTTTAAACCTGCGAAATACATCAATAAAGTCAATCTTGTCTTCATAGAACAGAATATGCATGGTTGGATAGGCATCCTTCAAGGCAAATGCTGGATGATCTTTATTTGTGGTAATGAGATAGAAACTATCCGACCTTTTTGCAAAGTATTCTGTTCCTTGTTTATCAAGATGTGGCTTGTTATCAACTACTACAAAGCTAACATCATCTCTATCTTTTTCCCACGTTCTATGATTTACTCCCACTTTTGCCTGAACTTTGCCAGAGTTAAAAGATACTCTGTCTGTATATTTTTCCAAGTCATAATACTGGTGCAGGCCTTCCTTTATTCCTACAATTCGCGGAAAGTCTTTATCAACGTCAAGCTCATCAACATTGCCTGTTGAGATTTTTCCATCAAGTGAAGAAAGCATGAAGAGTGTAGTGAGGGGTTTATTGTTCATTGTGTTTATTATAACAAAACAGAAAAAGGGCGACGCGAGGGTGGCCAGAGTATGGCCTCCTTCGCTGAAGCTTTCGTGATGACTCACACCTTTTTTGCCAATAGCCAGATTTTAGGAACGGGGATTTCTCCTGGAACGATTTTTGTTTCAAAAGTATCCATTTTTAGTATCACAAGACCTGCATGTTCCACTCTTTGTTTTAATTCATCTTCCATAAAATAGTTCATATATGTGGAAAGCTCATTTTGTTCATTAAGTCTTGAATCGTTTTGTGATTGATATGGTTCTTGCTCCATACCTTTGTAAGTGCCTTTATGGCAGGACATCAGAAAAAGACCTTGGTTGAATAGCGAACGCGCGATATTTGATAACATTGAATCTACTTCTTCTTCAGGTATATGAATAATTGAATAGTTAGCGATATATGCACCAATGCTTGAGGACTGTTGATTTTTTATGGCTTCTACCATATCTTCACAAACAACATGGACTTTATTTTTGTGCTTTTGTCTAATCATTCCACAAAATTCCGGAGTAATATCAATAGCGGTTACTTTTTGTTGTCCTTTTTCAATCAAATAATCTGTTACAACTCCTGATCCTGCTCCTAAATCAATAATAGGCAGCTTCTCAAGTTTGTTTTGTGATAGATGGTTGATAACTAAATCTATAAAGTCAAAGTGGTCGTAGTCTTTACCAAAGTCATCAGCATATAATTTGTTGATTTTGGAGTAATTCTGTTGGGTTTGGAGCTTTCTGTTATCAGTTGTATTCACTTCCAAATTATAGCAAAGTGATTCCTTGATTCTCCTGAGTAGTGGCACTGAGATTGAGCCACTTTTCTTAACTGCAGATTCTCTACATCGAGCAGCTTTTTCGCTTATATATGCTTCATAATAAACAAGCTTCCATGGTTTTCTAGATTTTGTAGACATAACCTCGCCCTGATTATGTTCCTGAAATCTTCTTCTGAGGTCATTAGTAGATCCTTTATAAAAATAGTCTTGGTCGTCTGTGCTTTGAAGAATATAAAAATACCACATAGATATATGTATGTAGTATTTTTCAATACAAATCAATGTTTTATATGCTACTAGAGAGGTTGTTTAAATTTTACTGGCAGGCCACGTTTTTCATCTAATTATCTGGGCAGGCTAGTGTGTTTGTACGGTATGTGGCAGGCTAGTTCGCTTGTACGGTATGTGGCAGGGGCGGAAGGAATCGAACCCTCATTGGCGGTTTTGGAGACCGCAGTCCTGCCGTTGAACGACGCCCCTAGTTAGCCCCACTTTGCCTCATGTATATCTGGCTTCGTTAGGGGCATAAGCGTTCGTAATTCCGACTGTGTCGGAAACGAACGCTAATGTGCACCTACCCCGAATCGAACGGGGATCGGAGGCTCCGCAAGCCCCTGCTCTATCCGATTAAGCTATAGGTGCTTAGTATAGTTACTGATTTTACCACTATCTTGACTAAAAGGCCACTCTTATGAAGCTGGTTAAGTAAGCACAATAATGGCGTGAAAAGGTTGGTGTGGAGCGGAGATACTATTAGAACGGATACCCTTTGAGTCCTTGTATACCTTTCAACACCGATATCTCGCCCATAATATCACGGGCATGACCTATTACCATACCACCGAGAATAGAGGAGACTGTTCGTTTGCCCATGCCCCACGCAGACATATCGATTTCGCGCGCGAGATCTTTATCGGTAAGAGACGCAACATAGTCTTCGCTGGCTTTGTATACGGCTTTGGCGTAGAGGCGCATTTGGGCGACATCCACCTTTACCTCTTTGAGCCATTTAGGGTAGGCTACCTGCCACTCGGTAGGCTGAAGTTCACTGGCGCCGGTGTTATTGAGAAAGTCAGTTTCCATGAGTGGTTTAGTTTGTTTGAGAAGTCCATGAACAAAAAAATCTTCAGACATTATGACGTGAGCATAAGTGCCCGCGATAGGATTGGCCTTGCCGGGAGGCATATAGGCAGCGACCTCGTCGGTGACGCCTTCCATGGTACCTTCGAGCCATGTATGAGCGTCCTTTAACTGTTCAAGAAGTAGGTTAACGGCAATTTTATCTTTCATATATACCTATGATATAAAAGCTGCGGAATTATTTCAAGATACACGCTATATAATAGTGTATGACTTCTATAAGAGCTGCAGCAATAATACTAAAAGACTATGCTGTTTTACTTATGTACAGAAAACGTGAAGGGCACGAATACTATGTGTTCCCGGGAGGGGGAGTAGAGAAAGATGAAACGGTAGAAGAGGCTGTGCTTAGGGAAGTGACCGAAGAAACAACGGTACAGGTAAAGCTTGATAAGCTTTTGTACCATCATCACTATATTAATGATAGTGATCAATATTTTTATCTTTGTTCCTATATTTCGGGAAAACCCGAGCTGGGTGACGCAAATGAAAAGGAGGCTATGAAGAATAATGCCAATGATTATTATGAACCCATGTGGGTACCTATTGAAAAAATAGGCGAGCTGGTGCTCTATCCGTTGGAACTACGTGACTGGCTTCTTGAAGATATAAAAGACGGATTCCGCAGTACTCCGCGGGAAGCATCGATGAGAGTTGAGGATATAAGACAGGCTTAGTATTATTATTATACGCATGGATACTGAAACCTATCGTAAACATATTGAGAAAGATATATTGGATATTATTGAAAAACTGATCCTCGCAAGGAAGATGAACGCTACCCGAGCAAAGGAAATCGCACAGTACATCTTGGATTCATTGAAGCCGCATATGGATTTGGAGTCTGTATATAATGTAGTCAAACATTTTGATGAGCATTTTCCTGAGCTTATATCTGTCGTATTGGAAGTGGAGAGCGATCATGAAGAACAGATAAAGAAAATAGTAGGAGATCGTGTAGCCGTGCTCATCAGACAGAATAAAATTACCGAAGCAAATGATCTGTTAGAACAGACACTGAAAAAATAGTATGACCGACAGACTTACATCCACACCAGAACAAGAAGGGGCAACACAGGAGAAGGTTGTTGAGAGACCTCAAGATACTCAGGAACACGAACCTCTCGCGTCTGCGGAGCAACAGGTAGTGGGACTTATTGGTTTGGGAGGTAATGAAGACACGATACTACAAGAGATTGTTAAAGTCGAAACAGAACACCCAAAAGTTGAGCCGGCTATTGTTGGTGAAGGTCGGCCCGCAAAGCGTGGCATGCTATTTTTCCGCTGGTCAACGCTCTCAGATTTAGGCAGTTTAGCAAACGGGATACATCTGCCAAATTCACACCTGGGAAAGGAAGTATACAACTCTGGAGATCAATCAGGCACATATTTTTCATACTTGGGTGATGAATCAACCCGTAACAGATATATAGCTCCGGTCGACAATGACGGGACCATGGCCTTTAACTGGCCGGCTTTTAAACCGGAAGATCAGTTTAAACACAGGACTGATGAAAAAAAGGGTAACCCACGCTATGCTATAGCTATGATTCTGCGGGTAACTGATCAAAACTTCGATGCATTTTCTGGAAAGATAGGGGAAGTAGAGAAAAAAACTGATGGTTCCTCAGATGTGATTCATCCCAAAACGGATCTAAACTCGTTTGCTACAGAAGAAGCGTATATTTCTACTGAAGGTATAACCGCCGATAGCATAAACGACCTAGGATCAGATATAAAAGTTGTCGTATATGATCGTGAGGCGGAGCATAATAACTACAACTTTATGACATGGGCTGAAGCGAGAAAACTCGCGGGGGAGAAACCTCCACAGAATAGTGTAGAGCCTGCGGCTTAGCGATAAGGAGGTTACATATTGCTTTATGGGTGCAAATCGCATAAAGTTATAGTATGCCCAAGGAAGATGATCATACGCGAAGCGGTGAACTTCATACATTTATTCTTCTCTTTCTATGCCTTATGGTATTCAGCTCAGCTGCTGTATATGTACTGAACAACAAAGGAGTGCCAGTTTTTCGGTATCCCGCGAAAAGCACTCCAACTCCTTTGCCTACGGTACCCGCGCAGATATCCCAACAGGCTAGGTGTAATGAGGAAGATGTTACATTTAAAGTAAAACCATCTACTGATCAGGGATTTTGTGAACTCTCAATGACGCTTACAGGATATAGGGTTTCAGGATATACTGTGAGATACCCAGAAACATGGACTGTGAACACAGCAGGAGCAGAGGCCATGAATGTATATTTTAATAAAGGCACCGACACAGAAGTTTTTATTCAGCTCACCTCATCCAATCTTGCTTTGGAGCAAGCCGACAAAGCTACCTATAGCTTTGAATCATCGGAGGCGATACCCCTTGTTGACCCTGACGAAACGGAGATAAGCCGGAAGATAGAAGAGGTCGGTGGAATCAATACATTGCGTCTGCTTACGTCTCTTGACGATCAAACAGTGGTGCGATATTTTCTTACGCATGTTGAAGGGGATAAAACGAGTGTATATATGTTTAAAACGACGGGTGAAAGCGACGCGATGGAAGAGTCTGTACGCAAAATGATATCTACATTTTCTATTGTAGAGCCCTAAAGCATTATGGAATAAGATCAAGTATAAACGGTAACTGCGTATATGTTGGCCCCATTTCTGTATTAAAATGTCCCTCTCCCGGACGCATAATAAGCTCACCTCCGACCATGAGTCTCAGATATTTCGCGTGGGTGAGAGGGGAATACGGATCATTGTCTGAGTGAATAAAGGTAAAGTTTGAGGATTTTTGTTTAATAAGTTCAAAGTTAAGAGATATATCAAATAATTCTTCCAGAGTATTCCATCCGAGATCATCCTTGAAGGCTCCGACCATGAGTGCTTTGGAGATACGCACGTTTTCGTGCATTTGCTGAAGCAGCCCCAGAATAGCAACCGCACCGGAAGAATGGCCTATGATAACCGATTCATTATCAAACTCCCAGTCGGGCCGGGCAAAGAGAAATTCGTTGTAACGCCTCATGCTAGGTTTATCGGCGCGGGGAAGATTGGGAACCCAGACGCGATAGTCTTTTGCGGCGAGTTGTTGAGCGAGCCAGGGGAACCAGTTGGATGAGGAAGTAGCATTGGTGCCGTGAAGAATAAGGGCGTTTTTCATGAAGTTATTGTAGCAGATATTTGTTGTTCAACTTCTAGCAACAACATTGGTTGTTGATATAAGTCGAAAGCCCTCCCCCTGCAATGGGGGAGGGCTTTGTGGAATGTGAGAATGTCCGGCTGCCCTAGCCGGTCATGAACCACGCGCAGCATGTGCGCGTGTATCAG
>JBDKFK010000041.1:0-10610 GCA_039798745.1 Candidatus Parcubacteria bacterium
ACATCAAGGTCGACGGGCAAGCGCTTTATGACGATAACGAGCACACGGCTCTTGTCGTTCATTTCACGGTTGGCGGAACCGTCTTCGCTGAGTGGGGCGCGCATTGCGAAGCGTCTCCTGCCAGCGTACTCGCGGCCTCTATCACTGATGGCCGAGAGGTTGTGGTGAAGGAATGGGGCGGCAAGTGACATGCCTCCCCTCTCGCTCGTAGTTCATCCCGAAAATTGGCTCCGCCCTCCTGCATTTCGCAGGTGGGAGTGGCGGAGCCACCCAAATATTTGGACCACGAAGCCCTGTTGCTTCGTGGTCCGTTCTTTTATATTCATAAACACCGTTTACGAGTATAAAAGAACGCTATTTATACGTTGCAATTCCTAAGATACAAAAAATAAGGGAGGAGGTGTAACAATACAATATGGATCAAACCGTGGATTCGAACTATACTAACCTGAGAAACGCTCCTGTGAGTGTTTCTACCGTAAATACCGTGCTCGTACTGGTATTTGCTCTCATTGTTACCGTTCTGGCTCTTTTACGTGTGGATAAATTCCTTAAGCTTAAAGCTATGGATGACTGTGCCAGAAGTTCCTCATATCAAGAAAACCTTAACGCCAAAGCTAAAGTGTCATATCCTGTCGCAGACGTCTACAAGACATGTCTGAAAGACAAAGGATATATGCAGTAATATGACTCATGTAGGGAACGGTCCAAAGACCGTTCCCTACGGTCATTGTCTTCTGTATAATAAATGAATCAGTATGAAGAAATTTCTGCCCTATATTTATCCGGTGCTCCTAACCATAATAATTGTATGCATTGCACTGGCCAATTATATGCCGGGTACATTTCTCTCCGGTTGGGACACACTTCACCCCGAGTTTGATTTCCCTCTCAACTTTAACCGTCTCTTTTTTGGCGTCTGGCGAGATGAACAGGGCTTGGGAGCAGTCGCGGGACATACGCACATGAGTGATCTTCCACGGGTTATCTTTCTCTGGATTATGCACTTCGCTTTTCCTCTTAGCTCGCTCAAATATCTCTATATATTCCTATGTCTATTGTTAGGACCTCTCGGCATATATTTTCTTATTAAATATATACTTCTATACATTGATCGATTGGTCCATCCTCTCCATCAAACGACCGGCAAACATACACCTCTCCACTCCTCTCCCCGTTTCACCTTCACCGCGCAGACTATAGCCTTTATTTCTGCTCTGTTCTATCTCCTCAACCTTTCAGCTGTGCAACAATTTTACGTGCCCTTTGAGATGTTTCCCGCGCAGTACGGGTATCTTCCCTGGATTATGTTATATACCATTCAGTATCTCAATGAAGGCTCACGCAGATCTCTCTTCCTTTTTGCGCTTGTTACGCTCCTTGCGACTCCGCAGGCATACGCAGCTCATTTATGGTTTCCGTTTTTTGGTGTGTACGGTCTCTTTCTCATACTCTTTTTTCTCCTGAAAGATCGGACTAAAAAAACATTTATAAAAACAGTAGTTCTCGTAGCCTTGACGATACTTATGAACTCCTTCTGGCTTTTCCCCAATATTTATTACATCATCACCCAAAGCGATATACCCCGTTTCACCAAGCAAAACCGCATTTTTTCTCAGGAGTATCGTTTGCGCAACCGTGAAGACGGATATATACAAGACGTTGCTATTTCGCGTGGATTTTATCTTGACTGGTTTATAGAGGACTTCGGCAAAGAACGGTTTGTCGCGCTTATGCCTGAATGGCGTGATCATCTCACGAAACCATTTGTGCTGGGTATAGGATACTTTTTCTTCGCCGGTGCCTTGTTGGGCTTAATACTATCATTCCTCCGCAAAAAACCTTTCCTCATTGCCCTCTCCCCCTTTATTGTCGTCCCATTTGCGTTTCTTGCAAACCGTACAGTGCCATTCAACTACTTTTTTGAGTATTTTCTCCGTTATCCGCTTCTTGAAGAAGCCCTGAGGTTCGTATTTACCAAATTTTCTATACTTCTTATCTTCGGGTATGTGCTGTACTTCGCCTTTCTTCTCTACTTTGTCTTTACCTATATCAAAAAACGGCATGTACTGTGGGTATCTACAGTCGTGCTCTCTGCCATGCTTGTGTACTACGCGCTTCCTGTGTTCCAGGGACACCTGATCTCTGATAAAGTCCGGGTAAAAATACCAAAAGAATATTTCGCGCTGTGGGAGTATATGAACCGTCAGGAAGACGGTATCGCGCTCTCTCTGCCGCTTCATAATTTTGCCGGCTGGCAGTTTTATAACTGGGGTTATCAGGGATCGGGCTTTATATGGTTTCCTCTCAAACAACCTCTCATTGACCGAGACTCGGATAGATGGGCTATACCCAATGAGCAGGCCTTCCGGGAGTTTCATTACTCCGTCTACGCGCGTAATACCGAAGACTTCGCCACAAACCTTGATAAATACAACATTCGGTATCTTATATGGGATAAAAATAATATATCATGGAGCATAAAAAACCGACGACAAATAGTATACGAGCGAGAGATCAGCTCTATTCTTGCCCGGCTTATAGAGTCAGGCAAAATAAGTGCGCTTACTTCATTCGGCAAAGTTAATATATATAAAATAAATGAGCAGAAGACAGCCGTAACGATAAAAGATATCCCCCGTCATATTGTACCCGCATATAAGTGGACGTTTGCAGATTTTGCATATCTTAATCACGGCGACTACACAAATGAGCTGAATAATACGATCAAAAATACCGTTGATATTTACTACCCGTTCCGTGACATTATTGACGATACTGATCGCATCAAAAAAGGCATAATCGAGATAGAAACCGACGACAACTCATATTATATCCGGAACCAATTCCTCACCGAAGACGCCAAACTCCATATACCTGATTATCTGGAAACAGAAGATGCAATACCGGCTGATGTCCAGATCCAACAGGGCAAAAGTAGCAACTCGTATATTATTACCTTTCAGCTATTGCTACCCAAAAATCTTGCAAAGCCTATTACCTATCAAACCACTCTCCCCGGTGCCGACGTAATGCCTTTAGATATAAACGGACAGACGCTTGTATTCGACAAGCGAGTTCTACAGAAGGATAAGCCGACCTACTTTGGACAAGCCTTTATTTATACGAAACAATCCAACTACATGAACGGTAAAAAGATAGCATTGGTATTTCCTCCTGTTAATACTCAACAGAGCGCAGCCAAACTGTTTGCCAAATTTCCTCTCAAAAAATTTGCTTTTGACGCGACCAAAATATTTGATCTAAATAAAGGTGCGCGTGGTGTTTCGTTACAAAAAATTCACTCCAAGCCTGTGGTCGACATGCAGGCAAACAATCACCAGTCAGGAGCATATCTTGAAATGGATTCTCTTCCGCATAGTTTAGGCTACATTATGATTTTCCGGTCAAAAAATATTGAAGGTTTGCCGGTACGTATATGTCTGAAGAATCTCTACTCAAACATATGTACTCTATACGACGAACTTTCTCATTCGAGCGAGTTTACCGACGATTACTTTCTTATTCCTCCAACAGGAGAAGATATCGGGTACGGCATATCTCTGGATAATATATCATTTGGCAAGTACAACTCACGTAATCAGATAGAACAGATAACCATGATCCCCTTCCCCGCCAACTTCTTGTCGAAGCTTTACTATAAAAGCGGGACGGAAGATAGGGTGACCATAAAAGCCTCGGCAAATATGTCAAGTTCATCAAAGATAGCCCCATTTCTCTACCGCATGAAGTACGAAAAAAATACCCTTTCACCTCACGCCACGCTTATCCTGCACCAGTCATACAATATTGACTGGAATGCCTACGCTTTTTCTACAGAACCGTCAATACTTCAAACATATCTACCATTTTTCTTCACAAAGGCGCTCCCAAACCATGTAGTGGTAGATAACTGGGCAAACGGTTGGAGACTAGAACCCGCGACTCCTACCCACATCGTTATACTATTCTGGCCACAGCATCTTCAGTTTGTCGGCTTCCTCCTGCTTCCCATAAGTTTTATGGGAATATGGTTTTTCCTCCGGAGAAAACACTCTAAACCGTAGTAATAGGAACTAACATACACCCCCTCCTTTACTAAGGAGGGGTGCCGTCCGAATCGGACGGCGGGGTGGTTTGTGAGACCGGCACAGCGCTCGTTAACTCTCGTTAACCTCCCCTACCCCCTCCTTAGTAAAGGAGGGGCATTTCTGAGCTTGATTAACCATATCATTTTTGCTATACTATAGGCTATCTAATTTCTGTTCCCCGCGGTGACATAGAATCTCTTTGCCTCCCCGGCAAAACAGGCGCTATTGTCCATCGCCCGCACCTTACGTATCGGGAATCCTATCACAAGGAGGTACATCATGCCCCTCAGACGGAATGTTACGAGAGCACTCAGTGTTCTCCTCATCTGCGTAGTAGCTGCCATAGCTATTCCGCAGTCACACAGGTACACCGTCGCGTATGCGGCGGAGCCACAGTGCAACACTGACCTGGCCAAAGATCAGACCGCGATCGTGCCGGCCGGCTGCACTGCGTTGGGCGACGTCAAAGTCGGACCTGCTCTTGACGGTCCTTGGTCGTTCTTCACGGACGACGTGGACACATCGGGCTTCCTGGTCCGCTTTGACCTGCAGGGTGCTGTTCAGGCGCCGTTCGGCGCCGGACTTTCGGATGTCAACCCTGCTCTGTTGGTGAAGGCAATGCTTGCCGCCAACGGTTGTGGATTGACCAACGGCTGTGATCTGGTTACCCTCATCGGGTGGTCATATTACACCAAACAATCACCGCCACCACCGCCGTCGGGTAGCTTCATGCCGAATCCCGCTTGCCAGTTTGATATTCACAAAGACCAGATCGTCCGCATCCCCGCGGGATGCACGGTCTCGGGCGATGTGGATATTTCTGCCAGCCAGGACGGGCCGTGGAGCTATTTCAGCGATAATGCTGATGACACCGGCTACTCGATTCACTTCGATCGAGCCGGCTATGTCAAAGCCACCTACGCTGACGCCTCCAGTTCAGACAGCCCCCAGGGTGAGCTGGTTGCCGGAATGCTGAACAGCGGCTGCACCGCCACAGGGTGCAATAGCGTTACCGCTATTCGCTGGTCAGTGTTCACCAAAACCGACGGTCCGCCGGAGGTTTTCCTGCCGCTCGTCACACTGGTGGCGCCAACGTAATCGGATTCTTGATAACGCATCCCGATCTCGCCCTCCGATTCGGAGGGCGAGATCGTGGATGCCCCGTTCAGCATACAATGATATTTGCTCTTAACTTAGTTATAATGAAAACAATGAGAAGCGTGACGATAATTATTCCTGTTTACAATGAAGAAAAGATCCTCAGAACGCAGATAAAGAGAATTGTCGAAAAGATAGAACAACTACACAATCCCCTCCGATACGAAATACTTCTGGTTGAAAACGGCAGCACCGATAAGACCTTTGATATTGGCCGGGATTTAAGCCGGGAATATGCGTATATCCGTATTATCCAGACCGATACACCTTCATATGGGCTGGCATTCAAAGCAGGTATCAAAGCCGCAAAATATGACGTTGTTGTGCAGTTTGATATAGATTTCTGGGATATTAAATTTCTTGACGTCGCCGTAATATTACTTGATCAGTATGATGTAGTCATCGGTTCAAAAAATGTCTCCTACTCAAAAGATCATCGGCCGCTTGTCCGACGGATAATGAGCAAAACAATAGAACTTATTATCAACTACTGGTTTGACGTTCACATAACTGACACACATGGTCTTAAAGCCCTGAAGAAAGATCAGATTCTAACAATCATCGATAAAATTTCATTATCTAACCATTTCTTTGATACTGAGCTTCTTATCCGCTGTTATCATAGAGGCTATCACTTTCTGGAAATTCCTGTAGACCTTAAGGAAATACGCGAGACCCGCTTCTCGTTTGTAGTACGGACATTTGAGGTATTCTATGAGTTGATTCGCATGCTCATGCTGCGTACATACATCGTGAAGAATAAAAAAATAAAACATCCGGGAGTTGTGTTAAATCAATCAATATAATATATGAACTTTCATAGCGATGATTTTGGATACAATGAGGCGAATGATCTGGAGTTACTCAAACTTCTTGAGTCGGACAAACTGCAAAGCGTTTCTGTACTGGCAACCATGGTGAAATCCAGTAGTCTGAAAGAGCTCAAGAACCTCCACAAGACAAAAAAATTCCGTATCGGTCTTCACTTCAATATTATTGAAGGAAAAAGCCTGAGCCCTCCAGAACTCATTCCCAGTCTGGTATCTCATAAAGGGACCTTCTTTCCTCTCTACCATCTCTTTTTCAATATATTAAGCGGCAGATTGGAACCCACCGATGTTGCGACCGAGCTGGAGCGGCAGCTAACCTACCTTAAAGAATATGATTTGCCCGTATCTCTGATCGACTCCCATCAGCACACGCACGCACTGTCCCCTGTCGCCGAAGTAGTTATGAAGATGGCAGAAAAGCATGAACTACATGATATCCGGCCTTACCAACATATAAAAACACATTCCATGACAGCCGCGGTAAAATATACGGTTCTTAAATCGATGGCTTCGTTATCGCATCTGGCAACATATGATCGGTTTTCGTTACCCGCCTCCTGGACCTCCGAGTCTATGCAGGAGTATTCATTTATGAGTTGGGAAAGCTCATCATTTGATATCATAAATAAAGGCAGCAAAAATATATGGTATGTTGTGCATCCCGGATTAGGGTATGATACTAATAAAACGTATGAAAGTTACTTTGCGTCCGGATAATTACTGTGTTTATTGTGGCCTTTCATTCCCGTATAAATTTGATATAATTTGAATATAAATATGCCTAGTCTTTCGTATCTGCAAATACGTAACCCGAAAGATGACGAAACTTCTACGGAATCAGCTACACAAATTTTTTCGTCACTTTTGCCGTCACATATTCCGTTGTGGAAACGCATATACATAACACCCAAAATATATTCTTTCGAGATATATTATCTCTCTCAGATGCTCTATTTTTATGTCACAACCCCAACAGAGCATGAAACATTTGTACATAGTCTCATTTCGTCAGCCTATCCGGTATCCAAGATGCAAAAAACTACCGACCCCATGGACATTATGTTTAAATCCCAGTTTCTTGAAGCCGGCGAACTGGCCCTTACCTCATACTATTACTATCCGATCAAAACATACGCCGACTTTAAAATAGATCCGCTTGCTCCACTTATAGGCTTTTTAACCAAACAGGACGCTCAGGTAAAAATGATGTTCCAGATGCTGGTGACACCCGCTTCATTCCCATGGCAGACTCAGGCCCTTGGAGCAACCACCAAAACGGTTACTGATGCAATGGGAGTAAGTAAAACGACCGCAAGCGATGCCAACAAATCCCTTATCGCGAAGAAAGCCATGTTCCAGGGCGGACGCACCGTTATGAGACTGTTGGTAGGTACTTCAAATGCTGCGATACCGATTCAGTCGTATCTACAGAATCTTGCCGGTACATTCGGTAGCTTTAACTTTGCCGAAGGGAATCAGTTTAAGTTTAAAAAACCGCTATTCCGCAAGGATTTATTACTGAACAAAATAAAAGAACGCAGAATAACATACTTTGAACGCAAAAGTCAGATTCTCAATGCTCAGGAGCTGGCAACCCTCTGGCATCCGCCGGGTAAGGCACTTGAAGGCATACGAAATATTGCCTGGGGTAAAACTCTCAAAGGAGAGCCGCCTGAAAACCTGCCGGTCGCAGACCCCACAACAACCGACGACGAAAAGAAAGACGTCAACTTTTTTGCAAAAACAGATTATAAGAACAGAGAACAGATCTTTGGTATCTCTACCCGAGACCGCGGAAAGCATATCTATGTCATGGGAAAGACAGGCGCAGGTAAATCTACTCTTATCGCCAACATGGCCATCGATGACATCAGAAAAGACCGTGGTATTGGTATCATAGATCCACACGGAGATCTTTGTGAGACTGTCCTTGATTATATCCCCAAGCGAAGACTCAACGATGTCGTATATCTTGAACCGTTCGACACCGAACGCCCATTTTCACTAAACGTTCTGGAAATACATGAAAACCAACACAAACATTTAATAGCCTCCGGTATCGTCTCTATTTTCAGTAAGCTCTATGCCAATAGCTGGGGTCCACGTCTAGAGTATGTACTTCGTAACGTAGTACTCACGTTACTGGAGATTCCTGGCGCCACGCTGGTAGATGTATTGCCTCTTCTTGCTCATGAAGGATTCCGGGCAAAGATTATCCCACGTATTCAGGATCAGGTTATCCGCGACTTCTGGATAAAAGAGTTTAACGAGATGCCTCCTAAGATGAAAGCCGAAGTGGTCTCGCCTATTCAGAACAAAGTCGGACAGTTCGTCTCAACCAAGATGATCCGGAATATAATAGGATATCCGCAGTCATCGGTAAAACTAGATGAAATAATGGATGGTAAAAAAATTCTCCTTCTGAACCTGTCACAGGGTAAGCTGGGAGAAGATAACGCCGCGTTGTTGGGTGCCATGATCATTACTCAGATTCAGCTTGCTGCCATGCGACGGGCATTTTTGAAAGAAGAAGACCGTGTTCCGTTCTTTCTCTATGTAGACGAGTTCCAAAACTTTGCGACCTCTTCGTTCCTTAAGATTTTGTCAGAAGCACGTAAGTATCGTCTGTCGCTTACCCTGGCCAATCAGTATATTGATCAGCTGGAAGAAGAAATTCAGAGAGCCATATTCGGTAACGTAGGTACACTTATGACGTTCTTCGTTGGAGCACGAGACGCCGAAGTACTGAGTAAAGAGTTCGCGGGACTCTATACAAACAACGATCTTGTATCACTCGGCAAGCATGAGATTATCATAAAGCTATCAATCGATTTTGCTACCTCATTCCCGTTCCCGGCCAAAACATTACCTCTCCCATCATTGAAGAACAGTAATCGTGAGAAAATAGTCAGACTTTCTAAAGAAAAATATGGACGCAAAGTAAAGGAACAGGAATTGTTTGTCCAAGATCCAGCTTTGGCAGACGGCGGCGACAAACCGGCATTACCTCCGCCTCATTCAGGACAGTCTGAACAACGAGCGGCACCCAAGCTACCTGCTCCTCAGAAGAAGGTAGATACAAAGCCAAAAGAAGTAGCTCATAAAGAAGCCCCAAAACAGTCAGCTGACTCTAACTTTACACCTATTCCCCAAGCCGCACCCGCAAAAGCGGCGCAGCCTAAACCAGAAGGTCAGCCTCAGGCCACCAAACTCAACGGTCAGATTTTCCAACACCCACCCCAGGAGAAAAAATCCCCTGCTCCTCAGCAAGCCCCAAGGCCTCATAACACGGGTTCACCGGGTGGAAAACCACCACAGAAACAGGGATATGGGAATAAGTCGTATGGGAATAAACAAGGAAGACCGGGACAGAATAGACCAGGTGGGAATAGACCACCAAGACCAAATCAGGGTCAATCCAAAGGTCCGCCACCCGCTGCTAAATCTTAAACTTACGCGTCTTTTGAGAACCTTCGTTTTATGTGATTAAGAATAAAGGTGAAGATTGCGAGGCCGATCGTGCCACTGAGTCCTGAGGTATGTTCTTCTACAAATCCTTTTACCCGGTTCATTGTATTGGCCGGAAGTTCTTTGAGTACACGCTCAAGTCTCCACAAAAAGTAACCAAGGAAAAGAAACGACACAATAAACATGAGCATGAATACGATCGCAACAAGATAAAACAATGACTGTAGATCCATATATTATTTTGAACTTTTTTTAGATGGAGCCGCTTCTTCGTCGTCACTCCACTCTTCGATAAGCCGATCTTTGAGAGCGGTTAATTTTTCTCCTGATGTTTTTGCGCCATCGCTCAATCCTGAGATTACGTCAGTAACAATCTTTTTATACTTCTCAAAATCAATATCGTCAGAGATCTCATCGAGTTTTTTGATAAGATTTTTCTTCGCGTTTTTATATAATCGTATACTTTCGTCAGACACGTCACCAAATACTTCTTTTACTCTTTCTGGAAGCTCGCCATCTTCTACTGATTTCCTTAACTGCTTTAATTTTTTTGCTAATTCCTCACGTGTTTTCTTTCCGGCCTTAGGGGCTACCAGAAGACCTGTTAATACTCCGGCGACAGCGCCAATAAACAAACCGATTCCGAACTTAGATTTTTTCATACTATATAAATAAAAACTGTATAAATCCCCCTCCTTTACTAAGGAGGGGCCAGGGGTGGTCCCTGCTACCACTATATCACATCCGAGCAACCAATGTCAAAAAAATGAAGGAATAGATAAATGTGTAAGCACGGAAGTCGCAATCAGGTTAAGAACAATCAGGAGAAGCAATAAACATAGGAGCAGGGAACGGCGTAACCGTTCCCTGCTCCCCTTCCAACTAGGCTGCGGCGAACCGCAGTATAGTCGGGGTCGGCTGATTGTGCCTTACAGGGTAAGCCACGCGCTCAGTCGCCTCAACCGCCCGACGAATCTCGTCGGCCGAATAAGGCTCCGGAAACTCGAGCCCACCGATGATCGGCAGAAACGCGTAAGCGCTATCAAAGCCGCCCTGGTTGTAC
>JBDKFK010000042.1:0-9770 GCA_039798745.1 Candidatus Parcubacteria bacterium
CCCATAATCCTGATCGAACAAAAGACGCCATTCGCCGGTATGCGGCCAAAAACGGGACACCGCTCCCGCCACTTCAGGCCACATAGCGGCATGCGCACCAAGGTGGCGGGAACTTCTTCAAGAAGTTCCCGCCGCTGGCCAACTCTTCTTGATATATTGCAGATTATGAGTCATAATGGTCATATGCCCGCACAAGTTCTTACTCCGGAAATGGCTGACGCAGCCTTAAAAGTACATGAGATGGCTCACAAAAAGACCGCGGCCGAACTTCTTACAGAACAACGGCGCGTAGACAATCTTCGTCAAACCTACGAAGGAACAGCATCACAGTATCAGCAACACAGAGACGGCATCAACGCCGCACGTAAACTGATTGAACTTTATGGCGAAAACCCTGAAGTACGAAAAATTGAAGAGCGGGCTGCCGCAGAAATAGCACGGTTAAACGAAGCAGTTATTGATCGTGAACTTGAGTACAGACAGGCAGAACAGCAGATGTTTGGACCCGCTGTAGAAGCCGCTGTCGCGGACGATGATGCACTCGCTTATATACACAATCTAAACAATCACAACGCTATCCAGCTTCTCAAACCTGCAGCAGTACATATGGTGAATAGATTTGGACATACTCCCACAGCTGAAGAACGCGCTACAGTACGCCAGGAAATAATGCAACGACGCGCAGCCGAACAGGCAGAGCTCGCCAGACTACAGGAAAAAAAGGCATATATTGAATCTCTCATGATACAAGCTGGAAAGAGAATGGGAGCTGTGCCAGAGGCAGTTGCCCGTCCAGACGTAAGAGATGAAGTAGAGCTGCAAATAAAAAATGGCGCAGAGCTTACTGACATACTTGCCGAAACGAATGCCGAAATTTTCCCACTTGAAAACCGTGAAGTACATAAACGTAAATTTCTCGAAAATAGAGACAAAATACCTCAGCTGCAGCAAAAGAAAAAGCAGATAATTGAAGCCAAGCAGCAAGCGCAGTCTGCCGCCGACCAACAACAAATTTCGACAGCCCGTACGGCATTAACATGAATACTACGGTCTGCTACTCATGAAAAGTATTAGTATTATTATTCCCGCGCTCAATGAAGAACAGGGTATTGGCGGAGTAATCCAGGGCATACCGGTCGCGGAACTTCGTACATTGGGCTACTCAACAGAAGTACTGGTAATAGATAACGGCAGTACCGACGATACAGCAAAAATTGCCCGCATGAACAATGCTACAGTGATTATTCAACCCCTGCGTGGATATGGTAACGCGTATAAAGCAGGTTTCGCGCACGCGAGCGGCGATATCATTGCCACAGGCGATGCTGACTTTACCTATCCCTTCTCTATACTTCCCGCTACCTTGAAACGTATGGACAAGCTAAACACCGTGCGTGATGGACTAGGGAATATTTTACATATATTTAGGAAACGTTTTTTGTAACACTGTCATTGCGAGACCCATTACTCTGAGGGTCGAAGCAATCTCTACAGTAAAGATTGCTTCGCTTCATGTGAATCGGCTCGCAATGACACAATTGCGTATACCATATACCTTTGATATACTATAGGTACTTTCTACGCCTATGTTAGTTGGATACACGCATGTCTGATATACAAACGCGTACATTCTTTGATAATCGGGAGGATTTCTCTTATATAAGTGATAACCTGAGGATGATACTCATCTTCATATTTCCGCTTATATAAGAGGACGAACTCCGATGTCGCAGAGCATCGGAACCGTACCCCCTATCTGCACCCATATCGTTTATACCTATCCGAAAGGAGGCTGCATGATTGCAACCACTCGCGAAACACTGGTGGCTATAGCACTCAATGACGAGGAAACAGATAATGCCTACGTCATGATTCCCAACGAACGCCGCTACAGCCAGGTGTTACCCAAATTTCTCGCCGACTATGGCCTTGATGTAGACCACGGTGGTCGAAGGATCACTATTCCCGGGCCGATGGCTGAGGAAAAAGCCCGTGAGTACGCGGCTCTGCTGAATAAGCGCGTCGATGATTTCATCGCCGGCACAGGCAGCACCATGTCCTTACAGCCGCGGCCGATCATCCAGCTGCCCTCGCTGGTGTTCTATCCGATTAACATTCGCATATCAAGAGTATTCGTGCTGCGTGCGCTCGGCGTTATCGCAGCCGTATTCGCGATCTACTGGCTCGTTGTTGGCATGATCTATCTCGGTGCCACTACCTCTACTACCGATGGACCTGTTGCTAAGGATCACAACTTTGGCATCTATACCGATGACCAGCTGACGGTACACGTGAGTGTGAACCGCCAGTATGTGATCCGCAACTTCAGGACTATTGGGATGGTTTTGCCGCAAGGCTGTAGAACCGACGAGAAGCCCGACGGCCAGACACTGCTCATGTGCGGCACATCCCCGAACGAGGTACCGGTGGTGAGCTTGCCCGAACTTCGGGCGCACCAACCAGGTACCACGTACTGGGGGCGCACCCTCGACTACCCGGCAACGGTTGACGACATTCCGGACGAAGAACTGGAAGGTCGCTAACGCTTAAGGGGGAGCAGGTGAGTATAACTCACCTGCTCTCTATCCTCCCGATTATCCCATATACATCTTCTATAAATTGATTATTGTATTGTTAATATATCCTTTTATAGTGAATAATAGGATTATGTGCTACAATATATGTAAGCAAAATGTATATTGGCATTTATAGAGCATATACAAGATGAAATCTACGTTATCTTGATATGCTCATTGTGATTGAGAATTTTGAACCCACCCCGAGATCGCAGTATGAAACAAATAGCGTATAAATCATTGTTATGGGATGTGTTCTATCTGACTATCCTTACTGGTGTTTCGTTATTTCTTATTTCGTTCTATTTTAACGCCCAATATTTGAATACGGGCTACCCCGACTGGATGGTGCATGCGTTTCGGACAAAGTTTATACAGCAGTATGGCTTTGTCTCGTGGACACATTTCTGGTCCAACGGCATAAGTGTGCTTAAAGCGTATCAATTTATACCTCACTACATTACGATCGCTGTCTCACAGATATTTAATGTCGACATAACCCGGGCGATGGTGCTTCTGACAATCTTCCAGTTTGTGCTCCTAAGAATATTCATGTATGGAACTATCCGGCTGTTAAAATTCAGCAGTATTACTGCATTTATCGTGGCTCTCCTTTCGTTTGATATTGCTCAGTACTGGGGTGGTGTGTCTGACTATACGCTTATGTTTGCAAGCACATTGTTTCCCGTAGTTCTATATTTATGGGTTAAACATTTTGAGGGTAAGCTTTTGTACCTTTTTCCCTATCTTGCCGGCGTAGCTTTTTATATGCATCCTGTTCTGGCCATAAACTGTTTTCTTTTATGGATTTTCTCTGTTATATTCTCTGACCGGAAAATAATCTCAATCTCAAATATCATTCAACTTATTATTTTCATGGCTGCATCTTCCCTCTTCTGGTATCCAATAGTTTTTAAATATTCATTTAATTACTCCAGTGACATATTGGCAAATAAAGAATTCCTAACTCTCGTATTGTCACAGTATGATTATTTTGGCCTCAGCATTTTTATACTAACTTGCCTTGTACTTTCTATGATCAGATCTATCATGCCAGTTCAAGCTAAATACAAATGGGCTACAGTTTTATTGGTATATTGTGTAACAACGTTTGTAACGGTACTTATAGGTCTTCATTTACCCTTACCTCGCGCTATTACGCAACTTCAGTTTACACGTGGCGTTACTCTCATAGGAATCGCGATACTCTTTTCATTTAGTTTGGCCGTTGAATCAGCAAGAAAACTTCACGTAGCTGCTATAAGGGGCGCTCTGCTCTTCCTTTTTTGTTTATCACTTGTTGAAGGTATGTGGTTTATCAGTGTATATTCGCCAAGCCCTATAGCCAAAGCCACCGAAGCTGTGTCAAGTTATGTAAACAAATATGGCGATGGATCTCTTTTGCAAGGCCGCGTCTGGACTTCGGATATAGGTAATGCCAGCTACTTCGCTCCATTGTCGACCAGATTCCCTCACTCATACATGGGACACCTTGAATCAAATCAGATACCTATTCGATTATCGCCACTTATTATGTATCATCCATATATAGCCGAAATTCCTCAGGCAAACCTTGATAGACTCACTAATTATTTCAAAATCAGCGGAACTAAATATGTATTCTTTGATGAAACTTCACCGTTTACAAGTTCGCTTCTTGATCCGTATAAAAGCAGCTATAAAGATAAGGGTAAACTTGAGCTTCCTCAGTCTATATATCATATATTTGAAACACCGGGAGAAGTCCGTAACAGTGTGCTGCTTGATGAACGATATAAAGAATCGTTTACTCATTTCCCGTTTGATCTCAAATTTAGTAATGTGAACGACCAGATCGAGCTCGACGACTATGTCCACAAATTTGTCAGTGTTCTCTACAAACCCGAAAACAAAACATTGTCAGTAGCATATCCCGATCAGGAGACTGTGCAGATAGTGGTGCCGGCCAAACGCGATTCACGATTGGTGTATCTGAACGAAAGTTACGACACCAACTGGAAAGCATACTATAATAACAAACTGCAGACTATTAACCCTTCAGGGCCAAACTATATGCTCATAACCCTGGACAATCTCGAAGAAGGAGGCACACTTATACTCAAACATAGTTGGCCCACCTCGTTCTATGTCTCGATTTTTCTCATAATCCTTATCCCCTGCGAACTTGCGTTATCAAGATTAGTCGCGTATGTCATAAAAAAACATAATCGATTGTCATTGCGAGCAGAATGACAAGTAGCGAAGCAATCTTTACAAGAAGATGCTTTACTTGTCAAGATTGCCTCGCCCGGCGTAGCCTTGGCGAAGTCGGGACGCGCGATCCTAAATAACGGGATCGCTCGCAATGACATACAAAAACTCAATTATGCAGCATAGAATCAAAACAAAAAAAATCCACAACACGGCTCTGTTATTTATCATCATCGCGCCCATAACCATACTCTATTATGCTTCATATGTATTTGATCCGGTGCATATGGGCAACCCTTATCTGTATTTTCTGCAAATATTTGCCGACGCTATCGCCATAACTATCGTAGGCACCCTCTGGGTAACTATTCTCCTCGATATGATCCAGCCCGAATACCATAAACGCGAACTTAAGTATGATAAAAAATGGCTTGAAAAAAGCAAGGTAAAAGTAGATATACTCATTCCCGTAGCCCGTGAGCCTATTGATATTATCGAGCTCACCGTGCGCAACGCGCTGGCCATAGATTATCCTCACACTACCTATATTCTCGACGACGGAGACTCTGACGATGTCAAACGTCTTGCCCATGAGCTGAAAGTAATATATGTAGCGCGCCCTCCCCATGCCAAATCGTTTGCCAAATCCGGCAACCTCAACTACGGTCTTAAACAGTGCAAGGGTGAATATTTTGCCGTTTTCGATGCCGATCACGCGCCAAAAAAAGAGTTTCTTACAGAACTACTTCCGTTCTTTGAAAACACCAACGTGGCCCTGGTACAGTCGCCGCAACATTACACCAATACAGACAACTTTATAGCGTCAGGTACTGCTCAGGCGCAGGAAATATTTTATAAATATGTCCAGCCGGCTAAAAATAGTTACAACGCCGCGTTCTGTGTAGGAACCAACATGGTATACCGTCGTTCTTCGATAGATGATATCGGCGGCATAGCGATGCGCGATCATTCTGAAGATATATGGACAACCATCCTCATACACGAAAAAGGTTATGAGTCGGTATTTTATAACAAAGTTCTGGCCGAAGGACGCGCACCTGAGTCGATCCCTTCATTCTTCCGTCAGCAGAATAGATGGGCACGTGGAGGCTTTACACTCTTTTTTACACACAATCCTCTCTTTATCCGATCGCTGAGCATAGACCAAAGATTGCAGTATTTTTTCTCCAACATACACTACTTCAGCGCGTTCGCAGTACTCATATATCTCCTTTTGCCTCTTATGTACCTGCTGTTTAATCTGCATCCTATGGACGTAAAGCACAACAATGGCTGGCTTGCTCATTACCTTCCGTATTTTATTACGGTATATTTTTTGCCCTGGTTTCTGTTGGGTACACTCAAACTTTCGACAATAAGCACCTCTATTGCCAGCTTCGCGCCCTATCTGCAGGCTTTTATTTCTGTATTCCTGAAAAATAAATATCAGTGGGTAGCAACCGAATCAAAAAAAGTCTCATTCAACGTTATCATGCTCCAGATCTGGCCGCACGTATTTTTTATTGTGCTGTCTCTTCTGGCAATCGCGGTTGGATGGTATAACCCCGAAGATGTAATGACCACTATGGTTACCTCATTCTGGGTACTTATGAACTCGTATTTCCTGTTTTCCTTTGTTAAAAATGGATTAATTCAAACATAACTATGAAACGATTTATGACCTATCTTCTCAACGGCATCTTTTTCACGACTGTTATCATGATTGCTATCTCGGTGGCAACCATCGCGCTGACACGCAAGGTGAATCAGTACCGCACGCAGTCAAGCCGCGGTATAAAAGCCACTGTTATAAAAAAAGAAGTGCCTATACTTTCATACTCTCGCGGAGTGGTAAAAAAAATCAACGCGCGCGTAGGACTTGAGGTAAAAAAGAACGCGGTACTTGCTGAGCTCGATAATCCGTCACTTCGAAGCAAGGTTGATGTTCTTGGTGCATACGAGGACAACGTTTCGGCGCAGACTGAGGCCAAAGTGGCCAAAGAAGAACTGAAAAATCTCATCATAACCGCGCCTGTCGATGGAGTAATCGCCGACGTTGCCGCTTCCGAAGGCTCACCTGTTGAGACACTCACCAAGTTCATGACCATCTACTCTAATAATAATGTTAGACTATTAGCTCAGCTGACCGTTGATCAATATCAGATTATCCAGAAACTGCCGGAAGTAAAAGCCTACAGTCCCCGCCTGAATCAGAACTTTACGTTGAAACCTTATATTCTCAGCCCCGACGAAAAAACGCCTGTCCAGTATGAAGAAAAAAAGATCGGTCTCTACTTCAAACTGGCCAACGAAAGTGATGCTTCAAGTCTTCTCCAGAATGAAGATCTTGATCTGCAGCTTGAGACTGCCGGAGAAAAAATAATAAAGCCGGTAGACTATTTTGTCAATTTCTGGAACGGACTTCTGCTGATGGGCGATACAGCACGAGTCACCAGACCAAATTAATACTATGAAACATGCAGGTGTTATCTCTACACAATTAATTGTAGGTACCGTATTTGCTGTCATTTTGGGTCTTTTCTATTATTCACGTATAGCTACTCAGATGCCAAGCGGCATAATAACCCCTATCCCGCAAAAAATTCTTGACAGTATTACCTCCTCCGATGTTCGCGGGGCGACAACCTCAGTGGGTCATTCGCTCACTCCTGTGATATCAAACCAGTGGTTCAGCACCGTATTTTCCAAATTTCCAACCAAGCCAATGTACGCGTTCCCGCTAAGCTTTACCATATCCGACGACGGCCTGGGTTTTTCCTCGCCTGATATAAAAAAGACGGAAAATACCATATTCGCGCCATATACAGAAGATTTTACCGTTGGCCTGGAAGCCAATCTCAAGAAACCAGAAGTAACTCACGTAGGTGACTGGTCTGTTAACCTTACTCAGAAAACCTCAAAGGGAGATTCAATCTCATACTTTTTGGCACAGGGCATTCCTTATACCTCAGTCACAAGTACAGGAAAAGAGCTTTATCTCAACATACCCAACGACTTCACCCTTACCAAAACCGATAAAACAGCAATTAAAGACAGCTCATTTAAACAGGACGCATTTGTCATAACCACACGCAATCACACCTATCTCATTGCATCGGCCGACGCGATGACAATTAAACGTTCAAAAAAGACGCTTATTATATCGTCTACAAACCTACTTATAGCCCTTCTGGATGTGCCGGAACATGCTGAGGATTTTAAAAAACTGGTAGGTATTGATGTTAACGATACTCAGGCTAAATATGAAGTACTGGGATCATCGGTACGGACATCCTACACAATAGGCAGTAATAATATAGTCCCGCTAACAGCTCTTATGCCTCATCACACCGATCACGTAAGTAATGACCTCACAGAACTGGGCAATTATAGTACCCTGCGAGGTCCGATGAAACTTGTACGTACATCAACCTTTAGTACAAGTATTCCGTTCGAAGCACCCGCTCAATCGTTTACAAAAGCGTCTGAGGGCGTTTCTGAAATAACAGGACAGCTAAAAAAAGATGCAGCTACACTACTTAAGGATAAAGTTCCTGACAGTAAAGATTATTATCTGGGAACCTGGATGGGAAAAGTAACCACGCTTATTCAGCTTGCTGACACATATGGGCTACAGAAAGAAAAACAACAGCTCATAAATGTACTTAAACCTCAGCTTATAAAAAGCATGAGTTACTTTGTCTACGATAACAAAATGACCAGTATGATTGCCACAAAACCGGAGTTTGGCAATGAAAAACTCAATGATCATCACTTTCATTATGGATACTTTATTCGTGCAGCTGCGGTACTCGCGTCATATGACCCCACACTCATGAACGAAGTAAAAGCCGATGTTAATGAGCTTGTAGCTGACATTATGACAACCGACCGATCCACCACGCGTTATCCCTATTTGCGAAACTTCAGTGTGTTTGAAGGACATTCATGGGCTGACGGCTTTGGTGAATTTAACGATGGAACCAACCAGGAATCTTCTTCGGAGGCAATAAATGCCTGGTACGCCGTGTACTTGTGGAGTAATCTTACAAAAAATGACGCTCTCAAAAGATACGCGGCCGCGCTGTATGCTACCGAAATACAGTCCACATTTGCCTATTGGTTTGATAAAGATGGTATCTATAGCAAGCCATACGAACATAGAATAGCCTCTATAGTATGGGGTGGCAAAGTTGATTTTGCGACATGGTTTAGCGATAGCACGAATATGAAATACGGCATACAGCTTCTGCCTTTTACTCCCGCTTCAACCTATCTCGCGGGCCTGCCAAGCTTTGCCAATTATGAAGAAGATTTTGCCGACAGCAAGGGAGATGTCGGAAAAGAATGGGGCGATTTATTTGTCATGTGGAAAGCTATGTACAATCCTGAAGAAGCAATGACTATGAAGGATAAGGTAACTAAGTTTGAAGGGAATAATACACGATCTAACTTTCTTCATTTTCTCTATACCGCAGAGGGGAAATAAATCATCAAAAAAATGGAGTGGACCGGGGGGTACAATGCTGTACCCCCTGGCCCAAACCTGCAAGAACGTTATGCTACATTGTGTTAGAGCCGGATGCGCCGGTTCACATACTCGACTGCAGCGGATGAGCGTTGGATGAACGCGGGCTCCAGACTCAGTCTGGCAGCGGCTTCCATAAGCTGTTCCGCGGTCGGATGCGACTGTCCTGTTTCCTTGAGCAGCCGGTCGAAGAGCCGCGTGTGCTCGTTGGACTCGGTGTAGCCGAAGTCGGCGGTCGCGAAATCGAAAGGATTGGGCTGACCGATCATCTCGGCAGCGATGCCGGATTCGGGCAGATTTTGCGCGATCAGGTGGCGGCACAAGCCCAGCCACTCTTCATCGGCGCTAAACTCGCGCGCCACCGACAGGAGGTCGCGATCACTCGCCTCAGCGCCGGCAAGCGCGCGCAGGTTGGCGAAGATATTGCCCATGGGAAATCGCTCGGGCAGATCGGGAAGGCCAAGATCGATCTCAAC
>JBDKFK010000043.1:0-9605 GCA_039798745.1 Candidatus Parcubacteria bacterium
GAGCTATATTTTGAGACAGCGGCCTTCCTCATAACATTTGTTGTACTGGGTAAATGGCTAGAAGCGAAAGCAAAAGGACGAACATCGGATGCTATTAAAAAACTCATGGGACTGCAGGCAAAAACTGCCCGGGTCTTAAGAAACGGACAAACGCTGGATATACCTGTAGACCAGGTCACTAAAGGTGATACTATATTGGTTCGCCCCGGAGAAAAAGTTCCGGTAGACGGCATAATTGTGAAAGGCTCATCCGCTCTGGACGAATCGATGATCACGGGAGAAAGTCTACCCGTGGAGAAACACGAAACAGATACCGTAATCGGTGGAACCATAAATAAAACAGGTAGTTTCGAGTTTAGCGCAACACGGGTAGGATCTGAGACAACATTGTCCCAAATAATAAAACTCGTCGAAGACGCGCAGGGCTCCAAAGCGCCTATTCAGGCCTTTGCCGATCGTATCTCTGCCTGGTTCGTACCTACCGTTATCGCAATAGCCGCTCTCACCTTTGCCGTATGGTATTTTGGATTCGGTGCACCTCTATCATTTGCGCTTATGGCGTTTACCGCAGTAATAGTAATTGCCTGTCCATGCGCTCTTGGTCTTGCAACACCAACCGCGATCATGGTAGGTACAGGAAAAGGTGCCGAGCATGGTATTTTGATTAAAGGTGGAGAACCGTTGGAAGCGGCACATACTATAAATGCCATCATCTTCGACAAAACAGGAACGATTACAAAAGGGAAACCAGAAGTAACCGATATAGAAAGCTTTAGAGATATGGATGAAGATAGTATTCTTGCAATCGCCGCAAGTCTTGAAAAACAGTCAGAACACCCGTTGGCAGAAGCGATTTATAAGGAAGCTGAAAAAGAACAGATACCACTAGATGAAGTACATAACTTCAAAGCAATACCCGGACACGGTGTACACGGTGAGATACAGAATACTCTCTATTATTTCGGAAATAGAAAACTTATAAGCGAGGTTGTCGGACTCGCCATAGACCGCATGAGCCGCAAAATGTCACGGCTTGAAGAACAGGGAAAAACCGTTATGATTCTCGCGACAAAAGAAGAAGTCATCGGTATCATAGGTGTCGCCGATACAGTAAAAGAAACCTCAAAAGAAGCTATCGAAAGACTTCGTATCATGGGCATCGAAACGTTCATGATTACCGGTGACAATGAACGAACAGCACGAGCTATCGCACAACAGGTAGGGATAACCAATATATTTGCGGAAGTACTGCCGGAAGATAAAGCTAAACATGTAAAGTTACTTCAGGATCAAGGAAAAAAGGTAGCTATGGTTGGAGACGGCATCAATGATGCTCCCGCTCTTGCCCAGGCAGATGTAGGGATTGCTATGGGATCCGGTACGGATGTCGCCATGGAAGCAGGTGGAATTGTGATTATCAAAAACGACCTTCGCGATGTCGTAAACGCGATCAATCTTTCCAAAGAGACCATGAGTAAGATAAAACAAAACATGTTCTTTGCCCTTTTTTATAATGTTATTGGCATACCAGTTGCCGCCCGCGTATTTGCTTTTGTCGGTCTTGTTCTAAAGCCTGAACTTGCAGGTTTGGCCATGGCCTTAAGCTCTATATCCGTGGTCTTAAATTCGCTGCTGCTGCGCGGATATAAACCGGGAAAGAGAAACTATGTTTCGCTCGTTGCACCGTTTGTTATGGCCTTAGCGTTTACGCTTGTCTTTGTCGAGTTCGCCCGTTTCAGCTCAGGAATGTAATAGCTATTGCTTATGTTATAAATCGCGATAGATAATAGATGTATGGACGAAATGAATCATGAACATATGGGACATGATATGCAGCACATGAATCATGCTGATCATGACAAGGCCATGAACGATCCATCCATGGCAAAGATGATGGAGAAAGATATGCGAAATCGGTTCTTCTGGTCGCTTGTCTTTACTATTCCAGTCATCTTGTATTCACCTATTCTGACCGGGTTACTGAATGTGAATCTGCCGTCCCCTATTCCCACAAACTGGTTACTTTTTCTTCTCACCACCCCAATCGTCTTTAAATTCGGATCTATCTTTCCGATGGGTGCATGGCAGGCGCTGAAAAAAAGAAACCTGAATATGATGGTTCTTATAGCTGTTGGCGTGCTGGCAGCATATATTTTTAGCGTTATTATTACACTTTTCGTAGGTGGCGAAACCTTCTACGATGCCGCGGCAATGCTTGTAACCTTTGTATTATTCGGCCACTGGATGGAGATGAAATCAAGACGCGGCACCTCCGAAGCGCTCCGAGCATTGTTTGATCTGGTTCCGCCAAAAGCGCGCGTCATACGTAACGGCAAAGAAATAGAAATCGCGACATCAGATGTAATAATTGGCGATATTCTCCTTATAAAACCGGGCGACAAGGTTCCTGTGGACGGCATTGTCATTGAAGGAGAAACCGCAATAGATGAGTCGCTCGTTACCGGAGAATCAATACCGGTGACAAAAACCATTGATGATACGGTTATTGGCGGATCGATAAATCAGACTGGTTCCATAACATTTAAAGCAACCAAAGTAGGCAGCGATACCGCGTTGGCTCAGATAGTGAAACTTGTTGAAACAGCACAAAACTCGAAAGCGCCAGGACAACGATTAGCCGACAAGGCTGCTCAGTACCTGGTTATTCTTGCGGTGGGTGCTGGATTAATAACATTCGGGTACTGGTATTTTATAGCCGGACAAGGACTTCTTATGGCACTCATGTTTGCCGTCTCAGCGGTAGTCATTGCCTGTCCGGATGCTCTTGGACTGGCCACACCTACAGCGGTCGCCGTAGGAACCGGCTTAGGTGCAAAGCATAATATTCTTATCAAAGATGCCTCCACTCTTGAACAGGCTTCAAGAATTCAGGCCGTAGTGATGGACAAAACCGGCACTCTTACCGAGGGTAAACCGGTCGTCACCGATGTCATCACGGCCCATGGCTTTACAGAAGAAGAGGTGCTCCGTCTCAATGCGGCAGCAGAATCTAAGTCAGGTCATCCATTAAGCAAAGCAATTCTTGATGAAGTTCATAAAAGAGGTATCAGTGTTCCCACAACTATAGAAAAATTCAACTCAATTGCGGGACATGGTGTGGAAGCCGTTGTCGAAAAGAAACAAGTATTGGTAGGTAATCTTAAACTTATGAAAGATCGCGGCATTGATACAACAGAAATCAATAACGAAATCGAAAGACTTCTCGATCAAGGCAAGACGCTTATGGCGATCGCGGTGGATGGCAAGATTGCGGGCGTTATAGCTGCTCAGGATCCGGTCAAACCCTTCGCCAAAATGGCAGTAGAACGGATGAAAAAACTAGGTCTTGAAGTTGCCATGATTACCGGAGATAACAAAAAGACAGCGGAAGCTATTGCTAAAGATCTGGGAATTGAACGCGTATTTGCCGAGGTATTACCCGAGGATAAAGCAAACTATGTAAAAAAATTACAGGAGGAGAAAAAGTTTGTCGCAATGGTTGGAGATGGTGTAAACGACGCTCCCGCTCTTGCACAGGCAGATATTGGTATCGCCATTGGGGCAGGGACCGATGTTGCTATTGAGACCGCGAATATTGTGCTTATGAAATCCGACCCCGCGGATATTTTGCGGGCTATAAGACTCAGCAAAGCGACCGTAACCAAAATGAAACAGAATCTTGTATGGGCAAGCGTTTATAACGTATTGGCTATTCCTGTCGCAGCGGGAATTTTATACCCTTCTTACGGAATTACATTGCGACCCGAAATAGCGGCACTCCTTATGTCAGCATCATCGATAATTGTTGCGGTTAACGCAGTCCTGCTAAAAAGGGCTGAAAAGGACTTATTAACAGTTTAATCAATCACTATGAAACAGCAAAAAGTTTTATACGGAATTATAGGTTTGCTTGTTGGTGTCGGCGGCGGTATGTTTATAAGTTCTTACGCTATAAATACTAATCAATCAGGAATGATGCAGATGATGGGTATACGAAGAGGCGCAATGAATAGTAATTTGAATCTCGTAGACGCTCATTTCATAGAACAGATGATTCCTCATCACGAAGACGCTATTACCATGGCAAATCTTGCTCTTACAAAAGCAAAACACGACGAAATAAAGACTCTGGCAACAAACATAATTCAGTCTCAACAAAAAGAAATAGACGCGATGAAACGTTGGTATACAAACTGGTATGGAACAGACGTTCCGTCCGGAAACAATGTAATGGATCAGCATGGCATGATGGGAGGTAACGGAACAAGCATGCATATGGGTATGATGGGAAGCGAGAATGACATCCAGCGACTGGAAGACGCCGCGGACTTTGATAAGGCCTTTATTGAAGGAATGATTCCCCACCATCAGATGGCGGTAATGATGTCTTCAATGTTAAAAAATGGTACTCAACGATCTGAGATGAAACAATTAGCCGATGACATAACTACTGCTCAGACAACGGAGATAGAACAGATGAGATCCTGGTATAACGAATGGTATAAATAATTATATATGGACAATAAACAGTTTCAAAATATACTTTACAAGGCTTGTTGGATAATTCTTGCAGGTCTTGTGGTGTATATATTATTAACATTCTTTAACGTACTATGATGAAAAAAGACAAACTCACAAAAGCGACTTACGGAGAGTGGCAAGCTTCTTTGTTTGGCGCGATGTTTATAGCATTTGGTGTTGGCGCATTGTGGGGAAAGTTACTCGAGAATTATATACTCCTTATTATTCTTATAGGAATAGCTCTGCATTCGTGGGGAATGTACAAAATCCACCAGAGAAACGCGTAAACGCAAAAAGGGCTCCGATTTCTCAGAGCCCTTTCTTAACAGAAGTCTATCTCAGCGGGTCGTGGGAGAGGCTGCAATTGCCGCGTCCACAGCTGCCGAAATACTCGTCCAGGAGCTTACCTTCTGTCCGTCGACCAGAATGGTCGGTGTGGAATCGACATTCGCTTTCATAGCAGCGATGCCAGATGCCACAACCTCATCCCGGTGCGTGTTGTTTTTGAGGGCCAACGCAAACGAACCGGTATCCAGTCCCAACTGGCCGGCATAACGCACGAACAGCGTATCAGGGTTGGGAACTTTTTCCCATTCACCCTGTTTTGCGAACAGCAGATCGTGCATCTTCCAGTATTGTCCTTGGTCGCCGGCGATACGCGCCGCCATAGCCGCTTTCACCGCATTGGCATGCTGGCTAAGTGGAAAGTCGCGAAACTCCACTTTTACCTTGCCGGTAGCCACGTACGCGCGGTCAAAACCAGGCTCGAACTCCAGCGCAAAAGCGCTGCAGGCCGGGCATTGGTAGTCGGAGTAGACTACCACAGTAACAGGTGCGTTGACGTCGCCTTTGAGCGGATAGGCCACACTCACATTAGGCGTGTTCTTGTTTGCCTGTACCGGCGCCGTAGCCGAGCTTCTCGAGGCGAACACAGCAACCGCAAGAGCGAGAAGCAGAATCGAGAGCAGAGTCACTATCAGGCCGCGATGCGAACGCTGCTGCGGCTTTCTGCCCTTCTGCCGACGAGGCTGCTCTTTGGTTGTCGTGCTAAACCACGATGCAGGCACGAACGTTACGGCAGCTGCTGCCAGGTTAGTCATAGCCGAAACCAGGCACCAAAAGCAGAAGGCCTGGATCACAAACGCCTGGAGGCCGGTGAGCAGGATGGATACGGTGACAGCGGATACGACGATCGCTTTTAAGGCTGTCACCAGGCTAAACTTGCCCGCTGTGCGATTTGTGTGAGCGAGCACGGCTAGAACGATCATGAGGATGTAGCCGAAGAGACCAATGTAGGCAACAGGCACGCCGTAAGGTGCGGCATACCAGCTGGTCTGTACGATATCACATCCCGTACCTGTCACGGGGCATACTAACGATCCGCCCGTGAGCCGCTCGTAGGAAAGATATGCTGCGTCAGCGAGGCCAAGTGTGGCTAGACCTGCGACGATAAGAAATCGGGACTTCATCACAAGCTCCTTTCAGATTCCTGTTAAGGTGCCTCCCATTGGAGACACTCTCAGTATAATATACTATAGGATAGTTATATGTGACTATAATCACATATAAAATGAAAAAACCCACTTGATATAAGTGGGTTTTAACATCAAAAACCTCCTCAATGAGTATTTGTGTAACTCACACACTGACCCTGATTTTTGAATGACGGATTATTGAAGGACATCCATCCTCCATTCTTACACTCATCCTTATCCGACGGCGGACCGACGAGCGGTTCGAAGTCAAATGTCGTAACACCGGCCGCGGTACCGAATTTAAACGCATCAATGTTCTCGGTATAGCCGCTTAGATAAGGCTCTCCGACTCGGACACCTACAAATGAATCGGTTACTCTCACACGGACTCCAGGATAATCAGACACAATCTGATCCCATGTTTTCAGTGCCGTCCCCGGCTCACCGGTTACCGGCCATGTCGCCCCTGAATATCCCCATAGAGCATTACCGCCATTTATCGCATCCCATTCCTGCCATGTGTTCTGTATCACAGTTCCATTCTGAGAAGGTACAAAAACTAACCGTCTCTGCCAGGTATCGGTTCCGTCAAAATCCACATTAAACTGCAGATATCCTGACCGATTTGCACTTCCACCATTGCCTGCGGATGGATTGTACGTACTAAACTTAAGAGCTGTGATATCGCCTAGTGGCGTGCCACTAAACTGGTAGGTCGCGAGATTCCGGCGCTGTGTTCCTGATACCGAGATCTGAACACTTCCTGAACCGAGTGGCGCATTACCAGGCCCCACAACAAATGATCCAAGAGTATTATCAATCGTATCTGTTTCATCGTTATAGAAGAACCAGTTCTGCATTGCATTAGGAGTTACGACGACCGTAGAATCTGCCAGAGTCGGCCGGGCAACAACCATTACGCCAACCAGTAATAGCATGCCTAAAATGATTTTTTTCATGTAGTTCACCTCCTTTCTATATTCAGAATACCAGATATATAAAGTATTCCACTTCTGAATATATCAGGCTTATATGAAAGGGGTGTAAGAAGTATATCTATTCAAAAACAGAGACTGCATATTTGCAATACACATCCTCTCATATCAGTCTGACTACACATATATTCTGCAGATAGTACATTTCTCTTTCTTGTTCGCACAGTATAATAGAACTCCATGCATGACATTCATCATACACTCCGGCAATACTTTGGATACTCCACGTTTCGACCACTTCAGGAGCAAATTATTCGCGACACATTGGACAAAAAAGACGTCCTTGCCCTTATGCCGACCGGTGGTGGAAAATCGCTGTGTTTTCAGCTTCCCGCACTGCTTCGTAAGGGTGTGACTATTGTTATATCCCCTCTTATCTCCCTCATGAAAGATCAGGTTGACGCGCTGCGTTTTAACGGCATACAGGCCGCATATCTGAACAGCACCTTAACGCAGGCAGACCAGCAGGAGATAGAAAAACAGCTTGTACATAACCAATTATCGCTCTTGTATATCGCTCCCGAACGTTTGATGCAACAAAAAACCATGGCGTTTTTAAAACAGCTACAGATCGCGTCGTTTGTGATAGACGAAGCGCACTGTATTTCGGAATGGGGACACGATTTTCGACCTGAGTACAGACAGCTCAACACACTGCGGCCGGCATTTCCTGACACCCCGGTAGCTGCGTTCACTGCAACAGCGACACCACGGGTAAAGACTGATATCATAAATCAACTTAATCTCACCAATGCTTCAATATATCAGGTCAGTTTCAATCGAAGCAATTTACAGTATCGTGTGCAGCGAAAAGAAAATGATATACAACAAATTGCGGAGCATGTGCACGAACATCCCAATCAGTCTGGAATTATCTACTGTCAGACACGTGACAAAGTTGATACGATTGCCGCACTGTTACAGCAAAACGGATATAAAGCGCTCCCCTATCATGCAGGCCTCGATGATAGCGTCCGCAAAGACCATCAGGAACAGTTTAAGCGTGATGATGTAGACCTTATTGTGGCAACAATCGCGTTTGGTATGGGCATCGATAAACCAAGTGTAAGATTCATCATTCATCATGGATTGCCATCAAGTATTGAACGCTACTATCAGGAAACCGGAAGAGCCGGACGCGATGGTCTTACCAGCGAATGTATTCTGCTATACAGTCCGGCCGATGTAAATACCATAGATTACTTCATCCGACAAAAGGAAAATATCAGCGAACAGGATATCGCCCGATGGCAACTGCGGCAGATGGTGACCTTTGCGGAGACCGCACTTTGTAGACGTTCCCATCTTCTGCAGTATTTTGGCGAAGAGTACAAGCAAAACTGCCAGTCCTGTGACAACTGCCTGCAGCCGCCCGGTGTATTTGACGCGACAGTAATAGCTCAGCAAATACTTTCATGCGTCTATCGGCTGCATGAATCGTTTGGCGTTAGTTATGTGACAAAAATTCTGACCGGTTCACGTTCACAGAGAATTACACAGTACGGCCATGATCAGTTATCTACCTATGGATTAATTAAAGGATATACTCGGCCCGATGTAACTGCCTTTATCCGCGAACTTGCAGAGCAGGGATATCTGGTCATAACTACCGATACATATCCTGTAGTCCGGCTTACCGAAAAAAGCGCAGCAGTACTGAAGGGCACTGAGACGGTATACCTTCATACGCTGAAACAAAAACATCTTCACGCCGCGTCCACCATCGACACACAGTTTGACGAACCGTTATTTGCAGAGTTGCGTGTAGCGCGTAAACGCCTTGCAGACAAGCATGATGTACCACCGTATGTAATTTTTTCAGACGCAGCTCTTAAAGAAATGGCAGTCTATTATCCGCAAACACATGACCAGCTCGCGCAGATAAAAGGAGTGGGTGAACAAAAGTTGAAGCTCTACGGCAATCTGTTTATTGAGATAATCAAATCATACTGTGAACCACAGGGGATTCAGCCCAAATCTATATTTCAAAAAAAACCTCAGCCAAAAACCACCAACAACTCATCGGTCGAACACACCCTGGCATTATATCAGCAAGGATTATCCCTCAAAGAAATCGCAACCCAGCGAAAGCTAAGTGTAAACACAATCGCCGGACACCTGGAACAAGCCTTTGTAAACGGAGCCGACATAGATATAAGTAAACTCATACATCCGACCAAACAGCAGACGATAACAAAAGCATTTAAGAAAATAGGAATGGACAGGTTAACCCCTGTAAAAGCACATCTGGGTGAAGATTATTCGTATGAAGAACTAAGACTGGTGAGAGCGGTGTTGAGTAGAGAATAATAAGAAGTTACAAATGGGTGGCGGCGGTGCTTTCGCACCACCGCCACATAATCAGCAACGCCTAGAGCAGATGCAAGGCATTGTCACGGTAGAACACCGCCTCTTTCAGCTCTCGCCGAATGTCGCTGTTGCCCCGCAACGTTACCTCCATCCACTCAAAGGGACCGCGCCCGTATACGAGCCGTATGACCACCTCACCCCCACAGAAGCGGGTGTAATAGGGATCATGCGTCAGCTGCTCACGATAAGCCAGCTCCAGAAACTGGTGTACCAGCTCCCGAAGCAGCTCATCATCAGCGAACAG
>JBDKFK010000044.1:0-9078 GCA_039798745.1 Candidatus Parcubacteria bacterium
AAATTGAGGGTACTGATTTCAAGGTTTTAGATCTGAGATTTGACAAGCCGGTGATACAAATTAAAAAATAATACATATTATTTATCTAGAATTATGACTGATAAGTTGATTTGCGGAATAGATATAGGTAGTTCCAAAGTGGCGACAGTCGTAGGTATAGAATCGCCTGAGCAAGAAGAAACACGAATCATAGGATTTAATACGACAAAATCAAAAGGAGTAAAAAAGGGACTTATCGTAGACATTGATCAGGTAACCCAGGCTGTTGAGGAAAGTGTCGAGAAAGCCGAACGTATGGCCGGACACAAAATAAATAAAGCCTTTGTTTCTGTCGGAGGTCCGCATATAGCTTCACTTAACTCGCACGGCGTAGTCGCAGTTTCCAATCCACAAGCAGAAATCGTTGAAGCGGATGTCGAGCGCGTTATAGACGCTGCACGCGCGATTTCACTTTCATCTACAAGACAGATCATCGAAGTATCTCCCCGGGAGTTCAGTGTAGACGGACAATCCGGTATAAAAAATCCCATAGGTATGAGCGGTGTACGCCTGGAGATAGATACTCATATTATTACAGCTTCTGCTACAAATTTAAAAAATATAGATAGGTGCTCTGCTGATCTTGGGATTGCCAATGCGGGATTCATATTCTCAGGACTTGCGTCAGCCGAAGCAGTTCTTACTGATACAGAAAAAGATCTGGGCGCTGCCCTGGTAGATATAGGAGGAGGAAAAATAGATATTGCGCTCTACATTGAAGGTGCTCTTTCCCATTCGGCATCTATACCATTGGGCGCTAAACATATAACGAACGATATTGCTGTAGGTCTACGCGTTTCACTGGAATCGGCTGAAAAAATAAAACTCTTCCTGAGCAAACATATGAAAGTGACGAAGGATGCTGCCAAGAAGAAAATGCAGGAACAGCTGAGTCTAAAAGATCTGGATATACCCGAAACACTGCAGGATGTGACACTGAAAACAATTCTTGACGGAATTATCGCGCCCCGTATTGAAGAAATGTATTCTCTTATTGGTGAAGAGATAGAAAAGAGTGGATTTGCTAAGCAGATCCCATCAGGACTTATCATAACAGGGGGAGGCTCACTCACGGTGGGTATGGTAGAGATGGGAAGGAAAGTTATTGGGTTACCTATTCGTATTGGTACACCGCAAAAAGCTACAGGGCTTGTAGATGAAATCCTTGACCCTCAGTACGCGGCGACAATCGGGCTTATTCTCTATGGCAAGAAACTAAGCGGTGAAGAACAACATTCCGGCAAAGATTTTAATGCAATCCTTAAAGACTTCTCGTTCAATTCTTCGTTCGGGAAGCTCAAAAGTATCCTCAAGCAGTTTATACCATAAATGTAACAGTGCATGCATCATTGTCATTCCCGCGCAGGCGGGAATCTAGACAATTGATACCATGGTACATTGTAGTCTGGATCCCCGTCTTCACGGGGATGACATATATGAAACAAATCCTTATGGGTTGACTATTTTGTAAATTATGGTTATTATGTGTAGGCGCTACATTTTTTCGGAAACTGTAACATTTTTTATAACAAATTTATATGTTTATCAAACCACGAGCGGGACAAGCAGCTAAAATAAAGGTAGTGGGTGTAGGCGGCGGTGGTGGTAATGCGGTAACTTCGATGATTGCCGAAGGGGGTATTCCCGGCGTAGAGTTTGTCGCGGTAAATACCGATGCACAGGCACTTCTTCATAACAAAGCAGAAATAAAGATCCAGATAGGCGATGCCCTTACGAAAGGACTAGGTTCCGGCGGCGATCCTGAGGTGGGGAGACAGGCAGCAGAGGAATCGCGGGAAAAAATAAAGGAAGAGCTTATGGGTTCGGATATGGTATTTATTACTGCCGGAGAAGGTGGAGGTACCGGAACGGGAGCCGCACCTGTAATCGCCGAAGTGGCCAAAGAAACTGGCGCGCTCACCGTAGCCGTTGTGACAAAACCATTTGATTTTGAAGGAGCGAAGCGTCGTATTAGCGCAGAATCGGGCACGCAGGCTCTCAAAGATAAAGTAGATACTCTTATTGTTGTTCCAAACCAGCGAATTTTGCAGGTTATTGATAAGAAAACACCCATGAAGGATGCGTTCAAAAAAATTGACTCTATTCTTCAACAGGGTGTGAAAGGGATAGCCGAATTGATTACACTTCCAGGCCTCATAAATGTCGATTTTGCGGACGTTCGCACCATTATGAGCAATGCAGGTACTGCCCTTATGGGTATAGGCATCGCAAATGGCGATAAACGGGCCCTGACGGCTATGCGGCAGGCGATATCATCCCCGCTCCTTGATACTTCTATAGAAGGCGCGAAGGGCGTGCTGTTCAATGTGGTCGGCGGAGCAGACCTTACTATGTCTGAAATCGACGAAGCGGCTTCTATAATACACAAAACAGTAGATGCGGACGCCGATATTATTTTTGGCGCGGCGATAGATGAAACAATGAACGACCAGATTAAAATTACACTGGTAGCTACCCGTTTCGATGAAAGCAGACTGCATATCTTCAAATTTCAGAAAAGCGGCAAATCGCTCGGTGCAGAGTTGGATTCATCTATTGGTAGATCGGAGCCCGCAGAAGAAAAACGTCAGGTAGAGGTTTCCGATGACAGCGACTTTATAGATGAAGATCCTCTCGATGTACCGGCCTTCTTAAGGAAGAGATAACTACGAGGCGTAATGTGCCGCTATTGCCGGCACGTTGAGCATCAGCATACCCATGAACGTAGTCGTATAGTCCCTGGTATTGGTGGTTAAGTGTAGTATTTCGTGTCCGGTAGTGCCTCCTGACATATTTGGATCAGCTAGATTTTTTGTGTTATAGGTAATTCCATATGGACCATGAACAAACGCTTCGGCTACGCGGTTGCTTCCTACTAACACTTCTACAGGTTGTACTCCTATTCCTATACTATCAGTACGGGCTAGCATAGCCTCTGGACTTACGTGATCGTCTCCTTCTATATACGTTCTGTCCTTGCTTGCAAATAACATGGTGAGCAACCGTTGACCCTGAGGTGTTTCGTAGAGAGTATTAAAACGTTGAGACATCTCCGCGGCAGTCAACCGTACTAATTGTTCTATTGGTTGTCTTTCCTGATCGGTTATGGGAATGGGTCTCTTATAAAGATCTGCCATAAGGTTAAATGTCGTGACAACCTGCTTACTTAGTTTTTGATGAAGATTTGTTTTAGATTGTTCATCCAGATGGACAATAGGATCGTCGGCTAAATGAGTAGTTTCAAACTCTATTATAGCTTTATGTATTGACCGCTCAAACTCACTGAGAGGTTTATTGAGCTCATTATACCCGCTTGCCAGAATCTGGCGGGATTTGTCAGCGGAGCTGAGTAGCGCGTAATCTCCAAACAGACTATAGTACGCATGTCTTAGTTTTTTGTTATCGACCGAACCTATATGTTTATACTCAAGATAGGCCGCGTCCGGGGCAGTGGTTATAAAAGTAAGGAGTGCCTCGCAAATATCCGTAGGCGCTTTAGAGAAAGCCGCGATTAGATGTTTTCGTAGTTTATCCGGATCTACTACATCACGCTCCTGCGTCGCAATAATATCATCGTCTATGTCATAACCGAACATTGTTTTTATTCCCATCTTTTCGACTGCCTGAGGAATGAGGATACCTCCTTCATATAGTTTTCCTGGTTCATTCACCAGAATTTTGACATTGCCTATACGGATAGCGTCGTCCTCGACCATTCGCAATGAGCGTATGTATCGTTCGAGGCCCTTATTTCCTTTATCATCAAGCTGGCGTGGATCAACCACACTCATCCACTCCTTCCATATATGTTGTTGTTGAGCGCCCATATCGGAAGGAGCCGTAAGTTCGGTTGTTGAGCCTGTCTCTTCACGTTCATTCCATTCCATCTCAAATCCTACCATTTGTTTTGTCGCGGTTACACCATGTTGAATGATGGTTTTTGGTCGTTTCGTCGCGCTAGCTCTCCAGTCTCGTGAACTGAACGCAAGATCAAAGTTATGTCTTACGCAGCTGGCGGTGAGCATTTTCATGCCGGTACCAAACTTTCCCCGTTGCCCAGCTCCGTTTTTCGTTGATTCGGAAAGTATGGTGAGCTGTCTGGTTGTATATCCCCTGCCGTTGTCACCAAAGCGTATACCGGCCAGCTCAAGCTCACTGTTTTCCGGTTGGCAGAGTTCTTCTGCGCTTATCCAGACGGTTTCTCCGTCTTTTATGACCTGATATAGTATCTCAACATTCTTACCCGCTTCATCAATATGATTCTGGACTATGTCTCCAAAGATACGAATGCCTTTGTCCCAGGCTTTTCCTCCGCCATAATCTTCGCTCAATGTAGTTTCTAAGTAGTCTTTACCGGTATTTTTTTCTTTGCTATGAATTCCTCCGCCCAGATCCACCGTCAGATCATATTCATCTTTTATATATGCTATCCGGTTATCAACCGTATCCTTACTCAACGCACCGATAGGGAAGTAGATGCAGTTAGTGCCCAGGTGATGGTTACGAAGGAACATTGATTTGAAAAAATCTTCAGTACTAAGCTTTGAGCTGCCGTCGTTGAGATATGACCCAATAGAGTGAGTATATTGATATTTCGACAATGAGTATTCAGACGAACTGTCTTTGAGCATTACTCCGCTTTGAGTGGCAAAGTTATAAGGTATCAGTGCCACTGCCATATCCGAAGATTGTCTGTTTAATATATACATCTCTACTCCCTGCGCTGATGTTATTGTATCGTGAGGTACAGTGAGCAGCTGTATAGAGGCTGTCTTTTGATCACGTCTTGTCGTGCCGATATAATAAACCGTACCATCAAAACATATATATCTCAGGATACAGGGACTAAGCATAGTATAGAGCTGGTCTTCGTCTATGAGTCCGGTGGCTATGTGTTGATTAATGATATCAATGCTTTCTTTTACTTCGTCGAATGTAGCAAAGTTTGAGCTTAAGTTATGTGCTGCCTCCTGAACAGCTATATGTGCTTCATCTACAGCTTTTTCCGGAGATGTTGAGTATATCATCCGATTTCTCATATTATCATCGGGAGTAGTTATGTTAATCTGTTCAGCCGTATGACGCAGTTGGGGAGAGACTGAGCGGTGAAGCAGAGCGTTGACAACGTCCTGTCCGGATGTGAGTCGGTTATCTACATAATGACCAGCATTACCTATGAGAGCGAGGATCTGCATCTCGGTCATAAATTCTATGCAGCGTCTGTCTGCATGTGAGATTGTTTCCGGAAACTGTTTGTTTTCAAAAATATCACTACTGATCACAATTCTAAACTCAGCTTCGTTGCCGCCTTGGCCGATTTTCACAAATGCAGGAGTTCCGGATTCTCCAGCGCATCCTATGTCGATGTCCAAGTCAGAAAGCAGTTTTGCTTCATCGGTCAGTCCGGCGTCGGTGAGATAGGACCCGACTCGTTGTTTCACCTCTGCAAGTATAGCTTCAAGTTCGGCCTGTATACGTTCGGGTACTACCTGAGTTTCTATTGATTTTGCTGTTTCTTCTTCTTTAATATATTTTTTGGCGCTTTCAGCACTAAGAGTTCGGAACCGGTATCCATGGAGTGAAGAGAGTGTTTTAGATATGTATTTATCTATCTGATATTTATTACCCTCTACTATTCCTATTGCGAAACCAAGTTTGACAAGTTTAACTATATCCATGCCGCTATCAACGATCTCGGAACGAGTCATTAAAACAAGCCCCTGAGTGTTATCCTGAATCTTAAACCGTTCCTTAAGAGCTTGTATATGGAGATCCTTTACATCATACCCTAGAGTATTTCCTATGTCGTCAATCCAAAGTACTTCTTGTGCCGCCGTGTATGTTTCATCCAGAATAAGGGCTTGCAATCTTTTTATATAGTCTAGGTCTTTTATATGCGCCCATGCTTTCACCACCTCTTTTTTTACTTTATCGACATCGAGCCAGGTTCTGTCGGCTCCTGTAAATAAATCCTTCGATGTAAAATCGTAACTGAACGCAGTGGTTATGCCGTGTGCAGGTACTTCAAGTCCCTGAATAAATATTTTCCCCGAAACCCTTGGGTCAAGTGATATCTGTAGTGAGTCTTCCTCTTGTGAGCGTTCTTTGTAGGACATTGCAGATTTATAGGAAGCTTGAATATCTTCGGGAAGATATTCTCTCACATATTTTCCTAAGCCCAGATTGTCATCGCGCATATCGAGCATAGCCACAATCTTGGCAACGACATCACCATCAGCTTTATCGAACATAATTTCTGTTGTTGTTCCACTAGGTGCGCTGTCATCGGTTGTATAGAGTCTTCTTCTTTTGCCTTTAAAATGTACTGTTCGTGTATCTTGAGAATATTCAGGATGTCCTTCCCATTCAATATACTCACCTGATTCAAGCAGTTTGCATGATGAGTTTATCTTTACATCACAGCCAGCATTCATAAGCCGGACCATGCTCATTTTAGCCCCTTGTCCAAATCGTCCACGTAAGAAATCAAATCCTGTTTTAGTAGGAGCAAAAATAGCATTAAGCTGTTCATCATAACCAAGTCCGTTATCGGCAAATCGCACGCCTACGATCTGTGCATCTTCTTTGTGTATATAAGGAAGATTACGATAGGGGACCCAGTGAAGATCTCCCCATGTAGTTTTTAAACATATTTCTATTGAAGGTGTCTCGGGAGAGATATCGGCGACTGCTTCTACAAAAGCGCCTTTCTCACTGATAAATGATTGATAAGGAACTGTATAGTCAGGATCGTCTGTTCGGTCCCCAAACTCTTTTTTAACTGCAAGTAGATCTCGCACGGCCTTGATGTAGTATTCGTCAGAATGCTCCAACATAAAAATCATCTTATCGCTTCCATAAATTTTGCTTCCCAGATCGAGCGCGCACTTAAGGTCGTTCGCGTCAAGATGGTTTTGCAGCAAGTCAACGAGCGACTGTTCGTCTCGCCATGTTCTTTCACCGAGTCGTTCCGTAGTCTGAATATCATACTCAAACTCACTCCACTCCTGAGCAAAAGCCATTTCTCCCAGATCTACTACAGACTTATGAAGCCGACGGTCGATGGTACCTTCCTGAAACCTTGCTTCAAGATGAGGGCGTACAGCTGTTCGCAGGCCATCGAGCGGCACATGATATCTTACTGCCAAACCAACAAGATTATCTATATCTTCACGGTCTTTTACTCCCTTTTCCATCGCAGGTTGGATTTTTTTCCATCCAAATGATGTCATGGCTTCCCGAGACAGGTATCCATGTTCAATTTGTTTGAGGACAAAATTTGTCACCGTATAGCTACCGGCGTCCGCACGCGCAACATAGGCATCTATATCAAACCCTTCAACACCGCGGTAATCAGCATCACTATCAACGATCCTGCCGAACAGAAGATCCTGCTCCTGTTGGACAGGTGTAAGCTCGAGAAGAAGGGTAATAGCTTTCTGCGGCTCTTCCACATCGATAAGAGGAGACCAGGTGCTGCCAATCACTTCTTCATAGACTTCTGCCCGGTTGGAGCTATCCGTGTAACTGAGCGTCTGTTTCGCCAGTGCCACCCGCGCATCAACGTCAAACGATTCTCCCTTAAGGTCTGGTATACGGTCAGCGACATGTAACAGGACGTCAGTACGCTGTCCTGTAGGAAGAAGTTCGATAAGCGGGAAAACTACTTTGTTGCGCGAAAACAAGAAAAATCTGTAATCTTTCACATATTCGTTAATAACTGTCGTCCTTACTGTATCGGAGATAAGAGGCAGGTATGCGACGGCATGGGTGTCTGCTTCCTTGAGCAGTTTTACCATCATCTCTGCTTTTATATCGTCACTGCCGTTATTGATTACGTGCAGAACAAGCTTTTCCGCCACCTTTCCCTGGAAGTCCATGTCACTGTTTTCCCGGTCTTCCGTTCTATACAGTTGTCCCAGTACTTCGGATATATCTTTTCTATCTTCAGGAGTCATGCCGGTATGTCCTAGTGCAACAATATATTTGTCTATAGCCGCTTCTATATGCTGGGGATTTGGCTTTGTCTCATAGAGAGGTTCTATTACCTGATATTTATATATTTCTTTTAAACGGCTCAGTTCTGCCTTATCTTCCTGTGGATCAAGTCCGACGATATAGCATTTTTCCAGAACGGTGTTTACCGATAATGCTTTCTGAAGTCGTGGTTTATAACGGTCGGGGACTGCGCCACTCATTTTTGCGACAACTTCGACAAGACATCCGCGTCGTTTATTATTAAGTGTTTGAGCTTCTGTTCTTGTTATAGCACCTGCTTTTTCCGCAGCATCAATCTCAGCGGCTGCTGCTTCATCAGTGCGTATAATCTCCGATGTTGAAGATTCTAATGCCTCTGTTAGCTTATCGGGCTTATCAAGAGTGTTTTCCAGAGAGTGTAGTGTGTCACCCTGCGGTAGTGTCTCGGTGTCGTCCATATTATTCTTCAGGAATAAATGATTTAATCGTCTGCTGGAGTTTTTTCATTTTATGTTCGGAGAGAGGAGTAAAGACACGTTCATTGAGTGTTTTTGAGTAAGAGGCGGTTGCTTCTTTAAGGAGAGGAATAATATCGGTTTTTTTTACCACTGTTCTCTGCCTCGTCATGATGTAATTATTGTAATACAGCCAGATGTATTTTACCAACTAAAAAGGGGCAGGTACGTCGCGCTGTGCGCGACTTCCTGCCCCTTTCCTCTGCTATGCGATTGTCAACGGCGGAAGCTCAAACTGCTCGATGGCAGGCATTACGTCCTTGCGAACGTAGCTCTTGTAGCTCTCTTTGAGCTTGTAGCCAAATGCCTTACCCGCGTTCTGGGCGTTCCAGAATGCGTTCTTGCTGCGGTACACTTTGACGTGCGCTTGGCGGTACGCCTTCAGGTCACGCTGTGGGTTGAGGCCGTCACGCGGGGCGCCGACGCCATATGGTTCGGCGATTTTCCGCTCTGCCTGATCGTCGAAGTAGTAATCCGTCGCCAGATCCCCGAGTACCTGTTCGATCAGGCACAACTGGATCTTCTTCGCGTCGTATCCGTAGCGGAT
>JBDKFK010000045.1:0-8422 GCA_039798745.1 Candidatus Parcubacteria bacterium
CGCCTTGCCGCTCGTCGAAGAACGACCCGAGGCGAAACTCCACCTCGAGACCGATGAGGTCGATATCCTGCTCAACCAGACAAGCCAGCTCGTAGCTCCATCCGCCATCCTTTTGGTTGGCGATGATTGTGGAGCTGTCAAGCATAAGCCGCTGTCGAGCGTCGATATCTACCTCAATAACCACGAACGTCCGCTCCATGCGGATGATCTTGCCCCGTTCAAACGGAGGCAACTCATCTTCCAGAACTACAACATCCGAGGCTTCGATCCGCGATGTGAACCGGATGACCTGGCCCGGCTTCACTCCGAACGGATAGCGTTCCCAGAGTGCCTGGATCGAGACGAGCACGGGCTCGTTAAAATCCTTGCAGTCTACGATCGCGCCATACTTCGGGTTGAAATCGACCACTGTGCCAATCCGGTTGTTCATGATGATGCGTCCCATAGTAGTAGCCTCCTTCGGCTAAGCACGCTTAAGCGTGCTGCTTCGCGCCAGGGTCCTCACAAGGCTCAAGTGCCTTTGCGCAGTTGGTGAGGAGCGGAAAAGCCGTGGCTAATCACGGCTACTCTGTTCCTCACCTCTACGCATGCGTTGCTGATGTTAAAGTGCAGGAACTTAAACGCGTAACCTGAGACTAGGCTCAAGTCAGCATTTGATTTCCGCATATATATTGTGGCTAATATATGTCACAATATAACCTATAGTATATCATTAACTAACCCTGAACGTCAAGATCATTGGAATATAAATATACTATATACAAATAGATTATATTCAATATTAATCTTATAGTATTGACAAGAGGGATAAAATCATTTACTATGAATATTGTATCCTAGTTTCCCGGCGGAAATGCTCTGCCTGGGCAGCTTCGATGCACATTTACTTACCGCACAAGCTCATCTATACCTATAGACAATCTGTTTTTACGCTCGATTCGTGCATACCAGGCATACTTAGTTGTGCCTGACACGCACGAACCGTAGCGTGCGTCGACCCGCAACTCGCGGGAACTGTAAAGGAGGAAGTCATGTTCCGTTCACTTCAGTTGCTGGTAGCTGCCGTTGTTCTCACCGCCGTCGGATTCGCCACCTGTGGCTCCGCTGTTGCTTCTGAGAAAACCTACTACCTCACCTCGTACTCGAACGTTCGATTCTACGATGCCGAGGGAAACACCCTCGATCTTAGTCTCGACACTGAAGTGCGTTCTAATGGCGTAACAATCATTGGCGTGAAATCCACCCTCAACGGCGTCTTCGTGGGCTATGCCCAACCAGTTTTGGCGGCGGATCAATCCATCGCCTTCTGGGACGCTCGTGGCGTGCGCGTTCGCCTGATCAGCAGTCAGTACGTCGTTCGCTCATCAGAGCTCGGTCCTTGGTACACCACCCGGATCGAACCCAACAGCGCGACCCCGCCACAACCACCAGTTCAAACGGCGCGCTAACATTCATTGCCTGTAGGTGACCGATGCGCTTGTGCGGTCACCTACCTTATATTTTTTACTCACCATAGTATCAAAACAAAAAAGATCCCCACCTACGACGTTCAAAAATTTAGGAGTCTATTTAACCAGAAATGGAGGTATTGACAATATACTATCTTACTAGTATACTAGTATTCATGTCTTCCAGAAGTTTACAAACACTCATAACTAATCTCGAACACAGTACTTCTCAAAAAGTGCTGAAAGACTTTTTGGTGGGCATTCTTACTCCTAAAGAAATCGAGGAGATTGCCGTACGCATTGAGATCATAAAGCAGCTAAAAAAAGGCATCCCTCAACAACAAATAGCAAAAAAATTACAGGTCGGCATTGCGACCGTAACACGTGGTTCAAAAGAACTTCAAAAAGGCCGATTTTCTACATGGCGAAACGCCTAATCTTCAGACACCCTTCAACCCAGCCCTTTCATTATTAATTCGTAATTCTTATGTTAGAACAAGTTCAACTAGACCTACGTACAGCGACACAACGTATGCCGTATCGTAATTACTATCAACAACGCAATGGACTGGTTGCTCAAAAAATTGCGTCCAAACTTGGACTCCCCTATACCGGTGAAGTAGCTGATGAACCTCACCGTAATGCGTTTTTAGTTCCTCAGCGAACGTATGTTCGAGGTGAGAATATCCGTCCTGATATCCTGGAATCCGATTTCTACGGAACGCTCGTCGACAATATAGAGCATGTTGAAAAAGCAGTGTTGCATCCATCGGTATCTTCTCGAATACCGCCTTACTACTCTACTGAGTTTGCCGATAGAGTAAGCGGGTTTGTTCTTCCAGGACTAACCGCTTTTTCTAAAGACGATATGCTGTCTGCATATATAAATCTCCAGAGAGAGCACCCCATTCCATATCGCCTTAAGTTACCTGATCAGAGTGATGGACATGGACAGTTTATTATTGCATCTGAAGAAGATCTTAAACAGTATCTTGAATCAATGTCGTCAAAAGAAATAGCTCTAAAAGGATTAGTCCTTGAACCTCAGTTACAAGACCCTCAGACAATTTCGGTAGGATACTGTGTTCTTGGGGAGGACGCGTATAGCTTTGTCTCATTTCAAAAAAATGATACAGGAGAAGACGGGCGCATGCGTTACGCTGGTGCGGAGGTGATGGTGGTCAGAGATGGTATGGATGAACTCAGTCAGGTAGTAGATCATCTTGATAGCAGCGGGCATAGTGTTACTCATGTAGATGAAGCAATCCAGGCAAGTATTGGATTCCATCAAGCACTTTCTCTCTATAATCCAGTGTCCTCGCGGCTCAGTTTTGACCATGTACGCGGGCTTGATGGAACTGGCGCTATGCGAGGTGGTATAACCGATATTACAGGACGTCTGGGAGGCACATGCCCTGCGCTTATCATGGCAATAGAACATCTTGACTCAAACCCGCACACACGGATTGCCAATTCGGTTGTGAACTTAACGTACGAACCGGAAGGAAAGCCACTTATGGATGAAGAAGTAGATGCTACTGCCTTTATAGATCACCCGACGCTCAGAATAACGGCTAAGTTGAAAGAACATATCCTATGACTCATCAACACATATTTATCATCGGTGGCATGCATGGAAATGAACCTACTGGTATCAGTGTAGCCAGGTATTTTTCTGCAAGAAAAATACCTGGAATTACCGGCATTCTTGCCCATCCTCAGGCGATTACCAATAAAACAAGATACATTGAAACCGATCTCAACCGTAGTTTTAGCGCATCTCTCCCGACAAGTCTGGAGGAACACCTGGCAGATAGTCTGAAACCACGATTAAAGCTCTATGATGCTATTATCGATATCCACAATACCCGGGCAGCTCACACAACGTGCGCAATTGTCACGACAGAGCCTACAAATCTGCAGCTGGCTCTTGCCGCACATTTTGGATTTTCCCGTATGGTAATTATGCCGCCAATGGGATCACTCATATCTCAGCATCCCCGGATATCTATCTCTTTTGAAATCGCCCATAACGATATGAAGCGCTTCAGACCGGATACGTTAATAGACACTATTACCTGCCTGGATCTTGAATCACTCTCTCAAAAGAAAAAAGTTACTCTCTTCCGTAGAGTGGGGTCGTTGCAGAAAAAAACTATGGAGCGTACGGGAATTAGACTCAAGGAGTTGCAAAATTTCAAAGCACTCACAGCACACCAAAAACGCTTACTATCCCTTGATCAGAATATTTGTTACTGTCCGATATTTAAGAAGGATATAGGAGAAAAGACAGTGTGTAGTATTGTTGAGAGAATGTGAATATGTTTCTCAACCTTGATGTCTGAAAGTTTTTTACGACAGTCCGTTTTGCTGACGAAATTCTCAGTAAATTTCGAGGACTTCATAACTTGACACCTCATGGTCCTAGTTTTGGGGACAGCTTGTTTTTTCGACTCGACAGCCCATAAAGGGTCGTCAAAAACACCACGCTTGTCACCGCAAATAGTCCGTCAGGGTGGGAGAGGGCAAATAGAGTACGATTCCATAGCATCAGATGCGGGTGAAACAGGATTTCTTTCCTAGAATTGCTATACAGAGTCACGAGACTGGCGGGAGAGATGTCTGCGATCACCTGGTCCTCGGCAGATCCGTATTGTTGTTTTAATTCGACAATATATTTCTTGCCAGCCGAATCGGCGATTGTCGGAAATCCAAACGGGTAATGCGGTTCGCCCTCGACTTCATAGCCATGGCGGGTGGAAGTGAAAATCGGTTTCGAATTACCTTCCTCATACAGTCGAAAATCCAAGACCGCCGGATTTTTCGCTAGTTTGCGGGTGCGGTCTGCGTTTTTTGCATAGCGCAGATTCAGGATCACCACACTCAGGTTGTTATGAGAGGAAGTAATGGGGACCCGAAGTGGGTTGTGTAACAGCGATACTTCTTTGGGAATCAGTGTCCCATTAATCCGGTGGTGAGACGCGTAGAGTGACGGCACAAACCCGCCGCTGTAGAGCCAGAGAATGACGGCAAGCACGGCCAACCCACCAAAAATATATGCTGGCCAGCCGGTAAATAACGGTCGCTTTGCTTCCTTCACAGCCGCTGCTGCAGTGTGGGTTTTGTGCGATTTGCTTTGGAAATATAGGTATTCAACTAATCGGTAGAGCAGATATGACACCCCGATTGTCATCGACAGCATTACCGCAAGCTGCACTACTCCACCTATTCCCGCCGAGAAGAAGTGCATGTACGGTGCCATAATCTGCTCGGCCATCGGGATTACGCGGTTATGCACCAGGTATAGCGAGTAGCTGATCATGCCGAGAAAAGTTAGTGCGCGGATGCTGAAAATTTTGTTGATTATTGTCCCGGGAATAATTGCACAGATGACAGTGAGTGCAATCACCCAACTTGAAAGCAGGTAATACAAATTCATAAACCAGATCGCCTGGCCATCGCGGATTGTCCAGTCTCCCGCCTGAATAGCAATAAATCCGAGAAACACCACGATTCCAGCAATAGGATTGGAAAAAATTGTTTCAAGCGAACGCCAGATTTTGCCGCGCGATTGGTAGAGTGTGCCCACCACAACTCCCGCAATAAATCCGTTGGCGCGGGCGATGTTCATGGCATGGAACGACAAAATCGAACTGATGGCAGTATCCAGATCTAGCAATATTTTCGTAACCGCGATAACAATCAAAGCACTCACAACAAATCCGCACCGGCGAGAAATCCGGACAAGTGGGATGACGATAAACGGGTAGAGGAGATAAAAATATACTTCCGGCGCCAGACTCCAAAACACATTGCTCAACTGTAGAATCCCTTTTACAAACGGCGTGGTGAGGGTGACGGTCGAGATCAGATCGATCAACGATTTGACTCTATCCGGCACGACAAGGGTGTGAGCAACGGTAATCTTGGGAGTGATAATGAGATTTATCAACAGCACTGCCAGTTGAAATACTGCAAACACGAAAAAAAGGATCGTGCCAAATTTTTTTTTGTTATCGAATTTTCTCAATCCATTCCATCCGAGGTAAATTATCAAAGCAAGTCCGAGCAGGATCGCTAACTGTTGGTACCACAGGGCGACGATATTTCCTGAACCGATAAGCCAAATGAATAAGGTAATCACCGCAAAGACCGGGAATATGCGCGCGTAGCGTTTCATGATAAACTGGCGGATGCTCGTGATCTCGGCGTAGAGGTATGCCATCAGGAACCCCGACAGCACAAACAAAATCTGAACAGAATTCGGCCCGACGGAGAGTGTTTTGTATACCCAGAAAATTGCCGGAATCTGGGTGATCGACCTAGGGTCAAAACCGCTGTGGGAGAAGAACACCGATAACGCCGCAAATCCCCGTAGTCCGTCTAGAGCATACAATCGTGATTTCTGCATGGAGTAATTATATAGCACGTTGAAAGTATAGTTAAACAAGACGTTTATTCCGAAATGCGAAGCCGGAATTGGTTTTAAGGTAGCGTTCAAAATCTAATGCTTGCTTTTTTGAATCAAAGGCACAGTAATACACAATCTTCAACGGTCGCAAGTTACGGGTTTGTGACACATTACCCAACATATGTTCGCGGTAACGCTGTCTGAGATTGGCAGAAAAACCGATGTAGTAGGTACCATTACAGAGTTTAAGAATGTAAGTATAGAACATTAAAAAACTTTACGAGCAACAATTAGCCAATTCAATGGAGTAAAAACCACAACGTTCTGATTAGGTTGTACGTGCCACACCCCACTTCGCCACTTGTATATCGGGCTTCGTTAGGGGCACTCTTCGCGATTAGATCTTAAGCACGGATATACCATAGAGGCCGTGCCACCTCGTAGCCCCGTTATGTCTTAGGGGCGAAGAGTGGAGATGCCGGGATTTGTTTGGAACCAACTAGAACACTACTTTATGGCGTGGTATCCACGCATTTCTATAAGCATTTAACATATTAGACGCACGAAAATAATATATATTGGAACCATAAAAGTATGCTCCCTATAGTAATTTGCTGTCTTTGGTAGTATACTGCTAATCCATTACTTATATTTAAACTTAACTATTAATCAGATAAAATTACAGTATGCCTCCAATCAATATTCAGGGTGTAGTTAAAAATATTTCAGAGAACAACAATACTATTTACACACCCATTGTAGAAGCTGTTGTGAACTCTATTGAATCAATTGAAGAATCTGGTAGAACAGATGGTGCTATTTACATAACCTTACGAAGAGAACAGCCATCACTTCTTTCAAAAGAAGATATTACACCTAATATTACTACAATAGAGATAGAAGACAACGGCATTGGGTTTACCGATAAAAATAGAAATTCTTTCGATACCTTATATAGCGATCTAAAGCTCAAATCAGGTGGTAAAGGGTTTGGAAGATTTATGTTCCTTAAGTACTTCAATCAGGTTCGAGTTAATAGTACTTTTAAAGCCGGTGAAAAACTAGTAGAAAGAACATTTAGCTTTTCATCAAAGAGCAATAATGTCCAAAGTTTTATTGAAGAAGAAACAACTCAAGAAATAACAAACAAAGAAACTTTAACTACTATCACATTAGAAAATATTAAAGAAAAATATTCTAATAAATTAGAAAAAAAGATGGAGACTATTGCACGTGTTTTAGTAGAAAAACTACTACCTTATTTTATTAACGATAAGTACTTATGTCCCCAAATTATTCTCCAAGAAGAAAACAGCACTTCACAAATCATATTGAATGACTATGTTCATAAACATGAGGGAATAAAACAGTTAGCAAAAAAAATCTTCACACTAAGCGATGGTAAATCTTCAGAACAATTTGAGGTGATAATTTTTAAAGTATATCATACACGAAGCACTAGTTCTGTAATTTTGACAGCTCATAATCGTGCTGTAACATCAGAAAATTTACACAAATATATTCCTGAGTTTGATGAGGATTTCTATGATACGTTCGACTCTTCTAAGCAAAGTGGCAACAAAAATTTTTCCATTAAAGCATATGTCTTGGCTAACTATCTAAACAAATTTGTTTCTCTAGAACGAGGTAATTTTCAATTTAGTAATATAAGCGATGCCAGTAAACTTCTATATCCATTTTCTACCAATGACATCGAGTCTAAAACAGCATCTATCATTGAAGAAGAATTCAAGGATGAAATGAGAAGCAGAAAGTTAAAAAAGAGGGAACGAGTGAAGAATTACATCGATAGTAAAGCTCCATGGCATAAACTTTACTTTGATGATCTTGATTTATCTTCTATTCCCTATCAATTTGATGATACAACCATCGAAAATAAACTTCAGGAACAAAAATATAAGAAGGACCAATCTATCAGAACAAAAGTGTCAGAAATTTTAAAGAATGAGGATGGAGAAGTTACTCAAGCTATAAACGAAATATCCAAAGATTTAACTACACTAGGTAAAAGTGATCTAGCACATTATGTAGTTTTGAGAAAAGCGGTGCTGGACATATTAGCTAAAAGCTTAAAATGGAACAAAGAAAAAAAGTATGAAAAAGAAAAAGTAGTACATGAACTGATATTCCCCATGCGTTCTGACTCGGACCATATTCCCTATGATAAACATAACCTCTGGCTCATAGATGAGCGATTAAGCTTTCAAGAATATGTGGCATCAGATAAGCCACTAAAGAAAAACGATAGACCGGATTTATTAATATTTGGAAGACCAATAGCTGTTCGTGATGGAGATGAACCTAGCAATCCTATTACTATCTTTGAATTCAAAAAACCACAAAGGGAAGAATATGAAGATGATGATAATCCATTAGATCAGATTGTTGAGTATATAGAAAAAATACGTAAGGGCGATTTCAAGGACATAGACGGGAGAATTATCAAAGCCACTGAGGAAACACCTGCTTATGGATTTTTAGTATGTGACCTTACTGAGAAGATCAGGATATTTTGTAAAAAATACCCCCTTACTATTAGCCC
>JBDKFK010000046.1:0-7692 GCA_039798745.1 Candidatus Parcubacteria bacterium
CACCATCTGGGCGATGACATCGCGCATCCTCTCCGAAGGTTGCGCGCCGGAGCCGGCAGCCATGGCATCGATGAGGGCGCCGACGTCGATTTCGACAGCACCATCTTGGCCAAGGCCGATGACCTGACTGAGGTCAAGGCCTAGCTTTCCCGATATGTCGCTAAGATCAAAGTCGGGCAGATTGCCAAATGCCCCGCCGATAGTATCGCTATCAAAGAGCGAAATTCCGCCCGGAGGGAGCTCCTGGCCAGATGATAGCTCGCGGTAAGCGAGTTCCATCGACACACCTGTGAGGGCGAGCCGATATACATCTTCAGCCATAGCGTCGGTGCCGTTAGCCTGTCTCAGCACATAGGCAAACACCTTTCGGCGCAGCTTTGGATCGTGCGTGAGTTCCTGATCTTCCGCGGCGGGCTGATCAAAAAGAAACTCCAGCGCCGTGTGAGGCGTCGCGTCGACCTGGGCGATGATCATATCGGCGTAGGCCGTCTCAATGTCACCACCGTTAGCGAACGCCAGCGCGTGTAGAGCGGCGATCGTTGCTTCGTCCGTGACTTCCATTGTCCCCAGGAACTCGCGCACCTGCGCGTTGAGAGCTTCAGGGTCACCGTTGTATTGAGTCATGAAACCTCCTTTGACGCGGACGCGTCTGATGTATCGACTAAAAGCCAGAAACTAACTCCGATCGCCGCCAGCCAGACCGCCTCTTCTACCAGTTTTTGGATGATGTAATTCACGAAGAGCGGCAGATAGAGATCGAGGGTGGCGTAGTGAGCATAGATCCCGATGGCGGTAAGAACTACCACAACCACCAGGCTGCCCGCCAACACTAGAGTCATATTTCTGGGGGTCAGCTCAACGGCGCTGTCGTACACAAGTGCTATGAAGAGTGCCTGTGCCGACATAATTGCCATCACGACCATGTCGCGTCTGGTAATTATGTCAAAAGGCCATACTTCATAGCCTCGAAGGATTATAGTAACGAGCATGTCGAGAGCACCGGCGACCACGAACACCTTGGCCCACAGCGGAATGAACCACGAGAACGGTCGGTCTACATGCGGGTAAGCCTTGCGGATTACCTTAGCTTCCAGAACGCTTCGATCTTCGGCATCGGTATAAATCCCGTGCTTGATCGATGCGTTATAACCGTTCAGGAGTGTGACCGCCACAAACCCGACAGTTCGCGACTTAGTGGGATCTCCGTATGCTGCCCAGAGCATGGCAAGAATGCCGCCTGAGATCAGCACAACAGCAAAATCCCACGCCGAGATCTGGTGGAATATGAGGGTTAGAATACCCAGTACTATTCCGCCCAGAATCGAGAGACATCCCACGATAACACCGGCAACGTTGAACAGATTTATGAAAAATCTCAACCTGTCCAGTACGTGCCTGTACTCGCGAGAGCCATGGAGTTTGGACTGTGCCATAGATCCTCCTTACAACTTACTCCCTAAGGAGTGCGATATCCTTGTGGCTGAGGAAGCCACAAGGACTTCACTTAAGAAGCCATCTTATGCTATAAGAGGCGGATGAACGGACGAAGCCGTGTTCATCCCCTTATCCGCCACTTATAGCACATTCATTCCATAGGTTTTTAAAGAACGTAGAGCACAACATGAGATGCAAATACTCATGCGTACGTAATATATGCGTATAAACAGGTTATTATATCAAATAACGAAGCTAAATACTATAGGGTTTATGGTTATTCCCCATGCCATCGTGTAGCAGATTCTACGGTGAAGCTAGCGTGAGCATTATCCAAAACTTTATCTTCAAGGCCGACAGGCACGGCACAGAGGAATGTTGTAAGACTTTCCGGCGGTCTATTCTGGCAGCTACCTGCACCAAACTTGCCCAGATTTTCATAGCTTTGTTCCTGAGTATAGCCCTGCTTAAACATAATGATGACATTGCCGGGAATTGACCTTTGCTTATCTTTATATGTAAGGTAATATCTTACAAAAAGTGAGAATATACACCCCCAGATAATGAGCCAGTAAACAGGGTTTATGATGAAATGATTTGGACGGATAAGGTTGCCATAGGATTTATATGTATCGAGTTTTTCTCTATGCGTCGCTGTGTCTGTGAGAAAAACCGTAAACTCGTCAAGATTTCGCTGATTGGCTCCAAAATCTGCTATCTGACCCATCATCGATGTCGAGTCTACCGAGACCGAAGTTCCTCCCGTTTCCTGGGTAAATATCAAGATCACCGCCTGAGCGCCCTGCATAGAAAATCCCCACTGTCCTACCTGATAAATCATTGTTATCTTATCGGTTTCTTCGTACTGATTTTTAAAGCGCCAGTTGTGGGTATTGGCAAAAAACATGGTTGCCTGTCTTGCTTCCTGAATCGAAATATCCTGGACAAACGATTCCGCATGTTTATATGCTCCCAATCCATATCTCTCCATAAAATAACCAGCTATAGGTGCGATTATAAGAACTATAGTTACAAGTTCCATACGTTAATACGTTTTACTTTGTTTAGCAATATTAATAACAATACCAATTAACATAAACGAGGTCAGTATATGTGACCCTCCATAGGAAAAGAACGGTAACGGAACCCCGGTAAGCGGCATAAGGTTAACCATTGCTGACAGATTTATAATAATCTGCAGACCGAAAAACGCAAAAATTCCTCCCGATAACAACCGTCCGAACCGATCCGATGCGTGTACGCTCACTCTATACAAATAATAGAGGAATAAAATAAAAGTGGCAATAAGAATAATAGAACCTACAAAACCCACTTCCTCCCCTATGATGGCAAATATGGAATCGGTGTGTGCTTCCGGAAGAAATAGATATTTTTGCCTTGATGCACCAAAGCCCCGGCCCAGAATACCTCCGTGCGTAAGAGATATAAGTATCTGATTAATATGGTAAGTTATCCCGAGAGGATCCAGAGCGGGATTGAAAAATGCCATAATACGCCGGAAACGATAGGGTGACGTTTTAACAAGTATAAAAAATCCTCCCACGGAGACAGGTATGAGATATAACAGATAATGAAGCTCTATTCCCGCCAGAAAGTAAATTATTATGCTTAAGCTGAAAATTATGATTGCCGTACCCATATCAGGCTGTAACATAATAAGGAACATAAGAATGCTCAGGAGAATAAAAAATGAAAAAAACCGTTTTCTCTCCCGATGGTTAAACCACGAGGAAAGGTAAATAATGGTCGCGAACTTGGCGACCTCTGTAGGTTGTCGTTCGAACAATCCCAGATCAATCCACCGTTGCGCTCCACCAGCCTGCCTCCCGATATTCGGAATGAGCACAAACACAAGCAGCATAATAGTCGTAATCATGAAAATAAACGACAGATAATAAAGCTTGTGGTAGTCCAGCATAGAAAAAAACAGCAGTACAATAACCCCAAGGACAATGCGCACGGCCTGCAGTTTGAGATAATGAAAGCTATCCCCTACATCCATATAGCTTCGAATAGATGAAGCTTCAAAGATAAAAAAAAGACCAATGATTGACAACATAAGAGGTATAAAAAAAAGCCAGGATACTTTACTTTTTTCTCTTATGCTCTCGATTTTGCGTTTAATCCGGCTTGTTCTCATACCAGGAATCTTGTATGTCATTGCGAATGATCCCGATCACTGTGGATCGTGAAGCAATCTTTACATGGAAATATCTCTTCTTGTATAGATTGCCTCGCCCGGCGTAGCCTTGGCGAAGTCGGGCCGCGCGATCCATATACATCGGGATCGCTCGCAATGACAATTAATTATTTACTATACATATCCGCATACCTTCTAAACTCGTTTCCTTTTTCCTCAAAATTTTTCCATAAACTGTAGCTCGGAGAAGCACAGGAAAGCAGACAGATACTACCTGCAGGTGTATGCTCATACGCGAACTTCACTGCTTCTTCCATACGAGACGTTTCAAGTATATGGGGAAGCATGTGCAGCTTAGATTGTAGCGTTTTCAAAATCTGTTTGCCACTGTCGGGAAACAGTACTATATTCGGAATCTCGTAAGCCTGAATCGTCTCCGCGAGCTCCGAAAAGTCGTATCCCCGGTCAGTTCCTCCAAGAAATAGTGTCCCTATCTGTTTTAATGTCTCTATTGCTTTTATTGTTGATTGCGGAGTTGTAGAGATGGCATCGTCGTAAAAGCGTATATTGTTATGCTCTCCGACGAGTTCCATCCGGTGCGGAAGCGGCTTGAATGCTTTGAGTGCTTTTCGGATTGCTTCTTTGTGGATGTTGTATAAACGAGCCACAGTGACCGCGGCCCTTATATTGTCCATATTGTGCGCTCCCTGAAGAGCTACCTCGTCGGGATACACAGGTACATCATCAGTGTACGGCACTGTCTTACAGGCAGCCTCTTTTGCCCAGGTTACAAGCAAAGGAAATGCCGGATTATATATATAATAATCATCTGTTTTCGCGTGAGAGATGATATTTTTCTTGGCGGCATAGTAGCGATGTACATCGCCATGATGAGGCATGTGTTCAGGGAATACATTCAATACAACAGATATATGTGGTGAGTACTGTAGATTTTCCAGCTGATAGCTTGAGAGTTCGCATACGTATAATGTTTCCTGTCCCTGCCTCTGAAGGAGCTCAGTAAGTAACGGAATACCTATATTGCCTGCTATACGCACAGGCTTGTCCGCTTCTTTGAGTATGTCATATATGAGCGATGTAGTTGTGCTTTTTCCTTTGGTACCTGTTACCCCAATAATTTCGGCATCCGCGTTTGCAAAGAACATATTTGTAGGTGTTGTATACGGTACAGTAACAAGTCTCGCAGGAATTCCCGGAGATTTTATTACAACATCGGCCTGCTCCTGGAGTGCAAGATAATGGGGATTATTAGCCTGATCACCTATCGTGATATGCGCGTCAGGAAAATGAGCACGAATATAGGTCTCGGCTGATTTCCCTTCTGCTCCGTATCCGAGAATAACTATGTGTTTATTCTTTAATTCTTGTATTTTCATATAAGGTAACTATATCTGCAAACGCGTCCGGAATCTGGACCGATGTGTCTGTAGCTAACTGTTGTTTTATAAGTTTGTCAGGATGAGCTATACGCGGGAGAGATTCTTTTACAAACATGCGCATAACCGGCGTATCCAGACCTTCATGCTTCTTCATTATCATGCAAAACGCAGCCTGGTTTTCTTCGAATGTTCCAACACATTCAAACGGTTTCATGGTCCCGATGCCCAGAAGATCGCGATACAGCGGAATCAATGCCTCATCAGCAAACATATTTTTATGAAAAATATCAATAACATCATTCATTGGCATATGTGCTGCAAGACCACTAAAAACAAACGCGCATTTGGGACAATGACCGCACCAGAGAGACGCAGTACTCTTATGACTTGCAAGTACTTTAAAGTTATTATTGCAACTTGAAAATACATGAAAATATTTCGGCAGACCGGACATGTAGGACATTATTTTTAGCTCAGTCAGTGGCCGTAATACCGAGACATAGCTTATGTCAGGGCTTAAGAAACGAGCCATATAATCGCGGGCCAACATCTCAAACTCATGTGATTTACTCCATTGATGATTTATATTCATCCCCCTATACTCAACATTGCCTATATTTGCGCTGTGTTCATTGGGAACAATTACATACGCGTATCCCTGCAACACAGCCAAAAAATAGCCGATAAACGCGTAGATCGCAGAGATGGGAATATGTCCGTTATACACTGTACCTGTGGCATTAAGCTGCAACAAAAGGGGATCTATGGTTCGCTGTACATAGAAAGTCTCACTTCCTATTACTTCCGCGACTTTTTTGACAAGAGGGTATTCTGACTGGGTTTCTACAACAAATGTGTTGAATGGATATGATATATGCTTCAACATTTCCGCTGCTACGATCGAGTCTTTTCCGCCACCTAGTCCAAGAAGTCCACCCTTTGATACCACAGAGACAGGTTTCTGCGGCTGAAAAGCATTGTCAGCAGGAAAGCGTATAAGGTTATGAAAGTCTATAGAGTTTGTATAAAAAAACTCACCTAAACCGTTCAGATAGACTGCGTCCCAGAATGCTGCCTGCTCTCCACTTAATGTTTGGTTATGTAACACTATGCTAGGAGGACAGAACGCTTTCCAGTAGCTGATCCCCAGTACAATATGAAGCGCGTCCAAACAGACTTTTATGAGTGATTGAGGAACTGCCTGCGCTCCCCTGTGTACGGGTAGAGAAAGCCTCTCAGTAAACGGGTAGGATGTATCGTCAGTACCTACGTTATACCTGAACTCCGCTTTACCGGTTGACTCGTCCCAGCGGTGCGAAACAAATTCAAAAGCATTTGCTTTGAGCTTCATGCATACATTATAGCGCATTCCTGACAGGAGAGGTATCTTGAGGATGCTGAATTACATATTTATAGTACTGTTGCAGCATCTTGTTATAAGGGAATATTCTCAATGCTTTTTGTTCAAGAAACGTTCTGGCTTCAGTGTATTTTCCGAGAGTTATAAGTGTGCCCGTGTAGTTTTCATAGGCCAGATAATAGTCTCCCCTCTCAAGCGATTTATGGTAGTAGCCTACGGCCATTTTCATATCGCCTTTCCGCTCATATGCGGCGCCCAGATTATTCCAGTTTACCCACCAGGTAGGAGCAAACTCAGTAGAACGCCGAAAGTGAACAATCGCGCTATCGTATTTTTGTTTACGAAACAGAGCCACGCCATAGTTATTTTCCAGATCAAACGCGGTTGTGGAGATATGTATATCATGTCCGAACAAGGTTATTTCGTCTGCCCAGTTTGTATTTCGAATAATAGTACGCACCGACAGACTCCCGATTATAACAATCGCTATAATAACTGAAATAGATCTCTTCAGTATCCAAATACGATACAAGAACCTTTCACCTAAAATGCCACAGATGCCCAAAAGACCGATCATAGGAAAATAAAACCATCGCTCCGCTACAGTCATATCTAAAGGAAATAATTGGAGATATGGACTTATAGAAATAACAAACCACGCGCAGAAAAAAATAAGCACTTTATTTCTTGTTTTAACCATCAGATAGATCAACCCAGCAAACAGCACAAGTATTATAAAAAGAGGCACGACAACTGACATTGCTGACATATCTTTCAGCACCCAGTGCTGCATTACCGCAAGTTTAGAAGGCCATATGAATGTGTATATATAATGAAGAAAAATAACCGGCGACATGAGGAGTCGCTCTGTAAAGGAGAGCTGTACAATGGGCGCCAGATGAAAAGCACTGAAAAATACATGAGCAAGAGCGAACCGCATAAAACCGTATACATTCGCTGCTATAAACATAATGAGCAGGTACAGCGAGACTCTACGCCTATTGTATAGCGCCTGGTATACAATAAAAATAATCATTGAAAGTATGGCAACTTCTTTTGATAATAACGCCAGCAAAAAGAAACCGCCGACAAGAAATGCCTGTTGAACGCGGTGGTCTTTCCATATGTTCATACCAACAAAGAAGGCCAGCATTGAAAAAAACACAAGCATAACATCCTGTATGGCAGCAATATACGATACTGCTTCTACATTCATCGGATGGACAAGAAATATAAGACTGAGGAAAAGAGCGGTTGTATGCTTAAAGAACTTTATGAAGAAATAAAAAAGCATTGCGGCAATTGTTATATGTAATATAACCTGTATAAGGTGGAAG
>JBDKFK010000047.1:0-7689 GCA_039798745.1 Candidatus Parcubacteria bacterium
AGTCACTCATGAGTCGTGGTCACCAACGGCTTTCAGGATGAGCACTCACGGGCGCCAAACGTAATGGTCGGACCGTACGGCATAGACGGCAATGACGTTGCTGTCGAACTATCGCCGGTCGAGGGCGGATGGCACGGCTTGATCTACGACATCAACGGTGGCTATATGGGTACGGTTACCGTGTCCTATGCCGGCACCGGTGATGTTCGGCTGTTGGTGTCTGCAGGTACTCTGCGCACAGAGCGTGAGTACCTCGACTCATCGGCAGATCCGCCCGCCTGTCGCGGAGGCAGGGCCGAACGCGGCCTCTGCTAACATATCCCTTAAGCTGGGTCACCACGTTCATGCGCAAGCACTGAACGTGGTGATCTCCTATTCCTCTCCCTTACCAGAAAGAATTTGCTTCAGTGGTTTGTCATTGATATAAAATATGAGCTTCTTTTTAGGTTCAAACTGCCGTACTGTCTTCTCCAGTTGCGCCTCAATGCGCGGATTATCACAGACACCACCAATAACCAGATCTCCTTTAAGATATATCCCCAACGTATCTTTGGTCGTCTCTACGCGGTACAGAGTAAGTGTAGAGCGATACAGACTGTTATATAACTCTGTTTCTTCATAACGCTCGTTCTTTTCAGCAAAAAGAGCGTTCAATGTGGGGATAAGCGGGTCTTGTGAAATATACACACTTTTTTGTATGGGCACCGCACTGTCTCCACAGCCTATTTTTTCGCCTGTTTTTCCGCTATCCTCAAGGGCTATAAAGTACAGATTAACATTCTTTTCCCGGCTTGTTATGGGAGGAACAGCAGTAGGACTTATCTCTTTTGAAGGTGCGTTGGTTGCAGCCTTACCTATAATCGCAAGAACGATACTTATGAGAACTGCCATTATTATCCAGAGCGTATATTTTTTCATACTTTTATCTTACCACAATAGGCCATTCACTCTCAATATGTGCTGTTTTTATGGTACAATAGAGCCTTATTGACTCTATGAAACTTATAGGCTTTATCGCTCTTATAATCGTATTATTCGCCTCGCTTTTTCATATAGCGGGAGCGGATTTAACCAACAATGTGTTGGGGGTTGCTTTGATGGTCCTTCTTTCTTCCTTATTTTCTGATCTGAAAGAGTTTAACTTCTGGGGGTTGAAAGGTGTTTCCAAAGAAGAAGAAAAACTCAAAAAACTCAAAGGTGAAGAGGGTATAACTACTCCTAAAAAACTCAAGTTTTCTCAGTCAAAAGTGCAGCAGGCAGTACGGCATGATACGGTTGTGACTATGGATAACCAGCAGGCCAATTTTCTTGCACTTGCTTTTGAGATAGAGAGGCTCATGCGTATTTCAGCCACTGTTTTGTTGGGTGAAGAGCTCCCTGCGGGCATAAACCAAGGTAAAGTTGTTGATATTCTCTACGAAAATGGAGTTCTTACTTCTGCAGGTCGTGAACAGATAGACTCAATCCGATGGCTGAGAAATATGCTTGTACAGGGCCGGGCCACTGAGCTTGCGAAAGATACGTTGAGAGATGGTATTGATATTTCTTTGGCATTATATACCGATCTGAAAACCTGGCTCGACACTATCCAGATTCCTTCAAAATAAGCCTATAGCGTTGTTAAATATATAGGTTTTATGTATAATATCACTGTCCATTTAATCCTCACGGTATTTGCATGCCCTGAAGGATCACTGTACATTTACAGTTCAGGGATAGTACCGTGCCCTCTTTACCTCGCCGAAGGTCCGATATCCATCAGACCGAAGGCGGGTACCTCACCCCCTGAGGCATCTTTAGTCCTTATTTACAAGCTGTCAACGTGACAGCCCAAAAGGAGGTTTATCTATGGAGGCAATCACCGTTTCGCGACCCGACATTATATTTCCCAGCGTGGACGTCGCGCATCTCAGCGGAGCTGCTGATTTGAGTAGCTTATCGAACGCACAGCTTGTTCTACAACTTCCCAAAAACAGTATTCTCGTGTGTGCCGATAGAACTCAGATCAACGTCGGTGTCGGAACGCTTTCTTCGGATGTTGTATGCCCTGAGGCGGTCCTGCCGCCCCAGACAATGATCGTCAGCAGACTCAACACAGAGCATGAACCATTGTTTGTGATGGTGTCAGCAATGCACCCTCAGGAACAAAAAGTGGTAGGAGTAATCGTAGTCGACTTTCAGACTCATGGCTACGTCCTCCACGCACATGTGTTGAATCCGAGCTGGACCAATCGGCCGCATTACTGCGGTTGGTTTGCCCGACCGGACTTTGCGGCCGACTTTATTGTCAATCAGTGCATCCCGTTTGTGCCGAAGCCTCACCAGCGCCGGCGCACACAGTAAGGAGGTTCTATGAATCCACTGTCCGATGATCCACGGTATGTCAATATGCGTGCCGGTATCGTCACGTGTTTGGCGAGGGTTGGTGACGCTGTTGGTACCGGAGCAATGGCGTCGGAGATGTTACGGACATTTTGTCGTCCGGTTGTTGACCAGCTAGACGTCGACGATGTCATGTTTACGCATGGCGTTGAAGGGTCTCTCGACTATCTTTCCGACGGCTGGCGGCTGGCTATGTGCCAGCTAGCCAAACTCATTGACAGTGGTGGCGATTTTGAGCTGCTGCCCGGGCGTATCAATCGCACCTGGTCAGCACTCTGTGTCGACGCGCTCCGGAATACTCAACAACCGCAGGTTGCACAGGAGATTCGTGAACTACCATTCAACGATGAGGCTATGAAGGTTACTACCTACGAAGAACGGGTGGAGTTTGGCCCTGAGGCTACGGTTTCGTACGTCGCTTTCATCGCTGAGTACCACCTGGGCACTGTGGTAATCCGTATCTCAGTGTCGGTTGGCCGGACTCGTGAAGAGGCGGTTGAACGGCTGATGGAGGCAGTAACGCGAGCTATAGCAGATGGCCAAACGGCCGATCTTGAGTACGCGCACGTCGTTTTAGCCTAAATCTATCCCTGAATCTAGAGCCTCCACATGTGCAGTTTTGCACATGTGGAGAGCTCTTCGCATGATACACATGATATTGTTATAATAAATTGATGTCGTTAGACACAGCTATATTTATGGTAAAAGAAACAAGAAAACGTCCCGAATGGAATAGGTATTTTCTCAAACTGGCACACGTGGTAAAAGAACGTTCTAACTGTCTGCGAATGGCTGTTGGAGTAGTAATTATAAAAGATAAACATATTATCGCGACAGGATACAACGGTACTCCGGCCGGTGTGGCAAACTGCATCGACGGTGGCTGTGAACGGTGTCTTCAGAGGGAAAAAAATATCCTCAAATCAGGAGAACGAAAAGATCTTTGTATATGCATCCATGCAGAGCAGAACTCACTCCTCCAGTCTGCCTATCATGGAGTTTCAACAAAAAACGCCATCTTATATGCTACTGTCGCGCCCTGCCTTCAATGTGCAAAAGCTATTATAAACGGAGGAATCTCAACGGTGATTTACGAGCAGGATTATCAAGATGACCGTGGCATATTATTATTGAAATCTGCCAGCATAGATGTAAAACGTGTATGAAACCTATAAAGCTACATAACACTATTATCTGGGTTACTCTGTTCAGTAGCCTGTTATTTTTTGTGGCTGCTGATCTATCACCTGTCTATGCATTTGATAGTTCATTACCTAATAACAAATTTGGTATCCATCTTGCACAGCCACAGGAAGATGATATTTTAAAGGCACGTGACCTCGTAAACTCTCAAGGCGGAGACTGGGGATATATCACACTTGTCATACAGGAAGATGACCGCACTAAAGAAAAATGGCAGGGAATATTTGATAAGTTGCGCGAGCTTCATCTTATTCCTATCATCCGGCTGGCTACAAAACCTGAAGGACCACAATGGCGTCGTCCTGTGCCCGAAGATGTTGATAGCTGGGTAAACTTTCTCTCATCGCTTAACTGGGTTGTTAAAGACAGATATGTAATTCTTTTTAATGAACCCAACCATGCTCTGGAGTGGGGAGGAAGTGTTGATGCTGTTAACTACGGTGAAATTGCCAAACTTTTCGCGCAAAAGCTGCGAGAATCAAATACTGACTACATAATTATGCTTGCAGGTCTTGACGCATCAGCTCCTTCCCAGCCACCTTCCTATCAGGATGAAGGAATCTATTTAAGGCAGGCTGTGCAGACAATCGGAGTAGATTCTTTTAATGAACTTTTTGGAGGGCTATCGTCACACTCATATGCAAACCCCGGCTTTGTCGGGCCACCTATTGCGTTTGGCAAAGGCACGGTACGTACCTATGTATGGGAACAATCTCTTCTGGGCGAACTGGGTATTAAAAAACTGCCGGTATTCATTACGGAAACAGGATGGGATGGAAACGCATTATCGCGGGCTATAGTAGCACAATACACAAAAACAGCATTCGAAAATGTCTGGCTTCCTGACGATCAGGTAGTAGCAGTGACGCCTTTTATACTGAACTACCAGGGTGAACCATTCGCTAATTTTTCGTGGGCGATGATGGATAATAAAGACTTCTATCCTCAGTATTACATTACAAAAGAAATGCCAAAACTCGCGGGTGCTCCGGCACGGATCGATAAAGGAGAGGCAGAGTTTGATCTGCCCAAAGAACTGTTGGTCGGGTCTATATATAGATTCCCTTTCACCATAAAGAACACAGGACAGACGATATGGGATAAAGACGAAGGCTATTCTCTTGAAGTTGAGGGAGGTGGAAGGGCATATTTTATTCCTGATTTTAGTAAGATAAAACCAATGGAGGAGCGACAGTTATATTTATACGCGCAGACCATACAAGAGGTTCCCACACAGAAAGCGTTTACTATATCCTTGTTTAAGGGCTCACAAAAACTATGGCAGATAGAGCGATGGAGTTTTACGATAGAGCCTCCTCCTGACCTATCGTTCAGGGTGAGATTTTTTCCTCCTATGTTTACGGACTCAGATGAGTATGAGATTCAGATATTTGACGATAGAGAACAGCTTGTATACAAACAGCAAAAAGTATCTGTAGCTAAATCCACAGGGCTTATTAAGAGGGTGCCCAACGTCTTGATTGACCGAAAATACCGCATAGTAATAATGCGTCCTAACTATGCTCCAAGACAGACATTTGTTATATTTCAGCAAGGACTGAATGAAGTAGTATTTCCCTGGATGCTTCCTGTCGACTTTAATGTCGATGGCCGATATGACGGCAATGATATTCGGGCATGACGTAATGAATCAATAGTGTTACTGCAGTATAGTGTGTAACTCATGAATTCTTTTTTCTATATTTTCTGCTTTAGATAGATAACTCCCGACACACAAAAAATCAGGCCGATAAGAATGTTTCATAATCGCCGGAATCGTCGTTTCATTCACACCGCCATCGATAAATATAGGAGACTCATAACCCGAAGATTTAAGAGAGTAAACTTTATTGAGCAATTCTTTATTGAAGGGTTGTCCCTGAGATCCCGGAGTAATCGTCATTACTTGAATAGAGGGTATTGTATTTAGATCTTTATATTTAGCTAAATCGTCTATTTGATCCTGAGGGTCAAGAGATATGCCTATAGTTAATTCTTCTGAGCTTATATTGCTGGTTTTATTGATCGTAGAAAAATGAATAAAAACGAAGCCTATATTAATCACCTTTCCGAGCTCTTCAAGCTCCTTTATGTACTGTTGGTGGTCTAGTACCATGAGGTCAAAATCGTATACACATTCGGGATCCATGGTAAGTTTACCTTCCCGAATAAGAGCGCCTATTTGATCAGGCTGTAGAGTTACATTAGGAGCGTATTTGCCATCTAAAACATCTATGGAATAGCGCATATAATATGGGCTCAATCGATGCATTTGTGCTACAAAATCATCAGCATTGTTGGTGAGAATTGCGGGAACTATCTGCATATACTTATTGTAGCACAGAAATAGGTATCGTTGGATCGCTTGGTATGCTCAAGTATCATTGATATCATATTGACTTTGAGGCTCTCCATCAATAAAATATCTTTATGGATATCGCCCACGCAAAAATAATCATAGATAATCTCTACTCTGACATTGATGGATACGGCGTCTCAAATATCGGAAGAAACACGAATGGTTATCGAAGCAAATCCTTTACCTATGGAGAGATTACTCCAGAGGCTTTTCAGGCAATTATCACTGATGCAGAGCCTGGAAAAGGAAGTGTATTCTATGACATGGGGTCGGGAACAGGTAAGGCAGTGCTTCTAGCTACTATGCTATTTCCTTTCTCAAAATGTATAGGTATAGAGCTTGTTGACAGTCTTTATAACACCTCAGTAAGTATACTTAAACGCTACAGGGCGGAGCTGGCAGAGAAGGACATTGCAGAGCCTATATTCATTCATGGAAACTTCCTTGAGGTTGATATTAGCGATGCTGATCTTATTTTTGCACACTCTACCTGTTTTGAGGAACACATTATGATGGGATTAGAAGAGAAGCTCAAACTGGTGAAACCAGGGACAAAAATACTTACGGTGACCAAAAATCTTGAGTCCCCGGAGTTTAGGTACATAAAACAGCGAGAATATAATATGAACTGGGGTAAATCTACGGTACATTTCCAGGAGCGAGCCTAAACAGTCAGATAATGTATACAGTTTCTGGAAAGGATAGGAAAAGCGATCAAATATTGGAAACACTTCTTCATAAGTTGATAGTAAGTCCTCAGCGGAAAGGAGTAGGTGTAAGTGTTGGATCTGCCAGTATCGGACACCATCCAGCTGTAGGTTCGGTTGCGCATGTAGAATCGGTATCCAAACACGCAGGGCGAGGTGTACATGTGAGTGTCGGCTCAGGGCTTATGGTGGGAGTTGTGACACAGATAAGGTTTCCGCATGTACACTGTGTTCCACCCTCATACTGACAGCCCTCAGGCGGAGCAGCACATCGAAGTGTGTCCTCACCGCAGGCAATGGTAGCTACTGCAGTCGGTGTCGCGGGCGGAGATTCATCAAAGTAACCCTGTCTCCAGATCTCAAAGTCGACAAAGTCCACAGCAACATCTCCATTGAAGTCTGCATTCTTTGTGTTTTCTTCACCCATTGATTCCTGTCTCCAGATCTCAAAATCTATAAAATCTACCTGGCCGTCGCAGTTGGCATCGCCTTTACTATGAAGAGGGCAGGTTGGAGGTATGGTACTTGTTGGCCCTTCAGGTGTGGGTGTTTGTGTTGGTTCTCCTGTTATTGTTACGGTAGGTGAAGGGTTTGCCGGGGGAGTAAAGGTAGGTGTGGGCTGGTTTACCACAGCCAAATCAACGGTAGCCGCTTCATCCCATGCGTTACAGCTGTTTACCGGATGTACCCACCATTTATATGTGTGACCGGGGGTAAGGGTAAACTGGAAATTATTATTTGTGAGGTTATCGATACATACATCACCCTCGTTGGTAGCCTGACATACACCGCCTGGATAGGTAAACGCGAAGTTATCCTTAAGGTCATCAATGCGCAAAGAATATTTTATTGCGCCTTGCTGAGCATCCCATGTAAACATATAACTTCCGGCTGACTGCATAGATAGTTGTCCTTGTGGTGTTAGGTTTGTCGGGACATTTGTTGTACTACACGCACCGAAAGTAGGCGTTACTGAAGGTCTTATGGTCGGACCTCCTGGTGTTGGTGTACGGGTTGGTGAGCCGGCACGGGTGGGTG
>JBDKFK010000048.1:0-6187 GCA_039798745.1 Candidatus Parcubacteria bacterium
CGGTGATCCTATCCACGATCGTGTCGCCTCGGTATGAGACGAACAACAATCCTGGTAGATCATCACCATGGAACACCACGGGTAGCTCCACGCCAGGCGCGCAGAGGATCGTCACCACCGGGAAAGGCCCAACCAGGGCCTGTCGCGAATGGATATCCTCCTGCAAGAGAACGCGCACTAGCCTTGTTGCGATGCTGGTGTCGACCGTGAAATGTGTTCCGTTGGTCATGGTGTTTCTCCTTTCGCTGTGCCCGAAGGCACTCGGCTGATACAAGTCCTGCAATTTCGTCAGAAGATGTGATCTTCTGAGCTTCCCCGCAAGACAGAGAGAGGGAAGAGATGAAATGATGATCCCGAGGGTGGGATCATGCTGCAGAGTTGTAGCGGCAAAAATCAGCTGCAGCCTGATTTAAGCCGTCCAAACAAAGTTGGCGACAAAGGAGTAGTTATAACCACCTCCCCGCCCCCTCCTTTACTAAGGAGGGGTTGGGGTGGTTGTATACCCACTTGTCGCCAACCTCGATTGGAATGTTGTTTCTCTCGATTGTCAAAGAAGCGTAAAAATATTCCGCACAGCATATTGCATGCAAATGCAGTAAGGGCGGAATAATATGCCTATAGTATATCAATTTTCATTTCAATACACAATACATATGTATGAAATATGCAGATTTACGCATAATATGAAAAAGGGAGAATAACCGCATATTTACCGTGGGATTACCGTAAAGAAGTAACAACCGAGAGAAACATAGAGAATCGGCATCGAGTAAACTCGACGCCGATTCTCATCGCGCGCCGGCCTCTAAGCCACTCCCAGATCAAGAATAGCTTCCACCATATCCATAGATACGCGCCTGTGGCGCGCAATTACGGCTATAGCGTCGCTGACTTTTTCGGCAATTTTGTCGACAAAGTCGGCGTCAGACAGATCAATGCCCCAGGCACTCGATCTGCCCGAAAGAAATGCCAGAAAAAGCAGCCGCCCATATCTGAAAGCGAAGGCGCTGTGGTCCGAAACCGGTTGTAACACCGGAAGTTCGACACGAACCGGAAACGGAGACATTGCTATCGCAAGTCTTGTGGGCTCTGCAGCCTGTTCTTCAACCACACGAATGAGGTTGTAGACCAGATTCAGGCTCCAATCAGAGCGTTGAACGCGCAAGAGATCTATTATTACACCGATCTGAGCCGCGCCCGTTGCCACATCAGCGTAAAATGCTGGTGTTCCGCCAGCAGGATGGTCACAGATGCGATCCATAACCTCTCCCAGCGTTAAAGGAGTATGAGTATCGGGAGGCATAGCGCTCCTTTCATAGACTGAGGCGTGAGGGGGTCTGGCATTATGCCAGACCCCTCGCGACCTTCAGTCGAAGTTAGTCGTAAGAACAATCAAAAACAACTTCTTCGCCTGACAGGTACCGGCAAGCTCGCACAATCTCCACTTCCTCGATTTCCGTGACAGGTAACAACGCCGCATAGACTGCGGGATGATCCTGAATGTTAATCGGGTAGAGAGTACAGCGAACATCATTTGACTGCATCATCTTGATAAACTGCCGTGCCACCGCATCGCATGACTCGGGCACAAAAACAGCCACATCAAGGTGAATGGGGTCGATCATGACAACAAAACCCGCCTTTAGAGGGTGGGCCATTGCCAGAACGACGTAATCCCGGTCTTCCGCGACCGGGTCAAGTTCAAGGCCGAGCAGTCCGACAACCGTGTCAGCTAGCCCGACGATGTGCATGACCTGGCATGAGACCGGGCAAACAGACACCGGTACGAGCACAGGGTCCCCCTTTCGAAAATAGAGATAAATGTCTCTGCAAATTCAGAAGATGGCTCTCCTGCTTCTTCCTGCAAAGGATAGAAAGAAGTAGTATGGCTTCGGGGATGAAGCCCGCTACAATACGGGGTACGACCAGAAACAGTTGTAGCACAGTTTCTGGAAGTCCAATAAAGTTGGAGACAAATGTATATTTGGTATGATCATGTCTTTTCAGCCCTCATGTGTCACCTTCTTGCATATAGTGGTGCCCCAAGGTGCCGAAAAGCCACGCTCATACCAAATTAAATATCTATTAGTCTCCAACTTTATTGACTAACGTTTCTCTCGGTTGTCAACGTACACGTAGCTCCACACAACCAGACTATATGCTTGATAGGGGGCTGAGGTGGAGGCAAAATTGATTCCTATAGTATATCAATAGATATCAAAATACTCAATCTTACTTATGTATTACCGCAGATTTAACGCAGATTCTCCGCAATTTTTCTTCCTGTCCAGAACTCTCTTACAAACGCCTCAATAAGAAGGTAGGCGGGGATAGAGAGAAGCAAACCAAGAACACCACCAAGATTGCCACCTAAAATAAGTACGATAAGGGTGATTATCGGGTTCAGATCTACTGCTTTTTTCATAATAACCGGCACCACCAAATTATTCTCCAACTGCTGAATGATAACCGATAGCGCGACTGTGGAAAGACCTAAGAAAGGCGACTGCGCCGAGGCAATGAGGAGTGCCGGAATTGCGGCAATGATAGGTCCAATATTGGGTACAACCTCAAGAAGACCGGCCAGAACAGCAAGAGGAAGAGCGTATTTGACACCGATAAACTGAAGACCTATAAATGTCATAAGCCCGATGACGGTCATCAATGTCAGCTCACCCCAGAACCATGCGGACATCTGCCTTTCTGATTTATTCAGTGCTGTTGTAATTGCCTTCGCTTTTTTTTCTTCAAAAAAATGAAGTATAAATTTGGTCACAATATCTTCTTCGAGTAATAAGTAAAACCCGAAGAATAATGTTGAAACAACAAAGATGAGATTAGAGAACACACCGCCGATAATTGAAAAAATTTGGTTTGTAATGTCAGGTATATACTGAGTCAGTGACTCTACGTGAAACGAGTTGGCTACTTCAGGACTCAGTTGCTGGATTATCCCGGGCAAGGTACGAACCAGGTTACTTGTCTCTAAAACTATCGGTGGGATTACTATAAAGAATAAAAATCCAAAAAAGAGGAGAAAGGTGAAATATACTACAGAGACCGCGACTGCATTAGGAATCTTCTTTGCTTTAAGTATCCGTATTATTGGACGAAGGGCGCTCATGAGAATGAACGCAATAAAAAGAGAGTACAGCAAATCCAGTGATCGCCAAACCACATACAATCCCAGCAAAAACAATATGCTGAAAATGATGGTTTTGTATGATATTTCTACCTTGTGCATATATATATACATTACTATACCAGAAAAAAGTGCCGGTTATCTATAAGTTAAGGTGTATATGGGTTGACTTTTATTTGAAAATAAAGAAGAATATAGTAGATATGGAAAAGACGGAGGCAAAACATGCACAAAAAAATCCCCAAGAAATATATACCTGGAAAGCGCCTCTTCGCGCGTATAAACAACGTGGCAAAAATATTCTGAGATTCTATCTTGCACTTGCTCTTGTTCTTTCTCTCATTGTCTTCTTTTTTGGAGATAGAATTCTTCTTATTCCTATATGGGCGTTGGTTTTTCTTTTTTACGTATACACAATTACACCTCCACCTGAAGTAGAGAACAGACTTATGAAGTTCGGCGTAGAATCCTCGGGCGTAGCTATGAAGTGGGAAGACCTTTCTCATTTTTACTTCATAAAACGGTTTGGGTATGACATTGTCACCATTATTCCTCAGCTTCCCTATTATTCACGGCTTTATTTTGTACTGCCAAACAAAGATATAAAATCAAAGGTTACCGACGTGCTTTCGCAGCATCTTATATATCTAGATAAACCACGACGTGCAGTAACCGATAAAATGATTGATGTGCTTTCACACTTGGTTCCCGATGATGAAGAAGAACCGACTCCCTCCAAAGCTAAGAAAAAAAGTTAAGCGAATTCTTTCATAATACCACCGAACACATCAAGAGGCATTTCCTGTACTCCGAAAATTCTTCCCCACCGTATGACGCCCGCATCGGCAGATATAAGGACTCCATCAACCTCTTTTGCCAGCATAATAAGGTCGAGATCGGCGAGACTATCAATAAAACCAAATCTGGTTGCTTGACGGTAGCGCTCTCTGAAATTTTTCACGACCGGACCAATGGTCATCTCAAAGTCTTTTTTTGAAAGCTCAGGTTTACCCGTTACAAGCTTTCCTGCTTTGTTAATTTCCTCTTCTGCGATTCCGATACCGCGATATGAACGTGTACGGATTTCGTCAACAAGCTGGTATATAACCGCGCCGGCAACCTGCATATCGTTTACGTGGGGCGCTTTTATGATGAGCTGACTAAGGAAGTCGCGGATGAATTGCTGAGATGTATCTTCAAAGAAACTCAAAAACTCCTCAACTACTCTTGGTGGAGTATAAAATTCACCAGCTCCGTCTTTCTTATACGCTTTCATACTCGACGTAAGCACCCGGACAACCTCTTCTGTCTTGGTGCCCAGATCCAAACCAGCCTCCATGTTAAAAAATAAATTGGTGTCGAGAACAAACTTCTTCATACCCCAATGATACCAAATCGCTATCAAAAATGACTGAAAACCGTTTGCCAGGTTTATAACATGACCTTTTTTGTGTATTTCGTTCAACAAAATTTTGAGAAAGAATTGGTTATAGAACCTCTCAGGCTGACATTATTTTTGTGATATATTTTGCAACTCTTTGATCACTTGTATTCTCACCCATAGTGGTTTAAATTGATAAGGGACACAATATGCACTGTTTATTTTGTAAAAATAATGATTCGGAAGTAATTGAAACAAGACTTGCTGAAGATGGAAGAGCAATACGCAGAAGACGGGTATGTCCTACCTGTAAGAAACGGTTTACAACCTATGAGCGTGTTGAGGAGCTTCCTATTCTTGTTATCAAGAGGGATGGCCGGCGCGAACGATTCAGCAGAGACAAGTTACGCAACGGGGTATTAAAAGCTGCTGAAAAGACAACCGTGTCGGCAGAACAGGTACAACAGATCGTTTCCGCTGTTGAGTCAGAGATAACACAGCAGGGGATTTTGGAGGTGGAAAGCACTATAATAGGTCACGTTATTGCGCAACATTTGAAACAGCTCGACAAAGTTGCCTATATCCGCTTTTCCTCCGTGTTCAGACGTTTTGTCGACGTCGAGGAATTCGAGAAGGAATTAAAAAAGTTACTGTGAGCTGTTTCGCGTTGTTATAAATTTCCGTGTTAATTGTATGAAACTTACTGGTATATCCGAAAAGGTTTTTATGGATCGTTATTCATTAAAAAGCAAGAAGGGTGATGCTGTGGAAAAGACACCGGACGAGATGTGGAAGCGAGTAGCCAAAGCCGTATCTGAACTGGAAAAAAAAGATAAACAGAAATCATATGAGAAAGAATTTTATAACGCGATGCGTGATTTTAAGTATGTGCCCGGCGGAAGAATACTTGCCGGAGCGGGTACCGGTTACTCTGTAACATACTATAACTGCTTCGTCATCCCCTCACCAAAAGACGCGCGTGGAGGAATTATTGATACCCTTAAGCAAATGGTTGAGATTATGGCACATGGTGGTGGTGTCGGCATAAACCTGTCTTCGCTGCGACCCCGTGGTGCCCGTGTGACAAAGGTGAATGGTTTCTCTTCAGGGCCATGTAACTGGGCTGAACTATTCTCAGTCGCTACAAAAGATATAATCCAGCAGGGTGGCACACGAAGAGGCGCTCTTATGCTTATGCTCTGGGACTGGCATCCTGATGTTGAGGAATTTATTACCGTAAAACAAGATTTAACACGTATAAACGGCGCAAACTTGTCTGTTTGTATCTCAGATTCCTTTATGGAGGCTGTTAAAAATGACGCTGATTGGCCACTCATGTTCCCCGACACCAGCGATCCTGAATATGACACCAAATGGGACGGCGATCTTGAGATGTGGAAAAAATCAGGTAAAAAAGTCATCGTACATAAAATTGTAAAAGCAAGAAAAATCTGGGACCTTGTAGCGGAAGCCGCGTGGAGATCTGCGGAGCCGGGTGTTGTATTTATGGAACGCTACAACAAAATGCACAATAATTATTACTGGAACAGAATCAACTGCGTAAATCCCTGCGGAGAAGAAGGACTTCCACCCTGGGGTGTTTGTAACCTTGGGTCCATTAATCTTTCTGCTCTCGTAAAATCAACAGACATCGATAAAAAAGG
>JBDKFK010000049.1:0-5814 GCA_039798745.1 Candidatus Parcubacteria bacterium
CACTCTGCAAGCTCGGGATGGCTACGGAAAACCGAAAACACAGAGTCATGCGACTCGAAGAGCTGCAGAGGCCTCAGAACCTTCAGAATTTCCAACTTACTGAGATTCAGCTTCACTTGGGTCATATGACATTACCTCCTTGTATAGAAACATGTCCTATCTATCACATCAGGTCGTTGGATCTGAGCTCTGAGTAGAGCCTTGAAGTGTCCACCAGCCGGCTGTGGCTCGATGGAACTGTTGATTGGCACCATCCGTGGCGTCGGGATCGACGGCGAAACTGCGCCAGATTTTAATGACCACAGGTTGAGGCTGCTGAACATCAAAGGCCGCTTCAACGGTAACCACAAGGTTCTCGTTGGTCGGATGGATAATGCTCCAAGCCTCGCGGTGTTCGATTGCCAGCACCAGCTCGGCCATGTTGCGGCCAATCACCGGAATTTCCAGCAGTGCGCACAGGTGCGCTACCGCTACCGCGCCTTGAATTGTCTGATAGCGCGGGACAACAGATTTATCACCTAGTGTGTCGGTCATAGGACCTCCTTGCTATGTGAGACAGTTGTGGAAGCCTCACAGTCTTGAGTAAACAAGTCTTTGGGAAAGACTCGTGCCTGGGGAACTATCTCGCCGAGTGAGACTCGAAGAAATAGGCTTATCATAAGATCAGCTCACGGAGCACCATAACTGATGCTACATGTGTTGATCTTATGCGTTTCAAAGTGCCGAAAATGTAGCTACATTATATCACAATACTATAGGATTATATGTCTGGATTTAAAGAAGTACTATGGGTTTTTATAGAGTTTTAAGATCGTCGCGTATTTGCTTGTTTATATCCTCTGCCTGCTTCAAACTGTTCAACTCTCCTTGCGGTAACTCTCTTCGCATTATAGCTATTACTTCTGCATGCTTCTGGTTGCTCAAGGCCAGTTTCAATTTAAACTCCTCCGGTGGATTTACTCCTTGTTCTTTAGAGGTTCTTATAAGTGGAGGTATCTTAAGAAAATATTTTTCACCTTTCTGCAGAGCCGTTATGGCCATCTTGGTTTTACCCTTTTTTGCCAACTCCTGGGCTGTTGAGATACGCTTATCGGAGAGCAATAAGTAGAGCTGTGCCTTTTTCACATGATCTCGGGTCGCAAACTCGAGCACCCTGTCACGCACAATTTTAATGTAATAAAGCGGATTATCAGGCAGTATCCCCGGATATGGAAGATCATAAGCAACTTTGTCGCTTGACGATGCCACAGACTGCGTATAGCTTAAGATATGAAAGAATGGGATACTGACAAACATGAATGCTGCCAGAATGAACGTTATGAAGCCTACATTTCTCATGTAATAGTTATTATACAACTTACCAATATAAATGCCAATGTATGAAAAAATGTAGGGAACGCAAAAGCGTTCCCTACAGATTTTCATATACCAATATTACTTAACAACTCTTTTGAGGCTCTTGCCTGCTGTAAAACCAGGGGTTTTTGTGGATGGGATCTGAATCTCTGCACCCGTCTGAGGATTTCTTCCTTTTCTGGAAGCTCTCTTTCTTACCATAAAGGTACCAAAACCTGTAACAACAACCTTTTCATTTCTCTTCATAGCTTCGGTTATTGCGTTGAATACTGCTGAAACAGCATCCTTTGCAGCTTTTGAGGTTAAACCTGCTTTTTTAGCAACCTGAGCGACTAAATCTGCTTTTGACATCTTTGTTTCACCTCCATTCCATGATGTAAAATTTATTATGTTCTATAATGAGGGATCTCTTTTTTCTCCCTTCAATTAAGAATTGAACACTATTAAGAATAGTCATTTTTGGGCCTCATGTCAATCTACATTAAAAATATCTTATTGGAACAATCTATATCAATTGTTGGCTTTGTGACAATGCGATTTGGAGCAAAAAAAAACCGCCCCGGTTTTTCGGGACGGTTTTTACAAAAATCTATTTGCTCAGATTCTTGTTGTAGACTCAGTTCTGTATTCTCTGATAACAGTAACCTTTATCTGTCCGGGGAATACTTCAAACTTCTGTTCAAGCTCATCTTTTATTTTGGCGGCAAGAACGGTAGCATCATCATCACTGATCTCGTCAGGCTTCACGATAACACGTAGTTCCCGTCCTGCCTGTAGAGCATATGCTTCTCTTACGCCTTTCTTTGTTTTGGCGGCCTCTTCAATGGTCTTAATGCGCTTCAGATATTCCTGCAGATCCTCGTGTCGTGCACCTGGGCGTCCACCTGACACCGCATCAGATATATACACGATAATTGCCTCGATCGACGTAAAAGGAATATCTTCGTGATGCTGTGCTACACAGTCAATCACTTTCTGAGGGAATCTATGACGTTTCAGAATATCAACACCAAGGTCTACGTGAGATCCTTCCTTGTCAGTAATTACTTTACCGATATCATGCATAAGGCATCCTAGTTTTACGGTGTTCACATCAGCCTTAAGCTCGTGAGCCAATGCTATACCAATACGGGTTTCCTCCAGTGTGTGCAGGATCATATTCTGACCGTAAGAATAGCGGTATTTAAAACGTCCCAGTGCCTTAACAAGATCAGGAGGAATATTAAAAATACCCACCTTATGAGCAAGCTCTTCGCCTGCTTTGAAAATAGTTTTGTCTATCTCTTCACGGGTTTTTTTAACTACTTCTTCTATTCTCTGAGGCTGTATACGACCGTCTTTTATAAGTCTTTCAAGTGAAAGCTTTGCTATTTCGCGTCTTACCGCGTCAAAAGAGGATAGTCTTATTACGCCTTCCTCTTCAAGGTCTACATCAACGCCTGTTGCGACCTCAAATGCTCGTATATTTCGTCCGTCTTTGCCGATAATTCTTCCTTTGTACTCCTCGCTTGGCAGCTGAATTACCGACAGTGTGTACTCCGCGGTATAATCTGTAGCTCCATAGCGCATTGAGTCAATAAGTATTTCTTTGGCTTTCTCATCGACTGTAGCTTTGATTGTCTCTTCGGATTGTTTTATACGCTTGGCGATATCGGCTTTCAGTTTTTCTTCCCATCCCTGCAGGAGAAGTGAGCGTGCCTGATCCTTCGTCATCTGAGCTATATTTTCAAGCTTTTGAAGTATAGCATCGCGTTTTTCCTCTACTTCTTTTCGTACCAGCTCTACTTTCTGGTGTTCCTTTTCAAGGGTCTGTTTATCACGAGTGAGGTTTTCTTTCTGTGATTCTACCAGTTGCTGCGATTGTGCCACGCGTTTCTCAACTTCTAACGCATCAGCGAGAGCCTTACGTCCATCACGCTCCGCTTCCTGCTTAATATGGAGAGCCTCTTCGGTTGCCTTTAAGATAATTTCTTTGGCTTTCTGCTCTGCCAGCTTTTTCTCCTGCTGGTCATCTTCAGGTGTTTTGCCGCCGTGAAACAATCTTTTGAAAAATTGTTGAAGCATAATCATAAATCATTCGCATTAAGAAGGGTGCGGTATGTATCCGTAGAAAGAACCGATTATTTAATAGCCTTGATTACCATGTGTTACGACATAATACCTCCGATACAAGATCGGGGTGCGCGGTGCCTGGTTCATCGTAAATGTGTAATCTGACTATCATAATAATGTGATTATTTCGTTGAATACTCATGGTTGTCTACTTGTCTCTTGTAATCCTTCTTAAGCAATTATTAATTGCCCTTATTTTACTTCTTTTCCTCATACTTCGCAATAGTCTTTTTAATCAGGTCAAAAGAGAAGCCTCGACGCATAAGAAAAGCCGCAGCTTTTTGGAACCTGTCTTTTGTATCCAACCTTGACCATATTCGCCACCGCGAAGCGATAGCTTTGTATGCCAATGCTTCCTCATCCAGTTCATTGTCTGAAAAATAGTTGTAAAGCGTTTGTTTATCTACTCCGTGAGCCGATAATTCCCGCTCCAACGCGAACCGGCTTTTAGGTTTTCCTTTTGATCGGGAAGCCACATACCATTCGACAAAGCTCAGGTCATCAATAAACTTTTGCTCCTCGAGTCGTTGGAGAGCTTCCTCAATAATATCGTCGGTGAATTTGTATGTATCCTTCTTTTTTATGAAGTACTCCATCATCTCATGACGTGTCCGGGGGCGGAACTTAAGATAAAAATAACCCAATCCTACCGCTCGTTGAAGACTTTCTTCTCGCTGCATATGAGACTAATGAATATAATAATGTAGGTGGCAGGTGGCACACGTTGTTGTGTGCCAAACCCTGCCATCTACATAGCTCTTATTTGCTCTCTCTGTCCGCTTTGTCCACCGCAATCTTTTCTTTCACTTCCTTCTCAAGCTGTTGACGGAGTTTAGGATCTCCTGCCAAAGCCTCTTTTGTCTGTTCTTTACCCTGTCCGATAATCTTATCTTTATATTTGATGAATGCTCCGCTCTTTGTAAGTACACCCGCGGTTACCGCTGTATCAATAAGTCCTTCCTGGGTGTCCACACCGGAGGCAGTTATGGTAATCTCCGCTTCCTTAAAAGGAGGAGCTACTTTGTTTTTTACTACCTTTGCACGTATACGCGCTCCGTAGACTTCATTATTGCGCTTAAGCGTCTCTATCTTACGGATATCCATACGAATAGACGCATAGAACTTAAGAGCAAGTCCGCCCGTGGTCGTTTCAGGGTTGCCGAACATAATACCAATCTTCAAACGAAGTTGATTGGTAAATATGATTGTTGTTTTTGATTTAGATAAAATAGCAGTTATTTTACGCAGAGCCTGAGACATAAGCCGGGCCTGAAGTCCCATCTGTGCGTCTCCCATCTCACCCTCTATTTCTGCGCGCGGAACCAGGGCTGCGACCGAGTCGACAACAATAAGATCAACTCCACCGGAACGGATGAGTGCTTCGGTTATTTCGAGGGCCTGTTCTCCTGTATCCGGTTGTGAAATGAGCAGATTTTCCAGATCTACGCCTAGTATTTTGGCCCATGCCGGATCAAGCGCGTGTTCCGCGTCTATGAATGCGGCTACTCCACCCGCTTTCTGTGCTTCTGCAATAAAGGTAAGACACAATGTTGTTTTACCCGATGCTTCCGGTCCGTACATCTCAACAATACGTCCCTTCGGAATACCACCCACACCAAGTGCCATATCCAGAGGCATAATACCGGAAGGAATCACCTCGACAGCCTGCACAGGTGCCGACCCAAAACGCATAATAGATCCTTTTCCAAACTGTTTCTGTATCTGTTCAAGAGCCATTTCTACTGCCTGTGATTTGCCATTAGCTTTGTCCTGTGCTTCTGAAGTTTTCTCTGAAGATTTCATATGTTAGATAAATAAAATTGTAATATTAAAACTCTCATTACTTTCGTCGGCGAAGTGATCAAAATTGAGCAAGAACGGATAAAACAAACCTAAGTACATAAAATTCTAGCAGAGTTTACAACAGATTAAAAGCGACAAATTTCACTATCGTTAAGAGTTATGAAGAGGAGATCAGGAGAATTATATAAAGCCCGCCCCCCGACGTTACGTCGGGGAGGCGGGACTAAGTGGATCACCTTCCTGGAAGGTTAATGTCGAGACTGTATAACAGAAACGACATAATCCACCCGAACAACACCGAAACACCGGCGACACCGAAGATGATGAGCATCATCTTCATAGTCCGGGAATCGGTGAACCATTCCATTATTCCCCAGTAAAAGATGTAGATCTGCTCAGGGCTGGGTCCCCGTGCAGCTACCGGCCATTGGTAAAAATACTCCCGGCTTTGAGGCGGAAGGTAAACAACCGGCCAGCGTAGGCGCCGGTTCAGCGCCCGCGAAACAATCCCGGCGATCGCCAAGGAATCTCGGCCCTCAAAGA
>JBDKFK010000050.1:0-5303 GCA_039798745.1 Candidatus Parcubacteria bacterium
ATTGAAGAATATATAGGCGTATTACGGTACTTTATAATATTTTTGTTCATATATATGAACAAATCATGATATAATTTATCTATGTCACTACTCTCCTCTGTTGGACTCTCAGAAAAAGAGGCACTTATCTACGATATTCTCATGAGCTCAGGCGAAAAACCCGCCAGTTCAATAGCATCGTTAGCTCACATGAACCGTACAACCTGTTACAGAATCCTCTATGATCTTGAAAAAAAAGGACTTGTTAACCATAGAGACCTAGGAAACAAAATCCATTTCAGGCTTGACCATCCACAAAAACTACTCGATTTTGCCGACAAACAGCTTAAAACACAGGAACAGGCACGCCACGACCTCGCACAACTTCTGCCTAGCCTTGTCTCGAGCTATGTGCTTTCGGTAGAAAAACCAGTTATCGCTATGTTTGAGGGAGTGAAAGGCTTAAAAGAGATTTATCAGGACACGCTCCGGGAAAAAAAGTCAATCTTTGCTGTGCTCACCACAGCCGAAGTAGAGCCTGAATTATTTGCATGGCTCACCTCATACTACGGAAAAGCCCGTGCACGAGCACATATTTCTGCCAAAGTTATTGTGTCTTCCGGTGAATGGTCTAAGGAGTATGAAAGGAAAAATACCGAAGAGCTGAGAGAAACAGTGATGGTATCCCAATCACTCTTCCCCTTTCAGCATGAGGTTGATATTTATGGAGATAAAGTAGCATTCATTAACTACAAAAAAGGAGACCCGCTTATCGGTTTCATAATAACCAACAAACAGATCGCCAAAACTATGAAAGCATGGTTTGATCTTGCCTGGAAAGGTGCAACCATTGCCTAATGCACTCCTCTTGATTTCTCATTGATCTCCGTAAGCAAATCTAGCATATACGGATGCAGTGCACGAACCTTAGTAAGACGCCAGTATATATTTTCATTCTTATGCTGCGCCCCTTCATATTCGTGGCTAGCAACTCTTTGAATCCTGAACCCACACGTTTCCGCTAACTGATACATCAGCTCGTCATCAGGAACGTTTCTGTCAAACCGATGTTCTAAATCAGGGCCATCATTAATAAACCCTTTTGACACATTCCAGATGCCCATATCTCTTGACTGATTATCCATCCGCTCCCGTTCATGAGCATAGTCACCCTCATCAGGATTAGGGAGATCCATAATGAGTCTGCTGCCCAGCTGCATAATGCGGTTCATCTCCAGAAGCATTCTGAGCTGATCAATCTCTGTAATATTATGGAGAAACGATCTACCAAGGCAGTAAATACCGTCAAACGTATTATCGGCAAACGGTGTTTCATGCCAGGAAGCCATAACCACATCTTCCCCTGATTTTTTTGCTTTTTCAAGACTCTCTTTTACAATATCTATACCTACTACATGACGCCCTTTTGATTTCAGCTCTTTCATAAGCCTTCCATCGCCACAACCCACATCAAGAACGCGTTTGCTTTCATGTAACTGCATGTTAAGAAGATCACCTTCAAACTCCTGTAGTTCGGCGTTGGGTTGATAATCTTTACCAAAATCAATGGTTTTATAGAGGTCAGGCAGTGTTTTGAACGCGACGGTTCCTTCATTTATACGAAGTACTCTGTCTATATTATCCAGCTTTTGCTGATCCCAGTCATGGCTTCTTGCAAATGTTCGAAGAAGCATACGCGCATATGGCAGACTTACTTTATTTGACCAAGCACTAAAAATAGTAAGAATAGCTTCATCGTTTGTGGTCTCCCCCAGAGCATTATAGATAAGGTTAGTAAGCCTTGACGGTATATTGTCTACAAACCGCAACATAAGCCCTAGTTCTTCCCGAGATACAGTCTCTAGACTATGCAGTGCAGCTTCTATTCGTTGATATATCTTTTCTTCAAGATTGAACTGATCTTCTTTATTGCGTTTGTCGAGCGGCATCAGTTTATTCCAGAACAACATACCTGCGTGCTTTACCTCTTCATGATTATTCTCTGACAAAGCATAGAGTCTGTTAATAATCTCAGGCGGCACGACACACTCAGGATGGGCGTTGAAAGCTCGAAGCAGTTCGTTAACCGCTACGCACACTCTAAATTTGATGTGTATTTCACCTGTATACTGAGTCGCGTCAGCAGTATTACGAGGATCTTCAAGCATAGTTTGAAGTCGCGTAATAATTTCGCCAATATAGCGGATATTATCAGCCGTTATATTTTTTTCGGTTAACGCCGTAACGGTATCGAGAAAATCACGATCCGGAAGAGCACTGAGTACGCCCTCATTCAGCATCAACCCTGCGGGCCAAAAACCACGCTGCCGGTATTCTCTCAGAGGCGCCTGTATGCTAAATGTATCTGGAATAGATCGCTCCTCTGCCGGGTGTAAGGCTTCTACGATCACTTCCTGGCCTACTTCTGCTTCGTCCATGCTATAAGTTTAGCGTCCTTACGGAAAAAATACAAAGATCAATGAAAAGGTAATGCATTATTCAATATAGATCATGCCTACTCTCTGCAGATGTGTTCAGTTTATGTAGCCAGTTGATAATGTCGGGTTATGGGGCAGTATCTCTAAACGCAAAAAGGGCAGGATGGTGTAAACCATCCTGCCCTTTGTATTAGGTCAGGCAGCTTCAGCTAGACAGCGTGTGCCTAGCAGAATCTACCCTTCCTCGGAAACAGACGTATGAACAAGCTGATAGTCGACAGAGTAGTCGTCGTTATGATAACGAGCCTGATCTCGAGTAAGCATTGCCAAGAGGGCAAGCTCCTCCGAGAGGTCGTCATATGTCATCTCCAGTTGATCGCCTTCTTCTGGCGTACTTGCCTCCGTAATCGTGAGCGACACCTGGCCTCTGAAGATCGTATCAAGCGCCGCGTACAATGAGGTAGCAGGGATGCTGACCTCATAGGCCACGTTCGGCGAGTACTTTACGGTGAAGAGATACTCGACAAGCTCTTCAATCGCATACTCGCCTACACGCACGAACAGAGTCGCGCCGTGGTCGTCGTGGTATACCGGCTGTTCGACTGTCACCTCGGCAAGAGCTACCCAGAAATCATCCAGACCGTTGTCGCACCATTGTTCGCCTTGATGGCGAGGCTCATGGTACCTACGGTTGAGTTCCTGGGGTGTTACGCCGATCACGTCGGCCTCAGCCCGCAGTTTACCTTTGGCCTGCTCAAGGTCGGTGGCCAAGACGCGAACATCCAGTGTCCAGTATCCGACGACTCGGAACCGGAACTCCTGGAATATGGTTTTAGAATCTGCAGTCATGCAAATCTCCTTTCATTACGCGTTGGGAACCAGCTCCCACGCGACACTTTCACCCGAGATCTCCATCTCCTCATAGCTCGTCTGCGCCGAGGTGAGCATAGCAAACAGCGCATTTTCATGCTCAAACTCGCGCGAATGGAGCGCCTGGCCATCGGCAGTGGAAAACTCCACCATGCTATCCAGGATCTGGTCGATCGCCGCGTAGAGCGACATCGCTTTGACCTGTGCCACATAGAGAGGCCTATCGTCGCCGTAGGAGAGGGTGAACTTGTACGTCTGTTCAGGCCCTTCCATAAGCGGCATATCGCGACAGATCAGCGTCACGCCGTAGTCGCTGTCGTAGATGGGAACATCGGGCGCCAGGTCGGTGAGGGCCGACATATAGTCGTCTACACTCCTGGGTATCCAACTGCCATACGTATGCTCACGACGACGACCGCGCTCCTGTGGTGTGTCTACACCGTCAGGAAGCTCTTCCCGGCGCAGCTTGTCCTTGGCAGTCGCCAAGTCAGCCGCCGCGACAGGAGTATCCAGCTGGTACATTCCCACCAGTCGGAAACGGAATGTTCGCTCGGGGGTTTCATGAGTCATGGGGCACTCCTTTCGATCTGGCATAGCCAGATACTGTGAAACATAGCCGGATTGGGTCCGGCTTCGGATAAGCAGACAGGGATTTATTATTCGCGTGGTCTGTAAGCACGCGAACCCTTATAGACGGGAGGCAAAATACAACTGTGGGGTGGTTGTGTAGTGTCTCCCGTCTACAAAAGAGTAATTATAAAAGTGCTTTTAGATACATTTCGTACCAGACAGTGTCTGTTACCAAATATATGCAAAAGGCCGGGGGATGTAATGCTACATCCCCCGTCCATTATACGGTTAGAAATTTATCTATGCGCAGCGAGTGCACTTAGTTTCCTTTCTTCCCGTTCCGATGTGCGAACGTTCTACTCTGCCACCTGGCAGCGGATGCGCCAGTAGTCAGAATGCGACATGAGGTTGGTGGGGGTGAGTGTCGCCAGGCGGGCGAGCACGTCAGACTCCACGTTGAAGTTGAATGGATCGCCACCTTGATCCATGAGCTGTTTCTGTCCGCCCAGAACCTGATCGAGGGCGGCATAGAAGCTGGTAGCTCGGATCAGGCACGAGAATGTACCCCCAAACGAGCCAGCACTGCTAATCGTGAAGATGTAGCTGGCCTCGGGGCCTTCCACATACGGCAGCTCGCGCATCACCAATGTCGAATGGTAGGTAGCCGAATACATAGGGCCGTCGAGCGTCACCAGGGCCAAAGCCCCCATGAACTCTTCATAACCCCAGTGGCACCAGCCATCACGGCCTTGCTGCTTCGCGCGCCGTTTAGCCTGCGGGGTATCCCCCGACACTACCTTTTCGTCGCGCAGATTGCTGATGGCATCGTCGGGATTCTGCGCGTCGACAAAGACGCTCAGATCGTAGGTGCCGACCAGCAAGAAACGGTAGCGCATCAGCACCGGCGTGCCCTTTGGTACGAGCCGCACGTTGAGCTGCGTTAGCGCCGTTTCGGCGTTCTGTCGATTGGTGTAAGAGCCCTTCAGCGCTTCCGAATACCGAGCGTCATCCTGCGCGGCTGCCTGGATCTGTCTGGCGATTGCCTCTAGCTCCCAACGCGCCCCACAGAGACACGCACCTTCATACTCGGCGCCGAAAATGGCGTAGATTCCCCGGCGCCTGTAGGCACCGGCCTCCACCTGAAGGGCTGCCTCGCACAGGGCGAGAAGCCGCTCAGCTTCGGCACGGAGGTCGTTGGCCCACTCAGCCATTACCACGACTTCCGACGGAACCTCATCGAGGGTGAGCGCTGGGTAGTACGCCCATGCCTGCTCACTCCGACGGGCTTCGTCCAGAGCGTTGAGATACTCACGAACGAGATCGTGGATGTTGCTGTTTCCGATAAGCGTCAACACGCTGAGTCGTGAACTCTGCGCGTTGCGTTTCGACCTCAACCAGCTCTCGAACCGGATGTGGTTGAGAAACAGGTTAAGACTCACCGGAAGC
>JBDKFK010000051.1:0-4796 GCA_039798745.1 Candidatus Parcubacteria bacterium
ATATAAATAGATATCAATAATGAAGGTATTAGATTACATTGAAGCGGCCTTGAAACATACCCATAGTACAAGAGAAGGAAATGAGCCCTTTTTCCTTGGGTGTAAACTCTATGACATTTTCACCGGTAGCAAGAATCTTCTGCACCGCGATCTTGGGAGCTACCAGTTCGCCCTGACATCCGTATATATTCTCCCCTTTCACTACCCACCGTACCGGAACTCCCTGCTTTATGGTAAATGTATTAGGATAATAGCCTCTGGCATTGGCATTCATAGTTGCTATCTGGTACCCATCTTTCATGAGCACATTCGTGACCGCCTTTTCTTTTGCCGATATACTATCGAGTCCTGGCAGAGTAAAACCATATAAACGAAGCGCATTTGAAAAATAACTAAGACTCACAAGCACAATCACGACCGCAGATACCTTTGCTATCTGTTTATATATATTTGACTGCAAAAATGACGCAGCAAAACCAAACATAAGCAATACCGGGACCGTGCCAAGCGCAAATGACATCATGGTAAGAGCGCTTAACCAAGGGTTTGCCAGACCCAGCGCGTATAGTTGCACAGTTTGCGTGAATCCGCACGGCAAAAGATATGTTATCGCGCCAAGTATAAAGGCTGTTCTTTTGGGATTTTTGCTTAACCGTTCTTCCAGATAAGAAAAAAGGCCTTTGGTAAACGGTATTCTTGTAAAAGAACTCAGTGAAAATAACTTGAGCATATCGAGCCCTATTATGAATAGAATAACTGCAATAAAAATATTCAGTATCGCTCCCCCATTCAGCGAACTCACAAGCGAATTTCCAACCGCTCCAACGATGAATCCAAATACTGCGTATGATAGGACTCTGCCTATATTAAAACTTATGGCAGGAACAATATTTTCTCTAAAAGACGCTGATGTTTTTTTCAGTTTGCCTACCGTTGACAAAAACAGAGCGCCAGATGTGGCCATACAGGTAGATAAAGAGGCTATGAAGCCAAGTAAAAATACTGTTCCATAGTTCATCTGTCCGGAAACGCCGAGAAATGAAGTAAGACGTAGCTCCTGAGCAAAATAATAAGCGATTAAAAGCAGTAAGGCGATAGCGGTTGCTTCACCAGCTTTTTTTATGAACGGCTCTTGCTTTAGGGCTTTATTGTGTTCTGAAATCGAATATCCGTACTGTGAAATTTTTCTATTCAATGCGCTCTTATTAAGAGTGCCTTTGTGAGTAATTTCTACCGTTTGATCCGCATGATTTGGACAGACTTGTACGACATTATCTTCCTCCAAAAATTTCTTTTTTATAAGTATATCGCAGGCGTCACAGTGCATTCCTTTCACAGTGATTGTAGTCTTTTTTTCTGGAGCCATGTACTCATTATAAAGCACTCATACCTATATACACAATGAGTGAGTCGAAAATGCGTATTATAGACTGTCACATCAACATATTGTCTAATTAAAGTGTATAATCATTCTATGAAGATTGTTCAGGTCCTTATTCTCATAGTAGCAGCGTTTATTCTGGTGATTGGAGCTGCCATTCTTCTGGTAGTTCCCGGTCTGCAGATTGGGGAAACCGCGATATTTGTAGGTATTATATTGTTTGCCATTGGATTGCTTTATCTTGCGGCAGGTAAACTAGACGGTCTGCAGAAACAGTATGCTCCCATAATGGTTCCTCCAAATACTCATACATCCGCTCAGACTTCTATCTTTAGAAACACATTTCCCATGCAGGATATGAATAAAACGCTGTATATAGTAGAAAGCGTCTGGCCTCTTAAATTTTTTCCCTGCAAACTGAGTGTAGAAGAGGGAGGAATTACAGTAATACGTACTACATTCTTCAAGGTCGCTTCAACAGAAACGATTCTTATAAAGGATTTATTCAGCATAGTTCTTAATACAGGTCCTGTGTTTGCTTCTATCGATATTCAGCGACGAACGAGCATAGACGGAGCAAGTCAGATACTAGAAGTTTCGTATCTGCCCAAGGCTAAAGCAATAGTTGCCAAGCAGATAATTGATGGACTCCTGCTTGAGCAGGCCGGGACGATAAAAGTGCCCAAAGATCTGCCACCTGAAACACGAAGGGAAATACTTATTACTGCCGGTAGAAATAAGCAAATAGAACACGATGTGACACGATGATTTTTGTCTGCTATGATATCCCTATGGGGGGGATAAATTATGCGTAAATCAAAAGATATTCAGGAACGTATTCTGCACCGGATGAAAATATCAGCAGGCCATCTGAGAAAAGTAATAGAAATGGTCGAAAACCAGGATCATTGTGTCAGTATTCTGCACCAAACGCAGGCGGTACAGAAGGCGTTAAAGGAGACAGATAACCTTATACTCGAGAATCATCTTAAAAACTGCACAACGAACGCCATCCTGAAAGGTGACGAAGAAACGGCTATCCGTGAGATTATAAGCGTATTCAAGAAAAAGAACGTGTAGCGAGCCTGGTAATTCGATATACTAGCCTTATGTTTGTTATTTGCTATAGGTAAATAATTGAGCAATATAATAGCTTGATTTACGCATGTCAACATGCTATACTATAGGGTCAAAGGGGTTATGCTTATGCTAGCCTCAACTTTTGGTCGGGCACCTTTACATGCAACAGTTTGTTTGTAGCCGGGATACCGGCATCTATACCTATTGATTGCATACTTCTTAAATCAGGTGCTCCACATTACTAACCCCTGATTTGACGCATCAATAAGGAAATACTTATTTTTTGTGTATAATTAGCCTGTAAATACACCTTGAAAGCCTCTGAGAATCTGTTACAATTTTTGGTACGATGCACAGCCATTTATCACTCGCTATTGTCCTCTTTATTACCCGAGCTTAGCTCGCGGGGGGCGATATTGACTGATAAATACAAACCCTCCAAATCGGAGGGTTTTTTTTAGTGTCAGTTGCCTCGCTTCGCGAGGCTTACTGACAATTATCCGCCGAAGCTACTATAGCTATAGCGAAGGCGGATACAGTGCCTGTGTTTTTGTGCGTTGAAACGCAATAAAACTAGGCTGAACATTTATAATCGAGAGAAGCAAAAATAGGCTCAAAAGATGAGCAGTAAGGATATCAATAAGTATGTCATTGCGAGGCCCCTAAACAAGAGGGCCGTGGCAATCTATAATACCTTTACTACTCATCTTATGAGCTATAGCCCGGGTCCTGCGTGGACAAACCCGAGGCCGAAATGAGTCCACACTCCTCTACTCTGCAACAGCCGCCTGGCTGGAGGCAGATCACCCGTAGTTCGAAAGGAGGCTAGAATGCAAATCACACCTCAATTTCAACAGGTGGATGATGCAACCGAAGCTATGCAACAGCTCTACCTGCCCGGCGGACACCCGCTGGACTGGTGGATCGGCGACACGATCCCTGGGGACATCACGCCTGACGTCCAGCCATTCGTGCTGGGCATTGACCTGCCACGGATCCGGCACGCGTTTCACCTTGTAATGTTCTATGGACATCGCATCGTGAACTTGTTCGTGCTTGGATTCTGGATCTAGGAAAAGGAGGTCGCTATGCATCGACCCACGCCCGTAGGGTCGCTGTCTCTGCGAGAGACCCATTTGGGCCCGTTTGTGGCCGGGTTAATCGCTTTGGATTCCCTATCAACTGGCGCGTTTATCTTCAGCGCCAAAAAAAGGTGCGAGCCTGAACCCATCTGGGAGCTGGGCCTGGTACCTTTCATGCGCTCAAGCTGGCGAATCACTGAACCAGTGCTTGTTCGGGTTGGGCCGAATCATGAGCTCTACTCGCTCTGCGAAGAGCGGCGCGTGCTCAACTGCCCGATTGAGTTCTACCCAGAACCCGAAAAAACACTGGCAGCAGCCCGATGTTGGGATACACGAGCCTACCGCGACGGTCTGATGATCGGAGCGATATCGTGTTTATCGGTATTGGAGGCGATGAAGCCATGTCTCATCGACTATGATACCGATGGCATCCTCGAGCGGAATCTCATACCGCTCACCCCAACTAACCGCACGCCGGCCGAGGACACGACATGGGCGTTTTATCATGGTTTCCAGATTGCGATGATCGCATTCCGGCTTCTGCCGGAGGGTGAGATCTACGCACATGGGAACGCCGACAGGCTGCAGTCGTTGACTGCGAACGTGATACTTCTGCCCTAAGTTTGCAGGATATGTTACCAGGCGCCATTCGGCGCCTGGTGGCATATTCTGACATTTGCTTCTCTCGATACTTTGACTCTGAGGTAGACACTGAAATGTGTACCTCAGTGAGAAGTTTTGAAATATAACTGGATCGGTATATGCAGGTATCATTTGCTTGATACTGGCCGTGTACATGGTCCTGTGTTCTTTAACAATCGAGAGAGCGATATAAATCTTACAAAGTGAGGAGAAAGGGAATAACTATATGTATTCTCTCCCTCCTCACTTTGTGAGTAGGATACGGGCTTCTGGCCAGAACCGTATCTGAAACACATGGCCATCGTTTCATACAGCACACCCCGTGCTTGTGAGACACACCCGAAACAGTTCTGACGGGCAAATCAGAACGACTGTATTGTGTCTCCGCAAGGAGACTCGTTGAAAGGAGGCCTAGTGAAGACCAAGTCTCGTTTCTCTGTCTCTGGCAACTGGAATCCGGTTGAAGTCCCAAATTGGGACATCGCGATCATGAATCAGGAGGTGCAAAATGAGCATTTTCCAGCGAATCCGCGACATGCTCGCGGAGCAAGGAACGCCGGCTGTTGAGCCGACACTCGACCAAAACGCGGCCACGTCGATCAATACGGAAC
>JBDKFK010000052.1:0-4726 GCA_039798745.1 Candidatus Parcubacteria bacterium
TATCTACATACATATAGTATTTCTCTTGTTTTTTTAAAACTTGTTTGGTATAGTATTACATCCCGTTCTAAAGGGACGTATCTTTTGTATTTCTTAATATAATTCCAAGACTATTAAGCCTAAGATACTATATAAAAAAGGAGGATTTTAACAGATGGCAAAAAAAACAAAAACGCAAGACACTAACCCCACATCCGTACATCCTATGGATGCTCTTCTTAAACTGGAAACCCTTCAGACAATAAAGAAAGGACAAGAAACAGAAGCAAAGATAGTATCTCTTTCCAAAAGAGGTGTTCTTTTTGATGTCGGCGCCAAAGCGTACGCAGTCCTGGGCGATAAAGAAGTGAAAGAAATCTCAACATACTTACCATACCTTAAAGTCGGCGACGCTGTCCGGGTGAGAATTATCTCAGAAGAGTCAAAAGAGGGATTCCCCGTAGTTTCTATGAGACGATTCTTTGAAAAAGGTAAATGGGATATTCTTAAAGATAAAAAAGAAAAAGAAGAAGAGATTGAAGTTGTCTGTGGCGAATACGGCAAGGGCGGAGTCTTCATTGATTTCATGGGTATCCGTGGAGTTATTCCGAAGATTCAGCTAACCGGAGATTTTCTTGAAGCCCCTGAAAAATTAGAAGGACAGAAGATAAAAGTAAAGGTACTTGAAGTAGATCAGGCAAAAAACAGATTGGTTGTTTCTCAAAAAGCAGCCGCGCTTAAAATATCTCAGAAAGATCTGAAAGATAGATTCAATGAGATAAAGATAGGTGAAGTATATGAGGCAAAAGTTCTTGGCGTATCAGAGTTTGGTATTTTCTGTGAAGTCGAGGGAGTTGAAGGCCTTGTTCATATATCCGAGATTTCATGGGAGAAAGTAAGCGACGCGTCTTCATATGTAAGACCAGGCGAAGCAATAAAAGTGATGGTAGTTGAGAAAAATGAAAATGATCTCAAACTTAACCTGTCACTGAAACGATTCACCATCGATCCGTGGGAAGAAATCGAGACCAAATATCCCAAAGATAAAGAGATTGAAGGCGAAATCATCCGTAAAGAACGATATGGGTATTTCGTACGTCTGGAACCCGGTGTTGAAGGGCTTATTCATGTAAGCAAACTTGCCGGTGATGAAGACTTTGCGCTCGGTTCAAAAGTGAAAGTATTTGTAGAACGCATAAATAAAAAGAGCAGAAAGATGAGTCTTTTGCTTCCTCAAAAAGAAAAACCCATCATGTACCGCTAAACGAGTGCAGGAGGAATGGCATATCTGCCATTCCTCCTCTCGTAAATCTACGCTATACTTAATAGCATGGAACAGCATCCGATACCAAGACAGATCACTACCTTTGAGTTTAAACTGATCGGATTCATGACGCTCCACCAGTTTTTGTATCTGTTGGCGTTTATCCCCCCCGCGTTTATTGTGTACAAGCTGTTTCCTATACCGATCCTTAACGTAATTCTTGCGCTTCTTATTTTTGGTATAGGCGCTGTTATGGCGTTTATTCCTTACCAGGATAGGCCATTAGATCAGTGGATCAAGAATTTGTGGAAACGACTTAACTCACCCACTCAGTACACGTACCATAAACACAATCCGCCTTTTTATCTTATCCAGAATCTATACTTCGTCACAGATCCGCATAAGGTGCTTGCTCATATAGAATCACGGGAAAAGCTAGCGGCCTATCTCGCGACGACTCAAAAGCAGGAAGCAGTTGATCATCGCAAAAAAACAATGCAGTCGCTCCTGAGAAAACCATCAAGCCAACTGGCAACGGCGGTTCAACCGAAAATGGCACACCCCGTAGTTCAGGTAGCCGCGCAGGCAGCGGCAGCAAGACAAACCACCCCTGCTGCACCGCCCGTGACACGTGCTCCGTATGTTCCTCAGATGGCAGGTACCTCCGTAATGCCGCCTCCGCAGCCAGCTGCTCCTCCTCCAAATACACCGACCATACCGCCGCCAGTAATGACGTCAACGAAGCATCCGTTTATTATAGGAACCATAAAAAATAACAAAAAAATTCCTGTACCCGGTATTCTGGTATATATAAAAGACAGCAAAGGAAGTTCTTTACGTCTGCTAAAGACAAATCCGCATGGTATGTTTGCCAGTTTTAACCCGCTGGCGACGGGAGATTATACTCTTGAAGTCAAAGATCCGAACGGAAGTTATTTTTTTGATACAATGAATGTGCACATCGACCAGGGGAAGCCGGCTGTATTTGACGTGTATTCAAAAGAAATGTTATGATAATACACATTCGTAGTTTGATTTATGCCTGTACAAAAACCAACCTCACCAATTAAAGCTTCGACACAAACATTTATTGAGATAGAAGATGTTAAAGACGACATAATTTTATTGAAAGATTATTCTGCGTCTATCGCTATTGAGATTGGCGCGGTAAACTTCTGGCTTCTTTCGCAGGAAGAACAGGCTTCTATTATATACTCATACGGCAGTCTTCTGAACTCCCTATCGTTTCCGGTGCAGATTCTTATTCTTTCAAAACGTATAGACATATCTTCATACATTGAGTATCTTGATGGAAAAATTAAGATTCAGCAGAATGACCTCATACGTACCCGTCTTTCAACATACAAAGAGTTCATTAAAAATATCGTCAAGAAAAACACAGTGCTTGAAAAACGATTCTTTTTCACGGTACCTTTCTCGCCCCTTGAGCTTGGTGTCAGCGGTGTAAATACGAGAGGTCTGCATAAAGAATATGTCATAAGCCGTGCCAAGACTTCGTTGTATCCCAAACGTGACCATTTACTGCGTCTTCTGGCAAAAGTGGGATTGAGGGCTTCGGTACTTCAAAAACAAGAATTGGTAGACCTCTATTACAATCTATACAACCCATCGGCTACAGGCCGTCAGCTTGCTCCAGTTGAAAGTTATACCGATGTGGTATTGACGAGCGGATAACTATGTTCAATCTATTTAACATGTTTGGAGGAAAACACGGCGGTAGTGGCACCGTTCCTGCCAGTGCGCAGAGCGTTGCAGAAGTGTTGTCAAAGGGTTCGGTCAGTGTAAAGGATATTATTGCCCCGTCGTTCGTAGAAGTTGATTTTAACCATGTAAAGATTGACGATAAGTTTTATCGCACATTGTATGTAGTGGGATATCCCCGCTATGTTGGTGCTAACTGGCTGTACTCGCTTATCACGTTCGATCATCCGCTCTATATTTCGATGTACATTTATCCTACCGAGGCAAAAACAGTTCTTGAAGAACTGCGTACCAAGATCGCGGAAATGGAGGCTACGATAGAGAACGACATGAAAGCAGGAAAAGTAGTTGACCCGACCGTACAGGTAGCTCTTGACGATGCGCTCGCGCTGCAGGCAGAGTTGGCAAAAGGGTCGGAACGGTTCTTTCAGTTTGGACTGTATATAACAATTCCTACAGATTCTCTTGATGAGATGGAGCAGATATCGAAACAGATAGATTCTACGCTGTCCTCGCTCCTTATAATATCCCGTAAAGCTACTCTTGAGATGGAGGAAGGTTTTAAATCAACGATGCCAATGTTTTATGATAAATTAGGTGTGTGGAGAAACATGGATTCCACCTCTCTTGCCATGACGTTTCCCTTCTCAACAGCATCCCTTACCCGTAACGAAGGAATACTGTATGGAATCAATCAACACGATGGCAGTCTCATAATCTTTGACAGGTTTACCTTAGAAAATGCTAACTCTGTAATTCTTGGTAAATCAGGAGGCGGTAAATCATTCCTTGTAAAGCTTGAATGCGCCCGTTTACTTATGATGGATACGCATGTTATTATTCTTGACCCTGAAAACGAATATAAGAAACTTACTCAGTCTATGGGTGGAGAGTTTGTGGAGTTTTCACAACAATCGGCATATAAGATTAATCCGTTTGATCTGGCGACTGATAATCCCGAACCGGATGAGCTTACCAATAAACTCCTCAATCTACACTCCCTGATGAGGGTTATCATGGGAGACCTTACTCCCGCTCAGGACGCGCTTTTGGATAGAGCACTGGTGCTTACGTACAGAGAAAAAGGAATTACTCAAGATCCGGCAACATTTAAAACCCCACCGCCTTTGCTTGAAGATTTATATAAAATTTTTCTTGGTATGGAAACTGCAGAAGCGAAAGAGATGTCTGACAGACTTGAAAAGTTTGTAAAGGGATCAGCATCTGGTATTTTTAATCAGCAGTCAAACTTTGATATTAAAAACGCGCTTACGGTATTTGGCATCAGAGATCTTGAGGAAAATCTGAGACCTGTAGCTATGTACATAACGCTTGATTATATATGGAATAGAGTGCGTAAAGAAAAACGACGGCGTGTTCTTATTGTCGACGAGGCGTGGTATCTGATAAAGAATAAAGATTCGGGAGCATATCTTCACAACTTCGCCAAGAGAGCGCGTAAATATTTGCTGGGAATGACAACCATAACACAGGATGTGGAGGATTTTTTATCTACCGAAGAAGGGAAAGCTATCATAACAAACTCAAGTCTGCAGATTATTCTTAAACAGTCCACCGCGGCTGTTGATAGAATAACAGACACATTTTATCTTACTGGCGGAGAGAAGCATTTCTTGCTTTCCGCATCCGTCGGTGAAGGCCTTTTCTTTGCAGGGCAGTCTCACGTCGGCTTCAGAGTTATTGCTTCAGAAGAAGAGAAGGCTCTCATAGAATAAAACCTCGTTATCACTATGAAAATTC
>JBDKFK010000053.1:0-4370 GCA_039798745.1 Candidatus Parcubacteria bacterium
CCGCCGTCTGGTGGGGGGCTTTCTTAATAGAAGGGAGGGTTATGAAATTTGTAGCTAGTCACGTATTGGCAATTCTCGCGGCATTTCTCATGCTGGGAGGTGTCGTGTTTTGGCCATTGGTTGGCGTAAGTGTGTATGAATATTATACGGAAGTCTATGTAGCCAATGTGGCGACACCGACTCCAACTGAACCAACCTATGAACCAATTCCTACGGTTCCCGGGCAGGCAATAACCCCGGTGGCAGTACCGACAGAACTGCCAACAAGCGTGCCCCCCACTGATACTCCAACGGCTGTGCCAACACAGGCGCCTACAGCGGTACCAACCGAAATTCCAACCGCAACGCCGATTGATACGCCGACGGCACAAGCAACCGCTAGCGCGGTACCCACCGCAACAGTAGAGGTAGTTGCTTGTCCGACGGAAAAACAAGTGCTTACGGTTGCAGGAACAACTGAGTTACCTGTAGCTTCGGCACTGGCGCTCCTGTATGACGGACGCTACGTAGGTGGCGGTACTATTAAGCCGGGCGGAGTTTTCAGTATTCCTCTGGCTAAGGCGCCACGGGTTCCAGGAACTCATCAAATCGCGGTTGTACTGCGAGGAACGGAAACACGGGTCAAGCCCGTCACGCTGCTGACCATGTCTTGCACAATCGCCTAAACGCGATCATGTACGGGGCTGTTTACCAGCCCCGTACATATTGTTTCTCTCGATTATTATTTCTTCTATGAGATAATGTCAGCATGAAATTGAATCGATCCATTCCTCATTCTGCTGCTATAGCATTGTGTATTTTAGCACTCCTCTATCTTGGTTACGCTTTTTTTCATATTGCGACATCACTGGCGCCGGATTTTAGCGTTCTTTATTTTTCAACCAAAAATCTCCTTCATCATGCCAATCCTTACACAAATAAAAACCTCTATACATTCTTCGCGTACCCGCCGGTTACTACACTTTTATATATACCTTTCACCTTTTTGCCGTATGTTATTGCGCAGTTTATATTTCTATCATTGAGTATCGTTAGTATAGGTGGCTTAGTATATACATCTCTGCGGATAATATGCGGTAAAATTGCGGTAAATTCTTTTCTTATTGTTCTTGCCTTGTTTGTTTTCGCGTTTCCCACAAAATTTACTATTGGTATGGGGCAAAGTAACCTTATTGCTCTTCTGTTTATTCTTGTTGGTTATTGGTATAAAGATAAGAAGCATGGAGTATGTGTGATACTTACTGCAATCGCAGTTATCCTGAAACCGGTGCTTCTCTTTGTACTTTTTTACTACCTACTGCGAAAACAGGTTCATATTCTTATCTCCACTATGATCGTTGGATTGATATTTTTAGCCATGTCCGTCATTCTTTATGGTGCATCTATTCACATGTATTACATCCAGCACGTCATCCCTGAACTTATGGTAACAACAGGGAGAGATGTTTATTACAACCAAGGTATTCTTGGTTTTGTTTCCCGTATCGTGACAGATATTCCAACAAGACAGAATATATCAGGTGGGGCTATACTTCTTATGTTTGGATCCCTTATGTTACTGGCAAGGAAAAAAGTAGCAGATAACGATCTTCTTGCGGTTATTCTATCCGCGCTGGTATTGATAGACACGCTCTCCTGGCAACATCATTTTGTATTTCTCCTGTTTCCTTTTATTCATTACTACGTGCGTTATTACGACAGCGAAGAGCATACGAGTCTCGGTATTCTCTTTTATCTTACCTATATTTTGGTGGCTCTTAACATTAGATCCCCCTCGCTTGTGTCAGGTATAACCACGCCTCTCATCCTGTCACATCAGTTTGCAGGGGCGACCTTATTGTACAGTCTTCTGTATATACAAATATGGAGGTCCCAAAAGAATTACGGGAATAATGCGTTAATTGCACGGTAATTATCTATAATGGCTTCGGGTATAATGAAACACTATGAAGATTGCTATACTGGGCGGTGGATTTACCGGTTTGGCTGCCGCTCATGATTTATCCAAAAAGGGTCACGATGTAACATTGTATGAACGTGGCGCTGTACTTGGAGGACTAGCTGCAGGGTTTAAAGAGAAAGAATGGGATTGGTATATAGAACGGGCATATCATCATCTTTTTTCTAATGACAGCGATATACTGGGTCTGGCCGATGACACTGGTTTCAAAAACATAATGTTTAAGTCTCCGATAACCGCTTCATATTACAACGTGGGTTCGCAGGGTCGCACATTTCCTCTGGACACTCCGGTGGATCTGCTCCGTTTTCCATTACTCAGTATTCCTGAGCGCGTTCGAACAGGAGCTGTACTCGCCTTTCTCAAGTTTATACCCTTTCTTCCTGTGTACGAAGAATATGCTGCACAGGACTTTTTGAAAGTGGCAATGGGAGAGCACGCATATGAAGTGATGTTTGGAGAGCTGTTTCGGAAAAAGTTCGGAAAATATGCGGGGAAAATACTTACGTCTTTTATCTGGGCACGTATCACCAAGCGTACCAAAGAGCTGGGCTATGTAAAAGGCGGATTTCAGGTATTTATAGATCATTTAGAGCAGACATTGATAAAGCAAGGGGTGAAGATCTGCAAATCAGTAGCTGTCGAGAGTATTGAAAAGAAAGGTGAAGAGTTTATACTAACGATTCAGGAAGGGGCACCTACCAAGAAGAAAAAAGAGGTATTTGATCGTGTCGTCTCAACGTTACCCACACCTGTGCTGGCAAATGTAACGCAGGCACTATTTCCCGCAGAATTCCTGCAGAATCTCCGCAACATTCAGTATCTGCATGCTGTCTGTCTCATTCTTCAGACAGAAAAACCCATATTGGCAAAGGAATACTGGCTTAATATCTGCGTGCCTGAGTTATCGGCAATGTTGGTTGCGCAGCACACAAATTTAGTTGATAAGAAACATTATGGTAATAAAAATCTGCTCTATATGGCCAATTATGTAGAGGGGAGTGATCCATTAGTAAAAATGAGTGACAAAGAGATTCTCGCTCACTACGTACCTCAGCTGAAAAAACTTAAGCAAGATTACGACGGCTCATATGATAAATATTTTATCTTTAAAGCGCCTTTCGCTCAGCCTATTTTTGATAAGAAATTTTTAAAAAGTAAACCAGATTTTGAGACTCCTGTACCAGGCTTCTACATTGCTAATCTAGATATGACTTACCCGTATGACCGGGGTACAAATTATGCGGTAAAGCTTGGAAGACAGGTTGCGGGAATGATCTAACTGGTATAATAGTGAACTATTATGTCAACACAGACCTCATGGGTTCAGATTGTAAATCTGCTTTCACAGCTTGTGGTGTTTGAGTCATATAATTTCAGAGAGTTCCTGAAAAAGCTTATTATTCTTCTTACGAAACTTATTTCTGTTGATTCTTGCCTTATATATTTTTACGATAAACACACAAAAGAGCTCATTCTCGTAGGCTCGAAAAAATCCCACACAGAGCTTATGGGAAAGATAACTATGAAAAAAGGCGAGGGGATAACAGGATGGGTAGTCGTACATAAAAAAACGGTGAGACTTACGAAGAAAGCCTATGAAGATGAGAGGTTTAAAACATTCGAGAACTTGCCGGAAGATACCTATGAGGCATTTTTATCGGTACCCATTCTGGATAAGGAAGGTGTTGTAGGAGTAATAAATCTGCAGAATAAAAAACCATACGCATTTTCTTCTGAGCAGGTAAAAACGGTGGAGGCAATTGTTAAGATTGTTGCCTCAGCGTTTGAAAAGATTGTCCTCGACCGCAAAGTCGACGACCTTGAGCAGAAACTTGAAGAGCGAAAAACTGTAGAGCGTGCGAAAGGCGTACTTATGAAGAAGAATAAGATGACAGAGCGAGAGGCATATCAGATGATGCAACGGGAAGCGATGAAGAAACGAAAAACAATGAAAGAAATCGCCGAAGCGGTTCTTCTGATCTACGAATAAATCTATCTCTACTCACAATGTCAGTATTGTAACTATAGATAGATGTTACTCCGTTCAGCCTTACGGTGAACGGAGTAACAAAGCGAGACGTTGTGGGCGTTAGGTACTGCTGCCGCCACTGGAGCGACCACCACCACCTGAGCGGTGATGTGTAGTTGTCCGAGTGCGCGTCCGCGTTCCGTTAGCACCGCTGAAACCTCCCATGAGGCCGACTACGATCACAAAGGCGATAACTATAATGGCGACCCATGGGTTTTTTTTGGGCGTCTTGAGCTCCTCCGCCTCAGGATCCATCACCACACGGTGAAGGCTCCGAACCGTAGCAAGAAGACCTTTTTCCCAGTTGTCGTCGGAACGAGCCGGGATAAAGTCTCTCGCAAAGATGCGGTCAAGCACATCCTTTGTCAGGATGTCTTT
>JBDKFK010000054.1:0-4312 GCA_039798745.1 Candidatus Parcubacteria bacterium
TCCTTAAGTAATCACTATAATATACTATATATATAGCTTTTAACGGCTTGGAGTTTTTACCAGCTTTTTACCCGTTGTTTTTTCTTCAAATGTCTTCAGCAAATCAAGAGATTTCTCTGCAAGATCAATAATCTTCTTACGACTGCTTTCAATATCCTTGGCTGTCTTTGTGTTTTTATTGAAATATGCCAGCTGCTTAATATCGTTTACCGGCTCACGCAGATCTACCGCGAATTTGGTTACCTTGTTAGCGAGCACCTCTTCCAGAGTATCTTTGAAGTGCGCTTTTTCCTGTTCAAGTACCAATATTTTCTTTTCATTTTCTTTCAGGCGAAGATATTCATTGCGAAGAAAGTAAGTGAGGGGAATAATAGCCGCAAGAGACATGAGGAGCAACATATCAAGCACCGTATCGATTGATCCTACATTGGGTAAAAACAGGGCCAAAAGAACAATGATGAATAAAGTCGAAACGTTAGGATGAAACAGAAAGGCAAGCGCTATTGCCAGAAGATAAATCCAGTTGAAAAAAGGGGAAAAGTACCAGCCTGTTGTACCCACAAGCAAAAGAATGAAAACCGTTACTGTGTATGTGAGTAAAATAATATTATTTCTCCTGAAAAGATAAGCACTAATAGAAAGGATGAGGAAAAAAATAACCAGAGGAAAACTATACTGCTTAGTGGCTGAATGAATCGTGAAGATATAGATTACCGGAGTAATTATGGCCAATCCAAAACCAACCCACTGGTGTTTAGTAATCATTATTATTAATCTTATTAACTCAGAAATTAATTGTCAAGTAATGCTCTTTGAGATACAATGAAAATATGTCGTCACGTACATCCGGCTTTACTCTGCTTGAAGTAATATTGGTTATAGCCATCATTGCGCTTATTATCGTATCTTACCCGCTTACCTTTAACCTCAAAAATCAGGTCGGTAAAGGACAGGATACTCAGCGTAAAAATGACCTCACCCGCTTAAAAAGCTCGCTCGAAGACTTCTACAATGATAATGAACGCTACCCCACACCCGATGAAATTTGCTTTGATTCAAACGGTCAGACCACCTGCAACATCTGCGGAAAGGTCGAGACACCCGCGGAGTTTGCTGAGTACCTTCCGGTACTTCCGTGTGATCCTGAGTATGCGTCTAAGACTTACCTCTATCACGTAGATAATGTTACCCATCCTAGCTGGTATCGTATATATACCAAACTATCCAACGCTGCTGATCCCGCGTCAGCTGCGTCGGGCTGTACCCATGGATGCGGACTCGGACCCTTTTATGACTACTCATGGGGTGTCTCTAGTCCGAATATAGATCTGGAAAGAAATACACAATATTGTTCTTCATATACAAACCTTTATGTGCTCCAGGGAGGGCTGTGCAACAACTGCGGCAACCTCGCAAACTGCGAAAATTTATACGGTAATACAACTACATATTATACTGATCCCGGTGGTGCCGGACAGCAAGGCTGTGTGATTGATTGCGTTCATTAATTTGTGAATTGACAATGTTCAAAAAACGAATTAAACTAGGGAACACCTATGGATGACCACCATTCAAACATCACTATCGTTCATTCTATTATTGCAACAGTCCTTCTGGTGTTATTTCCCCTATTTTTCCTGCCGTTCACTCAGGAATTTTTTGTAACCAATAAACTCTATTTTCTCGGTTTTGCAGCTCTTCTTCTCATGGGAGTATCTCTTGTGCACCTGTTTGTGACAAAAAAAATCAAGCTGAGTCACAAACCGCTCGATAACGCGATGATTCTGTTTCTTGTTGCTACCGGACTCTCTATACTTGTTGTGTCTCCTAATAAAATAGTTGCGCTCCTTAACCCCAACTTTGGATTAATTGCGATCTTTTCGTTAACGGTTGTCTACTTCTATATCTCACGTCTGAAACTTTTTGGATTTGATACGCCGCATACTCATGAAAAAAATGCTCACGGCATACTCTATGCGTTGGGTATACCCGGTATTATCCTGTCTGTTATAGGTATCGCCTACTTTTTCCAGCCTTTCAAAAATATAAAATTACCGTACAATCTGCAGTTCCTTCAAAATCCTGGCTTTTCACCTATGGGTAGCCAGCTTGATCTCATTCTGGTTTTGGGATTCATCTTTATGTTCGCGGTTACTATCCTTATCCAGCACATGAATGAAAGTGAAGGAAAAGACAGTTCTTCTATGATGGCCCCTGCAATTATGACCTTAGTTTCATTTGTGACATTATTGATAACTGCCTACGCTTTGTTTAAACCCGATACAACCAATCCTTCAGGAACACCGGCATTTACCTTACCTCCTTTCAGACTTTCATGGTATGCGGCAGTTGAGATACTTAAGAATCCCCTGTCTGCCATATTCGGTGTTGGAGTAAACAATTTCGGAGCAATCTTCACGTCAGTTAAAGATATAATGTATAATCAGTCTCCTCTGTGGCAGATACAGTCATTTGTTCTCTCCCGTTCAGCTGTTCTTCATATTATGACTGAGACCGGACTATTCGGTCTTGTCGCATTTGCGCTCATCCTTATAGGCATGATAAAGCTGGCGTTTTCAAAACATCATCACGAGGATAACGTCAACAGAGTGTTGCTTGTATACATAATAATCGTACTTCTCATCTTTCCTCCGTCACTGAATGTGTTCTTTCTCTTTTATGTACTGGCAGCCAAACTTGCATGGGAGTATGTGCCGGTTGACGGAGAGCGGAAACTATCGCTCAACCTTGAGCATCTGGCTCCCGTAAAAGTAGCCTTCGCGATTCTTGGATTGATTATTCTTGGAGCAGGCGGGTATTTCTTGGGCAGAAGTTATCTTGCTGAAAATTACTTCAAGCGATCGCTGGACGCGATTCCTCAGAACAACGGTCAGGCTCTGTACAACAATCAACGTCAGGCAATTATGCTTAATCCCTATATCGACCGCTTCCGAACAAGTTTTGCCCAGACAAATCTTTTGATTGCCAATAATATTGCATCCAAAAAACAGGAAGAGATAACACAGACTGACAGAGAAACTATTGCACAGGCCATTCAGGCTGCGATAGCCGAATCAAAAGCCGCGGTACAGCTGCATCCTACCAAAGCCTCAAACTGGGAGAATCTTGCCGCGATATATAAGAATGTTCTTAATATTGCCCAGGGTGCCGATGTATGGACCGTGTCTTCGTACCAGAGAGCTATACTTCTTGATCCTCAGAACCCCGCATATCGTCTGAGCCTTGGCGGTGTTTACTATTCTCTCGGGAACTATGACGACGCATCCCGCATGTTTGAGCAGGCAGTGTCTCTTAAAACGGACTGGTCAAACGCGCATTACAATCTGGCATGGGCATCATACCAGAGAGGTGATTACAAAAGAGCTGCGAGTGAGATGCAGGCTGTATTGTCACTTCTCAATCCCGCCCGGGATCAGGCTGATATAGATCGCGCGCAAAAAGATCTTGAGGAGTTTAAAGCTAAAATCCCGAAGGAAACATCAGAAGAAAAACCAAAGGAAGAATCTCAGAAGCTGAGCTTACCAACTCCCCCTGTCGCAACCTTCTCGCCCAAACTTCAACTTCCCAAAGACGCTTCGCCTGAAGCAAAGTAATAGATAGACATGCGTATTACCTTTTGTATGAATCTTTTTTGTATGGTAAAGAAGTAATAATAACCAGGAGAGAAATGCAGGCAGAGGCTTCCCAAGAAGCCTCTGCACTGTTCCAACATGAACGGGGGTGTTACTCCGCCGTCGGCGTATACGCGATCGCGCGCGAAAGTTCCTCGGCGAGCAGCGCCTGGAAGCGATCATAGATTATTCTATCCACGAACGGTCCCCGGAAGGGGCTCGCGTCGTCCCACATGGGGTCGTGCGCCTCAGCGTAGAAATCTGGTCGCCACTGTGAAGTAGCGCTGATCAGTACGAATTCATCGGCCACACAAACATGAACTGTGCCCTGGAACCCATGTTCCATAAGCTCGTCCTCACATCGGCGCGCGGCAGCATCGTAGGCCATCCTCTGCTCCCACGCAATCGTGCCGCGGAAGTTGATAATGGCGGGCCGGCCGACAGTTATCTGGGATACTCGCGACCAGTTTGCCAGTAACTGTGCCAGTGCCATACCTTTCGCCCATTCGGGAAACATAAGATTGACACCTCCCCACACATGGCTGCTGGCCAAAAGCTCGACCGCATCCTCGATCGCGCGCATGAGCGCGTTGTGAACTTTGCGTTCGTAGGTGCTGGCCGTGCCAGATTCGACGATGTCCCGGAGCAGAAGCAGATACAGATCGTGCCCCATCCAGGTG
>JBDKFK010000055.1:0-3651 GCA_039798745.1 Candidatus Parcubacteria bacterium
GTTCGCGGTGCCGGAGTTCCGCCCTCGTTTTGCTATGCCGGTGGCCGTTATCAACGGTCACGAGGTATACGGCACGAAGGTGGGAAAACGGTTGCAGCACGGCATCACCGATGTTGCGAGCCTAAAGCAGGTCATGGCTCAGCTCATACTCGAGTCACTGAGACCCATGATCACCACCATTCACGGCAATGTCGGAATCAAACTGGCCGCCTAGGCGACCAGACAACCAAGGAGTCCGCGGGCACACGCCCCCGGACTCCTTTTTTACTGGTGCCAGTGGTATAATCTGCGTATGAATAACCTACAAGAAACTGCAATAAAAGCATTAATAAACGCGTTCTCAGTGCACAACACACTGGGCGAAAGCGGCAAAGAAGATTTACAGAAAAATCAGTTCGGAGACACTGCTATGAAATGCGACTACGAAGCGGAAGAAGCAGTGCTGCATGTGTTAAAAGAGCATCAGATTCCTGTTATTGTATACTCCGAAGAACACGGAGAAGTAAAGATAACCGATAATCCTCAGTATCTCGCCGTCCTCGATGGCATTGATGGATCACATTTATATAAAGCCGAATGGAACCAAGGCAGATACGGCACAATGTTTGGCCTCTACAACGGTACCAATCCTACCTACAACGACTATATTTTTGGCGGAGTTATGGAACACGCGACAAAGCGATTGTTCTACGGCATACAAGGCGAAGGCGCTTTTATAAAGCATTTTGGTACAGAAAAGGATGAACGCATTCACGCGGCCAAAGCCGATAATCTTACAAAAAGTACACGCATACATATAGATCAGTACTGGGATATAAACAACGAAGTATTTACAAAAAAACTGGAAGGCTACAATGTGATGGAGTACAAACGCTGTTCTTCGTATCACTACACCGACATCGCCATGAATGAGGCGGATCTTACTCTTGAATGCACCCGCAAAGGCAGTCTGGAGATAGCCGCTGCGTATCCGATCGTAGTGGAAGCGGGGGGCGTGATGGTGAGTATAAATGGAAAACCATTAGCCGATAAAAAATATCTGGAGTTCGGTCAGGACACCCACCTTCCCGTCATCACCGCCGCGACCCAGAAGTTGGCCGACAATGCGGTGGAGTTTTTTAAGAGTGAGTGAGAAAGTGTCCAAAATTACTGACCCCCGGTGTTAGTAAGTAATACCTTACGGCAATTTCTCACACGCCTCCCCATCATGATCACCGTCTAGTTTATGAGGATCGCTTCCCGGACCACCCTGCGCTAGGAAGAATGCCTGTGCTTCGGCATGACTGGAAAAATCTCCACAATCTTTGTCACCTCCGCTAGTTGACTCGGGTTGCTGAACCTCTGGTGCCGGCGTGGGAGTGGCGGGAATGTATGTTGTTCTTACTGTTTTGGTAGGCGTTGGTGATTTTGATGTGCTTACCGGGCAGGAACCCCACAATCCAAGATTATGTTCACGGGCATATATTTCAAACCCGTTGAATTTGGCGAGCATTTTTGTCGGGTATTGCTTATAACTGAACGCGTATCCCTGTTTTACCATCTCACCGTTTACAAAGGTAGCCTCTGCGTTGGTAAGGTATACATAACGAAGAAGCCGTTTATAAACGTCTCTGTTGCCCTGTGTGCTGTCAGCAACAAGTTTTACGTATTTGCCGGACACAAATGTTTTTAGCTTATCGCTCGCGGCCTTACCAAAGCATTGCACTGGCCTTCGTGGATCTACCGATTCCGGTGCATCTATACCGAGAAGTCTTACTGTTTCGGTTTTACCGTTTATATTTACTTTGAGAGTGTCCCCATCTACTACTCTGGTTACCACATATATATTCGCTACTTCCGGAGAAGGTGTAGCTGTAGTTTTTGCAGATACAGGATGAATAGAAGCTACAGAAACGAGTGAAAACATTCCTACTAGCAAGCTAAATACTATTTTCATATCGTGGTAATTATACCACAATATATACCTATAGTAGTTACGAGATGACCATACTTCTGGAAATGTCTTATACTATTATTATGGAAAAACTATTCATAGATAAACTGGCATTTATATTGATAAAAGACAGAAAAGCTCTAATGGCAAGAGCCCGGGGAAAAGATATTTGGTTGCAGCCGGGAGGAAAAAGAGAGCCTGGAGAAACTGACGAACAAGCATTGATAAGAGAAGTTAAGGAAGAATTTACAGTAGATTTAAAACCGGAAACTATTGTCTATTATGGCACATTTGAAGCGCAGGCGCACGGTAAGCCGGAAGGAACGATTGTAAAAATAACTTGTTATACAGCAGATTTCAAAGGAGAACTTAAACCGGCAGCAGAAATCGAAGAGTTAGGGTGGTTCTCCTTGGATGACAAAGACAGGACATCTGTTACAGGCCGACTTATTCTTAATGACCTCAAAGATAAAGGACTAATTGATTAGTGTGACCCCAACGCTAATCTATTTGAACCGGCTATAGTGGTTTTTAATAGATTGATGCAGATATATATAGTGTCTAGTGATAATACTGCACGTCCGGATATAATAGCGATTAGATCACTAACTCCCAAAAGTATAACAAAGGAAAGGAGACTGACATGATCTTTTTCTGGAATAAGAAACATACACTTAACAATTTGGAAGATACCAAATTGTTCGATGAAACAAGTTTCTATAAACAATTTGTTGAAGATTTATTACGCTGCAAAAAAGAAGTCATTATAGAATCGCCCTATATCACCTCGTCGCGAATGGAGTTACTATCGCCTATTTTCAAAAAGCTCGTATATAAAGGAGTAAAGATACATATTGTCACCAGAGATCCAATAGAGCATGATGAACATATGCGGGATCAGGCTGCAAATGAGATATTACGTTGCTTTGAAATAGGAGTGAATATTAGACTGTTGCGTGGGAACCATCATAGAAAATTGGCTATTATTGATAGAGAAATAGTATGGGAAGGTAGTCTGAACATTCTATCTCAAAGTCAAAGCAAGGAAATTATGAGAAAGATAGATAATAAAAATTGTGCGTTAACAATGATTAATTTTCTAAATTTGAAGTGAAGGATTTATTTTATCGCAACATATATATCCACTTCACTTTCTTTTTTGTACACCTCAAAATCCCCTGTATAAGTCCTTTCAAGATCAGATTTCCATATCCACTTCCATACTTTTATCAACTCCTGCGGTAACTGACCATCAACATGAAATACGGCGTACTTTGCGGCAGGCACAGTTTTAGAGGCCATACCATCCGGCACAAAATTATTATTATTTACTTTATGGCCGAGAATAACTGAATATGGCTTTGTGAAGTCTTTTTCATAATCAGTATAGAGAGAAATAATTTCTTCATTGGCTTTTTGAGGGATTATTCCCATTATGTTGTCAAAGTAAAATTTATTCCATAGTGTACCGATATCTTTCATAGCCTGGTCATGCTCGTTTGTTGTCCGTATAGTGATGCCTATAATCTTAAATTCCTTTAATGTTACAGTTTTATACTCCATAGTTACTCTTTATAAAAGTTAATTTTGTCATTCTGTATTTTGTCGGCACTACCGACTTTAATTATATAGTAATTTCCTTTTTGATTATTCAGAGCACTTTTAAACGACGCAAAATATGGTTTACCACTTAAAGGATATATGACACTGACTATATC